>JASMKM010000050.1 GCA_030749235.1 Planctomycetota bacterium | reverse complement strand
AGGGCCACCGACTTAAGGTCCTTCTTGCCGACCTTCTCGGCCGGACCGACGCTGCGTTTCTTGGCGGCTTTCTTCACCACTTTCTTGGTGGTTTTCTTGGCCACCTTCTTCTTGGTCACCTTCTTCTTGGTCACTTTCTTCTTGGCAGCCATCGTTAGATCTTCCGGGTAGTTTCCATGGTTTCACGAAGCGCCTCGACGACTTCCTCGCGTTCTTCAATGCTGATGTCGAGGATCTCCTGCAGGCCGATGCCGACATGCGGCAGGTACTTCTCGATGTAGCTGCGCTTCTGGAATTCCGACGCCACCTTCTTGCCCTTGCGGATGTGCACGCCGAGCTTGCGGCCGGCTTCTTGCAAGGCCAGCTTGACCTCCTTGAGGATCTCCGGATACGGCGCGATGGCTTCTTTCGCCTCCGACGTGAATGGCACCCACACGCTTGCCATGTGGATCAAGATCACCGCCGAACCGACCGGCAGCGCGTTCTTGGACTGGCTCAAGCCGTAGTTCTTCCACGAAGTTTGCATCACCGACTTGGTGAAGCCACATCCTGAAAGCTGGAACAGCAGCGGTACGCGGTTGGCGAAACGCAGCACACGAATGGTGTCGTCGGCGTTGCCGAGCAGGTCCTCGGTGTCGGTGGTGCGCTTCCGCTTGCTCTTCTTGATGCGGCCCTTTTCATCGACATCCAGTTGATCACCGCCGGGTTTACCCCAAGCGATGCCGACTTCGATCTGGAAAGGATTGCCGCGGTAGACCGATGGCGGACGCGTGGAGACGGAGTAGAAATCCGCGTCGCATTCCTTTCGCAACCCTTCCAGGATGCGTTCTTCGCCGATCGGTGATAGGCAATTGGTGGGGGGCGACGAGATTTTGGTCTTCTGGATTGCGCGATAGAGCTTGTTGGCTTCTTCGCGGGCGATGCGAGTGGGATAGGAGCGTTCGCCGAGGCCGGCTTCCTTGATAATTTCTTTGGCGACCTTCGGTCCGACGCGACAGAACTCCTCCTGCAAAAAGCCGCTCAACCACCGCGAGTTGGTATTACGCAGCATCTTCATTAACTCACCGAGCTCTACTCCATAAGGGTGGGGCTTGATTTCGTCGGCACGTTCGGGCACCTGCTTGACCGCACGCTCGTAGAACCGATGCTCCTCCATAGTGGGAGCCTTGTAACGAATTTGGGCATGCGGGTTCGAGACCGCGGTTTGCTTGATGTAGTCATCCACCGAGCGCAACCCACGCTTGTAGGTGGCTTCGATGTCGATCTCGAAGCGCGTGCCCTGCTTACGGTGCCAATCCTTGTGCTCCTCATCCTTGGTGATGAGCGCCTTGTTCTTCGTGAGATCCATCTGCATCTCGAAGGCGTGCATCTTGCCGCGCTTTGTCTTCGACCAGATTCGCGGGCCCTTGCCGCAGGTCATCTGGCCGTAGAGGCCGGCGGCAGAGATGCCAATGCCCTGCTGACCACGCGATTGGCGGCGGCTGTGGAACTTCGAGCCGTAAAGCAGCTTGCCGAAGATATTCGGGATTTGCGCGCGCACGATTCCAGGCCCATTGTCTTCGACTGCGACGCGGTAGCGGTCTTCCTCAAGTTGTTGGATTTCAACGACAATCTCAGGCAGGATGCCAGCTTCCTCGCAGGCATCGAGGGAATTATCCACGGCCTCCTTGATGGTGGTCAGGAGTGCCTTGCTGGGATTATCGAAGCCCAGGAGGTGTCGGTTCTTGGCGAAAAACTCGGAAACCGAGATTTCGCGTTGAGACTTCGCCATTTGTTCGGCGGTTAGGTGTGCCTTTTTTGCCACGCGGAAAGTTTGCCGATGTCGGGTGCGGATTTCCACTTTTTGATTCTCCCCCCTTGGGTTTGCCGCTATTGGTGGAGCTAGAACCGCCTTTAATTCCGTGGCTTCCAGCTGTTAATAGCTATTACCGCATGTTGAAAAAAACCATAAACATGGCGAAATCGTTGAAAAATTTGAGAATTTTCCATAAAGCGACATCCTTGCAAAAGAAAAGCGACATTCCTGCCGATAGAAAAGCAACTTCCTGAGAACCTTGCTGCCAAGCACCCCAATGAATACTTCTCAAACGCCTTCATCGGAACCAACGACCGACGCACCAGCCCCAGTCACAAAGTACGAGGCCGAAATCGACCAGTGGCGCCACCTGGTTTGGTACGTCGTCAATCGAATCAAGCCACGTCTGCCTGTAAGCGTCTCTGAAGAAGAGCTCTTTGCCGCGGGCATGTACGGCCTGATGCGAGCTGCCCGATCCTACGACGCTAGTCGGGGAGCCAGCTTCAAGACCTACGCCTACCACCGGATCCGCGGCTCGATTCTGGACGACCTACGTCGTATGGACTTCCTGCCCCGCTCAATGCGCGATAAGGCGCGCGCCAATGGCACCGAGCCACCTTCAATGGTGGCGATCCCAACCGATGAGGACGGACACGAGAGCTTGGCGGCCCACGCCACCTCGCAGAAGGCGGAGGCGGAGGACATGCATCAGCTGCTGCATGAGGCTATCGATGCGCTGCCTGACAAGATGCGCATCGTCATGTCGCTCTACTACCGCGAGGGAATCAAGATGCGCGACATCGGAGAACGCCTGCACCTTACCGAGTCACGCGTCAGTCAGATCCACTCGAACGCGGTTGCACGCCTGCGCCGTTCTATGCGCAGCGCCAACGGCGACGTTTAAGCGCTCCGCCTTGCTCAGGAAGTCTTGGCGGAATCGTAGCAGCCTAGACGGTAGGATGGTCGCATGCGGCTACCTGCCGTCCTACTAGCACTGATTGTCCTCTTGGGTTCCAGCGATGACGCCATCGCCGGGATCGCATTTCGTGCTCAGGAGCCCGCATATCAAGCCTTGCCGACGTCGCTTCCGGCGCAAAGCCCAAGGCTGCTGTCTTACGAGATGGACATCACCTTGGCAGAGGACGGCAAGACCATCCGCGGTGCACTCGTGGTCAAGTGGAACAACACCACGGATAGCCCAACCAGTGAGCTGCAGTGGCACGTCTACAACAACGCCTGGGCCGACCGAGATTCTCTGTGGTTGAATGAGGCACGTCGCCATGGCGACACCAAGGAACCCGCCGAGTGGGGAGGCACCGAGGTTTTCAACGTACGCTTGTTGTCGATGCTTGCCGAAGGGCAGGATCCGGCCAGCTCCTTGGCCGATGCCCAAGACCTGCAATGGCAATACCTGCCGCAGCAAGGTGCGCCCTTGGACCGCACTGTCGCCAAGGTTGACTTGCCGGCCGCCGTGCCGCCAGGTGGCAGCGTCTCGATGCGCCTGGATTTCGTCGCCACCATGCCACGAGCCTTCCGTCGTAATGGCTGGGGCAGCGATGGCTTCGTGCATGCAGCGCAGTGGTTCCCGAAACTCGGCGTATTCGAATCACTCGACGGCGAGATGCAATGGAACTGCCCACCATATCGCTACCTCACCGAGTTCTACGCCGACTTCGCCACCTATAAAGTCAACCTCACCTTCCCAGAACGTTACGACGGCAAGGTGGTCACCAGCGGGTCGATCCGTGGCGGCAAGGCCGAGTCCAACCACGACGGGACCATCACCTACTACACCGTGGCGGAAGACGTGCATGATTACGCCTGGACAGCCGATCCCGAGGCCGAGTTGATCGAGCGCGATTTCCTTCCGGAGATGTATCGCGACGAGGAGGAGGAACAACGGGTGGCCACCGCTTTGGGCCGCAGCGTCAAGGAGGTACGACCCACGCCGACCAGAATGATTCTGTTGCTGCAGCCGGAGCATGCCTCCTTGGCAGAGCGTTACTTCGACGCCCTCGGCAAGTCGATCTACTACTTCGGCCTGTGGTATGGCGCCTATCCTTATCCCACCATCTCCTGCGTGGATCCGGCTAACGATGCCCGACGCGTCGGCGGCATGGAGTATCCACGTTTGATTACCGGTGGCGGGCGATTGGGCATGGCTGAGCGCACCTTGCGACCTCAAGGGGTGACCGTGCATGAGTTCGGGCATCAGTATTGGTACGGTCTGGTCGGCAACGATGAGTTCCGTCATGCCTGGATGGATGAAGGCTTCAATACCTTCAGCACCCAACGCATCAAGGCCCTGGCTTTCCCACCTCAATTGGATACCTACAAGGTCTTTGGCGACGAGTATTACGGTCGTGCACCGCTAGAACTGCCCACTTTCGAGAAGGGCGACTTTCGCGCCATGCTCGGCATGCAACGCTGGGAGACCCCCGACGTGCGCAGTATCCCGGCTATGTCCTATGAGTTGCGCCATCGCGACAATCTGCAGGAGTTCCTCGCCGAGTTGCCGCCAATCACCTACTTCCCACAGGTCACGTCCGATGCGGTGTTGTCCGAGCGCGAGAAGTTTTTAAACCCATGGCAGCAACCGCTCGAGCATCCGACCATGGATCTGGTGGACAGTGGGTTGCGTCGGGTGAATGCTTACTATCGTCCGGCGATGACCTTGGAGACGATGGCGCGCCTGATGGGGGAGCCCCGTTGGACGCGTTTGATGCGCGCCTATCACGAGCGTTGGCGTTACGGTCACCCCACGCCGTCGGACTTCACCGATGTGGTCAAGGAATATGGTGGCGACACGGTGCTGCGTGGCGACAACGGCGAGGAGCGAATTGATTGGGCCGAGTTTTGGCAGCATGCCTATCACGGCAATGACCAGCTCGACTATGAAGTGCATCGCCTTAACAACGAGGTCCTGCCGTCGGTGGGCGAGTCGCAGGTTCCTCGCTACAGCGTGAGCTTCGCCATCAGCCGACGTTCTGCCTTCGCCGTGCCCGTGGAAGTACGGGTCACCTGGCAAGACGGCAGCCAAAGCGACCTGGTGTGGGCCGGTGATGATTGGGTGTGGGAATACTCTTGGCCTGAAGCCTCGCAACCGGCGGCGCGCGTGGAGATTGATCCACGTCGGCGTTTGATGCTGGATCGGGATTGGCTGAACAACGTCAAGGAGGCGAAGCCTAGCCATCAGCGTGGTCTGGATTACGCGGTGCAGGTGATGGTTTGGGCGCAACAGGTCTTGCATTACTACGGAGGCAACGGATGAGGAAGGAGACCCCACCAAGCACTTCGTCGCCAGAACTTTATGTGCCGACCACGATGGTGGTCGATGCCTTCCCAGTCGAGGATGGTCCCGGTTCCTCTGAACCCCAAAGCAAGGTCAACGAGGATTCGATTGCCGGAATCCTAGTCGGTGGCATTGGCTTGGCCTTGGCGCGTCCGCGCATCCTGATCGCCTTGATCTCCTTGTCGTTGCTGATGCCGTTGGTGGTGGCCCTGCCGGCTTTCCAAAGTGCCGACGCCCATATCGCTCAGGTCCAAGCAGTGCCGGGCGGTAGCGACATTCAACTACCCGAGATTGCGCCATCATGGGTGTTTTCCGAATGGCAACGTAAGGCGCCCGGCGAACTGGAACTGGCGGTGCAAGCCCTACCGGCCTTGTTGCTGTTGGTCAGCCTGCTGAACCTGCTGATCTGTGCCGGCTGGATGAAGGTCGCCGTACGCGACCAACGCGACCATTCGCTGCGCCTCTTTCTGCAAGGTGGCGGCCGTTTCTTCTTCCCATTTTTTCGCACTTGGCTGATTGGCCTGCCGTTCTTCGCCTTGCTGACGTGGATCTTCTGGGGCACACCGATGGAATGGGTGTTTGAGAAGCTGTTACCCGACGGCGATCCCGAACTCGCCGCCAGTGAACGTACTGGCCGCTGGCTGGAGACCATCCGCTCGGTCTTCTACCTGATTGCACTGTGGAAGATGGAGATTATCCTCGACCTAGCACGTGCCTCGTTAGTGGTTGGCCAACGCAGTTCGGCCTTGCTCGCACTCATCCGCGGCATTGGTTTCTTCCTGCGCACTCCCTTCCCAGTCTTCGGCATGTTGCTACTGGCCTTCGCACTGGAACTGCTATGGGTGGGTGGCGTCGAAGCATTACGCCGTGGCCTTGACTGGCCCCTTTGGACGCTGCTGCTGCTGCTGCCGCTTGGCAGACATGTGATGCGTGGTGCCCGCTATTGCGCGCTGGCACGTTACTATGCGATGCGTACCGACGACGGCGTTGGTGCCGCGGAAGAAGACAGCCGGGCGGGAATGCCGGAGATGGCCTTCTAGAACCTGTTGAATCGAACCGCCCTGTTCTGACATGAAACTTGCCCTAATCCCACTGCTTGCCTTCACCTCGATCGCCGCGATTTTTTCTCCGGCGCAAGAGCCCGCCTTGCGGGAAATCCCTGATAGCCATCTCACCGGCAGTTTCGCGGTCGGATGCCAAGCCTGGACCTTCAAGAGCTTCACCGCCGTCGAGGCGGTGCAGAAGACTGCGGCTGCCGGTGGACGGGTGATTGAGTTCTATCCAGGCCAGAAGTTCTCCAAGGACCATGGCGACCTCAAGTTCGACCACAACCTTGGCGACAAGCATCGCGACCTGATGCGCAAGATCCTCGGCAACAATGGCGTAATCGGAATCAACTACGGTGTGGTCGGAATTCCCAACGACGAGGTCGAGGCGCGCAAGATCTTCGAGTTCGCCAAGGACATGGGCTTCCGTTCAATCACCACCGAGTCGGCCGCCTCGATCGACGTCATCGAGAAACTGGTCAAGGAGACCGGTGTCGGCGTCGGTTTCCATAATCACCCGCGCCGCCCGAAAGACCCGAGCTACAAGGTCTGGGATCCGAACTACATTCTCGCCTTGGTCAAGGATCGCGACCCGCGCATCGGAGCATGTGCCGATACCGGCCACTGGACCCGCTCCGGCATCAAGCCGGTCGATGCCTTGAAGATCCTCGAGGGTCGTGTAATCAGTCTGCATATGAAGGACCTCAGTTCCTTCGGTGAGGTCAGTGCCCATGACCAGGTCTTCGGCACGGGTTATTCCAACATCCCGGCGGTCTTGGATGAGCTGAAACGCCAGGGTTTCGATGGCAATATCTCGATCGAGTACGAATACAACTGGGAAAACTCGATCACCGACGTGGCGCAGTGCGTCGGGTTCATCCGAGGATACGGAGCCCAAAACTAAGCCGTCAGTCTGGTGGTCTAGCTGAACCCCTGAGTCCACGGCCCCGTCGCGGTGCGCGCATCTAGACTTGCAGCATGAACCGATTCGGATGGGGGAGCTTGCTGATTACCTTGATGGCGGCAGGCTGCAGTGAGGTGCCTGAAACCAGAAAGGCTTCGCAGCACTCTGCCAACATCATGGGGGCCGCTGTCGTCCAGGAACCGGCGGCTGAGCACCCTAATGTGGTCATCATCTTTACCGACGACCAAGGTTATGGCGACTTGTCCTGTTATGGACATCCTTCGATCCGCACCCCGAACATCGATCGCTTGGCCGAGCAAGGTGCGCGTCTGACCGATTTCTACATGGTGTCGTCGGTATGCACACCGTCGCGCGCCGCGTTGTTGACGGGTTGTTATCCCAAGCGCGTCGGCCTCCATGAACGCGTAATCTTCCCGCCGGATGACCACGGATTGCACCCCGACGAGCTCACCTTGGCTGAACTTCTGCAGGCGCAAGGTTATGCCACTGGAATCTTTGGCAAGTGGCACCTCGGGCATCGGCCTGGCCTGTTGCCCCTGGATCAAGGGTTCGACCATTGGTATGGCGTGCCCTATTCGAACGACATGGCACAGTTCCATCGCGAACCTAATAGCAACTATCGCTTCCGTTTGCCGTTGATGCGCGACGCGGAAGTCATCTCTTGGGAGCCCAATCAGCGTTTGCTGACTAAGCGTTATACCGATGCGGCGGTGGACTTCATCGCCGCCAATCAGGACCAGCCCTTCTTCGTCTATCTGCCGCATTCAATGCCTCATGTCCCGCTGTTCGCTTCGGAGCGGTTCCGCGACCAGAGCGCTGTTGGTCTCTATGGCGACGTCATCGAGGAGATTGATTGGAGCGTGGGGCAGGTGATGGCGGCTTTGGAGGAGCATGGCCTTGCTGAAGACACCTTGGTAATCTTCACCTCGGATAACGGTCCGTGGTTATCGCAAGGCGCGAACGGCGGATCGGCCGGCCCTCTGCGGGGCGGCAAGGGAAGCAACTGGGAAGGCGGTCAACGCGTGCCTTGCGTGGTGCGTTATCCGAAGGCCATCGCGGCAGGGTCGGTGTTTGGGGAGATGCACAGCGCTTTAGATATCTTCCCGACGGTGGCGGCCTTGGTTGGGGTGGACCTGCCCGAAGGCGTCCAGATCGATGGCCATGACGTGATGCCCTTATGGGCTGGCAAAGCTACGGACGAGCTTGCCAGCCGCCCTTTCCTCTATTACAGCAACCGCAATGCGCAGCTGGTCGGCATCCGCCGCGGTCGCTGGAAGTTGCGGATTGACAGGGGTGAACTCTACGACTTGCACGAGGATATCGGCGAAACCACCAATCTCGCCGCAACGCATGTGAAGTTGGTGGAGGAGCTGCAGCAGTTGGCGCGCGGAATGGATGCGGAAATCACTGCCAATGCCCGACCGGTAGGAGTGGTCGAGGAGCAGCATTTCGAGCCACGCAGGCCTCGGTGATAACCTACTCAACCACGGCCTCAAAAGGCACCTTCACGATCACCGTGTCACCCTTGCCGTCGGCATCGGTGATGCTTTGGATTGTCCAAAGATCCAGGCCGTTGTCGCCGTCGCAGACACTACCACTGTAGTCACCCCATGAGACACCATTGGTGGCACCCTGGCCTTCCCCCAGAGCGACAATCTTGCGCAGCTGGCCAGGCGGATCGCTGGCCTTGCGGTAAGCGAGGCGCGGGCTGATGAACATGTCGGGACCGGTCTCCTGGAATCCGACCAAGACGTCCAAGTTCTTGTTCACCGCCAGCGTGGTCTGGATGTAGCTGCGCTCAGGATGGCTGAGCACACCGGTCTGGACGATGGTGCCGTCGAGCTTGATCTGATGCCATTGCACGCCGGCGCGCCCATCAATGTTGACGGTCTGCGAAAACCACAGGAAACCGCCTTGTCGATAAAGCACCTTCGGATTGCGGTCGCCGGAGGCCGTCTTCTGCTCGGTGCCCTTCTGCGGCGATTGCGGTGGCCAACCGACGTTCTTCAAGCCATGCTCGGTGGATCCCACCAGCACCACCTGTGGGTTTCCCTTCTCGTCGGCGGTGACCTTTTTGACCGTGAAGTGGGCGTTCGAGAGCGCGAAGAAGTACAGGTCCTCGGTGTCATCCAAGGAGTGCACAGGATGTCCAAGACTGCCGGCGAAGTGATATGCGGTGGCAGGCTTACCGGCGATGACCTCATCCATGCGCAGCACGAAGGTGCGCTCCTCGCCGCCGGGAAAGCTGTAGCCAATCCACCTCTTGCTGTGGCCGATGCCGCCGCCATCCACGCCATGTGGCGCCGGAACGGGATAAGTATTCCAGGCACCGGTGGGGTCGCTGGTCTCCGACACCGAGATGTTGACCGGCTTCAGCTCGGCCTTATCCCATGGATTCCAAAGGTCGAAGCCGAACACCTTGCGGTGCGGATCGAAGAACAGTTTCGGATCGATGCCGCCATTGAAGCTGGACTGGCGCACACCCTGGACGAAGTTTCCCTTCTTGTCATAGATGATCAAGCCATGATTGGTGCCATGTAACACAAAACCACCGCCGACGGCAATCTGTGGATCCACTTGACGGTTGCCATCCATCGAGCCATCGAAAGCCAAGAAGCCAGCCACCTTCCGCGCACCGCCACCTTGCTTACGCTCTTTCGCCTTACCCTCCTTATTGAAAGTGACATTGCGAATCGGCTCCACAACCTCACTACGCACGAAGGATTCCTGGGCGACCAGTTCACCCCCGGCCAGGGTGGAAAACGACGCCAGGAGTAGTGACAAGAAGAAGGTGGGAGACTTCATGAAGGAGAAAGCATAGCGATGGTGAATGTTGAGCGGTTCCACCTACCCGAATGCCATGCATTTCTGCGTGTGATTCGTCGTTCCCTGCCCGAGGACGGGTCGTGTCTGGCGCGACTTTGCGAGGCGGCTTCGCCGCCGCAGCAGGAGCGCCAACACGGGCCCGGCCAGCTCGGGCAGACAATCACCAAGAACCCAAAACAAAAAAACAAGAACCAAATCACCCAAACACCAAAAATCAAAGCAACCACGCTGTTAAAATCATCGCCACCATGAGCGAAATCCTCAAAGGAGCAGCGGTGATTGGCCAATCTGGCGGTCCAACGGTCGTGATTAACCAGTCCCTCGTCGGTTTCATCGAGGCAGCCGTCGAGGCCGATGCCATCACCAAGGTCTATGGCGCGCGCCATGGCATCGCCGGCATGATGAAGGGCGACCTGGTCGACCTCGGCGCCGAGAACAAGGCCACCCTCGAGGCCGTTGCCAATGTGCCTGCCGCAGCGCTCGGTTCGGTGCGCATGAAACCGATCGCCGAGGACATCGCCGTCGCAATCGAGACCTTCAAGAAGTTCGATATCCGTTACTTCTTTTACATCGGTGGCAACGACACCGCCGAGACTGCCAACATCATGGAGCAGCAGACCCGCGCGATGGGTTATGAGATGCGCTGCTTCCATATCCCCAAGACCATCGACAACGACCTCAAGGTCACGGATCACTGTCCGGGTTATGGTTCAGCTGCGCGTTTCGTGGCGCATGCCTTTCAGGGCGACGACCGCGACAACCGGAGCTTGCCGGGTGTCAAGATTAACGTTGTCATGGGCCGCCACGCTGGTTGGTTAACTGCGGCTTCGGCGCTTGGGCGTCGTAACGATTCCGATGGTCCGCACCTGATCTACTTGCCCGAGCGTGTCTTCGATCCGGCATCTTTCGTCAAACAGGTCGAGGATGTCTACAACCGTCTTGGTCGTTGCATCGTGGCTGTTTCAGAAGGCATCCACAACGAGGCAGGCGACCCGTTTCTGCAGGTCTACGCGGAGATGGCAGGCAGTGCCATGGCGGGCATGAAGGATAGTCACGGCAACGTGCAGCTCAGCGGTACCGGCGCGCTCGGTGATTCGCTCGCCAACTTGGTGAAGGAACATATGGGAGGCATTCGCGTGCGTGCCGATACCTTCGGTTATCTGCAGCGCAGCTTCCCTGCCGACGCGTCGCCAATCGATCGCGTCGAGGCTCGGGAAGTCGGGCGTCGTGCCGTCGAAGCCGCCACGTCGGGGGAGTTCACGTCTGGTTCGGTGGCACTGAAGCGCGTAGAGGGCGGAGAATATCGTTGCACCACCTTCGTCACCCCGTTGGACACGGTCGCCAAGTACACCAAGGACATGCCCGAGGAATTTCTCGGCGAGACCGAAGGCATCACGCAGGCCTTCTTGGATTATGCATGGCCGTTGACCGGTGGCATTGAGCCGATGACTGACCTGGCGATGATTGAGGAATAAAGAGCGAAATTCGTTGTTTTTGAAGAGCCGCTAACTTCTCTTCACGCAATCTCCTTGCTGAGCCCACGCGAACTTAATGGCGCGAGGGGAAGATGTGCCCTCCTGCAACTGCAGACCCCAAAGCAAACAAAATGATTCTTACCCTTCTACTTCTTCAGAGCCCGACCCTCGCACCCGTTGACCTCACAGGTCTAATCCCGGGCGACCCGGGCGAAAAGACCATCAAGATCGGTGGTCGCTTCATGGAAGACTTCAGCTTCTTTTCCGGTGGCGAAGCTACCGAATCCGCCCTCGGTGAAACTTTTGATGATGGTGTCGAAACTCGCCGCGCGAGGATCCGCGTCTACGGCGACCTAGCCGAGAACGTGGCCTACAAGATGGAATACGATTGGGCAGGTGGCGAAGGTTCCTTGAAGGATGCCTACCTGAAGTTCAAAACTGAAAGCGTCGGCAACATCCTCATCGGTCATCAGTTCGAGCCGATGGGCTTGGAGCAGCAGACCTCGAGTCGCTTCATCACCTTCCTCGAGCGTTCCACTCTCACCGACGCCTTTATGCCTGAGCGTAACGCAGGCATCAGTCTCTGGAACAGTAACGACT
>JASMKM010000049.1 GCA_030749235.1 Planctomycetota bacterium | reverse complement strand
CTTGGAGCCAATCGTCGGTGGCGCCTTGGGTTGGAGCCTGATGGACATTATCTGGGTGGTCGCGGTAGTCGCTGGCGTCTACATCACCTTCGGCGGTCAGACTGCGGTTATCTTCACCGACCTGCTCCAGGGATTCATCTTGTTGTTCGCCGGCTTGATGCTGTTCCTGCTCGGATTGGAATGGTTCGGTGGTTTCGACGCCTTCTGGAATGCCTTACCAGATGAGTTCAAGTTGCCCCTGGCGAACTTCAATGACGACCCTAGCTTCAACTTTGTGGGCATCTTCTGGCAGGATGCCATCGCCGGGTCGATCGCCTTCCTGTTCATGAGCCAGGGCTTAATTATGCGTTTTATGGCATGCCGCTCGGTGGACCATGGACGCAAGGCCGCGGCCTTCAACGTTCTGTTCGCTCTGCCGTTGTCGGCCGTCGCAGTGTGTTGTGCAGGTTGGATTGGTGCCGGCATGGTCCGCACCGAACCTGGTCTGTTGCCGGACGACATGGCCCCCGACACTGTCTTTGTGATGGTCACTCAGCTGCTGACTTCCACCGCTGGATTCGGTTTCTTCGTGGCGGCCGTGACCGCTGCACTGATGTCGTCGGTCGACACCTACATCAACGCTTCGGCGGCAATCGCGATCAACGACATTTACAAGCCAATTATGAAGTGGCGCGGGAAGCAACACAGCGACAGGCATTTCCTGCGTGCAGCCATGGTCATCTCTGCCATCGGCACCTTGATTGGGGTGGCCGCGGCTTGGATGTTCGCCCAGTTCCAAGACCTCTATACCGCTCACGCCTTCTTCCAGAGCACAATCTCGCCGCCGCTGGTGGCCTGCATCTTCCTCGGAATCTTTTGGAACCGCTTCAACGCAGTGGGTGCAATCGCAACCTTCGCCGGTGGTGTGCTCTTGATTATCCTCGGCCGTACCTGGCCAGAACAGATTATTGGCTTGTTCTCGCATGGCATTCCGTTACCGGAAGGAGACAAGGCGCCTTACACCTACATCGGTGCGCTCTACAACCTGCTCGCCTGCTTTGGCATCGGCATCCTGGCCAGTCTCTTGTCACGCGACAAGAACGGTAAGTTGGATGGGCTGACTCTATGGACGATGTCCTATGCCCGACGCTACTTCAAGGGCGGGGAACCGAACGATAAGCCTGGCTTTAAGTTGCCCATGACCTGGGAAGTCGATGAGAGCCTGCCCGAGGGCACGGTCTGTGTGGACCCAGAGGGTATGCATCACCTATCGGCGAATGAGGGTGACTTGGTCTACTTGTGCGATAAGCGTTGGTGGTTAGGAGGCTTGCGCAGCGCCCATGCAAAGCTACAGGGAACCCATGGGTTGGGGGAGACCGTCAAGATTGCACCGGATATCGCCAATGCCGGGCATTTTCTGCAGGGGCATCGGATTACCGTCGAGAAGGAATTCTGATCGGCTAGACGCCGTAATCCCAGTCGTCGGGCAGCTCTTCGTGCGTCGGGTAAGTATGTTCCTCAGCAGGGAACTCACCGGTGCGCATATCGTCAACCAATTCACCGAGGGCCTTGCGCATGGTCTCCGCCACATTGGCGTAACGCTTGACAAACTTTGGTGCAGGTCCAAGTGACAATCCCACTACGTCGTGGAAGACCAGGATTTGTCCATCGCAGCCTCCACCGGCACCGATGCCGATGGTCGGGATGGTCAGGCGGTGGCTGATGCGTTCGGCGACATTGCCAGGTACACCTTCCAACACGATGGCGAAGGCACCAGCGTCCTGCAGTGCCAAGGCATCGCGCAGCAATTGCTGAGCGCCGTCAGCGGTCTTGCCTTGCACCCGATAACCACCGCGAGCATTGACGGACTGCGGAAGCAGACCGATATGGCCCATGACGGGAATGTCGGCATCGACAAGTGTGCGGACCAAGTGGGCGCGTGCTTCGCCGCCTTCCAGCTTGACTGCTTGCGCACCGCCTTCACGGATTAGGCGCAGGGCATTCAGGGATGTGTCGGCAGGGGAGACGTGGTAGCTGCCGAAGGGCATATCGGCGACGACCAAGGGTCGGTCGGCTGCACGCTTTACCGCGCGCGTGGCGCTGATGATTTGGTCCAGTGAAATCTTCAGCGTGCTGGCATGGCCGAGCACGACGTTGGCCATCGAATCACCGACCAGAATCAGGTCGAAGCCGGCCTCGTCAACCAGCCGCGCCGTCGGGTAGTCATAGGCGGTCAGGCAGAGGATCTTCTTTGCCGTTCCCTTGCGTGCCATCAACCCTGGTACCGTCACTTTTGACGGGATCTGGCGCTCTGTGGGGACCGTTTCCGAAGTGGAACCGTAGACCGGGTGCTCGGTGTTGTCAGCCATTTTTCCACTCCTGTGGACTGGCATTGTATCCACAACCCAAGACTTCGGGTCTTTTGAGGGGCTCAAAAAGCATGTAAATGCCGCCACTAAGCTTGGATTTGGACGGTGTTTGGGTATCCTATGAACTAGATTTTCTGCTCCGTCGGCGCTTCGCTCCGGTGGAAATAGTACAACACCCGACTAACATGTTGCTTACCGCTCAACTTCTCCTTTTGGCATCTCTGCCTCTTTCCCAGGAGCCAGATGCACCTGTGACTTCGGAGCCGTCATCCGTTTTCGATGCCGTTGAATCAGTTGAGGTACAAGAGCCTCAGGAGCCGATTGTCGTGGAAGTGCCGATGGGTCAAGAGCCGCTGGTTACCGATGTCGAGGCTGAAGCCCTGTCCGCATGGTTGGCAGAGGATGGCCCCGAATGGGATTCGCCGACGGATCAGTTTTTCCGCGACATGTCCTTCGGCTTGACCCTCGACTTGATGACAGAGTTCACCGAGAAGGAGGACACCATCGAAGAGTACAACGACCTGCGCATTCGCGGTGCACAGATCAACTTTGCCAGTCCGGTCTATGGCACCGGACATGCCTTCGCGACGATCGATTTCTCCGATGGCGGCGACGGTACTGATTTCGTGTTGCGCGAAGCCGGTGCATGGATCGAGGACTTCGCCGGTGACCTTGTGCCTGGCCGCATGGACGCCCAAGTGGGTAAGTACTACGCCGACCTCGGTGCCTGGAACACGGTCATGGCAAACGAGTTCGGTGCACCTTCCTTAGATGGTGTACGTCGCTCCTTCTTCGGTGGCAACATGGTCATGACCGGTGCTGAGCTGCACCACGGCATGCCGATTCAGGATGGTTACTTCCGCTGGTCCGCTGGCCTTGCCGGCGACGTCGAGAGCCAGGATGTCGACATGTTCGGTAATGGCCTCGATGCTACCGGTCCTGCAGGCGTCGGCCGCCGCGGCTTCTCGAACTGGGCAGGCACCGCCCGTGCATCCTTGCAGTTGAACTTCGGCAGCGGCATAAAAGGTCGCGCTGGTGCCAGTGTCTACTACGCTCCGGATCAGCCGCTGTTCACGGACCTGGGTGGCGGTTCCACCGAGCGTTTGGAGGCTCGCAATGCGCTGCGCGGTCTTGACCTCGGCTTCTTGTGGGAGGTGGCGGATTCCACTATGTCGCATGAGCTGTCCGCCGAACTTTGGATCAGCGACGCCGAGTTCCGTTCCGGTCCCGGCACCCTTGCCGACGACGAGTCACGCGGCGAATGGATGATGTACGAGTTTGTTTACGACGCGCATTGGTCCGCCGGCGCCTTGGTTTCGCGCAACGACGTGCTTGGCCTGCCAGGGCCGGTCGACAGCGACGCCTCTTACCATTCCGGTTTCGTGACCTACTCAGTCAACGAGAGCAATCGCTTTTCGATGTTCCTAACCCACACCAACCCGGGTTATGTCCAGGAGAAGTTCTTCACTGTTGGCGCACAGTGGGTCTTCGACCTCGGCGCCAAGCGCGCCAATAGCATCGCGCGCTGGCACTAGATTCGACCGACGCAGGTTCGCTCTGAAGCAACCTGGGCAATGGCCATCACGCGCTCGGCTAGTCCTCGACCGCGGCAAGACGTTTGAAGACGTCTGCCGCGGTCGTCTTCGTTTCATGCGGGGCGAGTTCCTTCGGTCCAATCCATACCGGAGCCATCTCGGAGCACGAAGGTGGGCGTCCGTGGGACCCGCGGACCAGCGAGGTGTCCAGCGGGATCACATTCATCGTCGTGCGTTGGCCTAGCTTCTTGCCGAGCAGTTTCAGCGCTAGGCGCGGCTTCAGCCACGAAATGTTGGGGTCGAACAGCAGTTCGCAGGGGTCAAATCCTGGCTTGCGATGGATGTCGACGGTGCGGGCAAAATCCGGTTCCTGATCGCTGCCGGTCCAATAGGGGTAGGCGAACCATGCTCCAGGTTCTGCCACCAGGACCAGCTCTCCGCTGCGCGCATGGGCTAGGCCGAGCGCATTCAGTTCCTCTTGGCCGTAACAGTTCTCGACGCCATCCAAAGCAGTGAGCAATTCACGCACCGTCGGTAAGTCGGCCGGATCCTCCACGTAAACATGGGCGAGTTGATGGTCGCAGACGGCGAAGGCGCGCGAGTTGCCTGGATCCAACAGTGCACCATTGCGTGCTGGGTGGACCTGCAATAAGCCGGCATCACGCAGTGCCTGGTTCGGGAACACGGCGCGATTCACTTCCTCGATACCGTATTCACTGAGCAGGATTACTTGATAGCCGAGCGGCTCCGCCTCCTCGAGCAGACGCGCGATTTCTTTGTCTAACTTGGCAGCGGCAGCTCGTGCCTGCGGCGAATTCGGCCCGAACCGTTGCAGGTCGTAATCCAGATGCGGCAGATAACCCAGCAGCAGACCGGGCTTGTGCTTGCGCATAGTATGGCGAATCGCCTCGGCGATCCAACGGGTGCTGGCGATGTCGGCGCCCGGGCCCCAGAAGCGAAACAACGGGAAGTCGCCGAGTTCTCGCTGGAGTTCCTGGCGGTAGAACGGCGGGGAACTGTGGGTGTCTGGTCCCTTACGGCCGTCGGCGTAATAAGTCGGACGTGGGGTGATGCACAAGTCGGCATGGCCCGGCAGGTTCCACCACCAGAACACTTGGGCAGTGGTGGAGTCGGGGTAAACGCGTTTCCAGCGCTGGAAGATCGATTCGAGCTCGCCGTCGCCATCAATCAGCTTGACCGATTGTCGCCACAGCCAGACCTCGGCGAGGTCGCGGTAGTACCAACCGTTGGCCACCCCACCATGCTTGTTGGCATTACACCCCATCATCATGTCGGCCTGTGCGGTGCATGTGACTGCCGGCAGTGGCGGGATGACCTCAAGGAGACGCTGCTTGCGTGCATAAGCCTGCACCGCTGGCATGGCGCCAGATTCAATCAGGGCACGGTTCAGCCCAACCAGATTCAGTACAAGGACATGGTTCATGTCGTCACAGGTTATCATCGCTCCGCGGATTACTCGTTCCGTCTACGCTCATGAGACTTACTTCTTCAACATTTTTCATTGTCGCCGCACCTTTGCTGGTCGTGTTCGCATTACAGGCTGCTGCCGTCCCAAACTCCTCCGCTAACGGCGCGGTGCCGCTTCGTCAGCCGATTTGGGATAGCATCCGTTTCGAGGAGAACACCGAGACTCAGCTGCTGGCGGTGCCTGAAGGCTTGCGCTTTGTCCTGACAGATCTATGGTTTCTTTCTTATGAGGACGAGATCATCAAGATTAGTCCCAATGATCGCCTCTGGATTGAGAGTCGCATTGAGCGCGATCGCCGCGTGGTCTTCGATTCGCCGATGGGCGAGTTGCCCTATCCGTTGCGTTGGGAGACCGGTGTGTCCTTCACCAGTGGCCGTGAGGTATGGATGCATTATCGTTCGTCGCCGGTCAACGAATGCAATCGCAGAATCTTCTTCAGCGGCTACTTCGAGGCCGACGTCAGGGCGCCTAGGTATTGATCGCGATCTAGGTAATCGATGACCGCTGCTAGGGGCATCGGCTTGGCGAATAGGAAGCCTTGTCCCAATCCGCACCCCATGCCCGCCAGCTGTTCACGTTGTTCGGCGGTCTCGATGCCTTCAGCGATGATTTCCATATCCAAGCCTTGACCGA
>JASMKM010000048.1 GCA_030749235.1 Planctomycetota bacterium | reverse complement strand
ACGGTCAAGGTTGCGGTACCACCACCGACGAGGCCGGTGATCGCGTAGGAAGGACCACTAGGACCATCGCCTAGGTCCCAGTTGTCGCAGCTAGCGTTGTAACCACCGATACCGACACCGGTACCGAGGGTGGCGCCGAAGTTCGCGATGATGCCGGAGCTCTCGTAGTGATACTCGTAAGTACCATCGTTAGCTTCGTCGATGTCGATGTTCATGGTGTCGCCACCGTTGGTGACGTAGAACTTGACGTGGCCGCCAGTCACAGGAGTGATGGCGAAGAAACCACCGTAGGTTCCGTGGCCACCAGCACCGGTGCCGTGATAGAAACCGATGTAGTCGTAGAAGCCGCCGCCGCCGTTCGATTGAACTTTGGTCCACAGCATGTCAGAACCAACACCAGTCACGGCTGCCGAGTAGGTCAAACCGGTTGGGTTATGTGCGAGGTCCAACTCGGTGGTCGCATCCTCGTAGTTGACAGCCAGGCCAGCACGCTCGATCCAATAGTTACCACTACCGGACACCAATGCGTTGCTGACGATCGAGAAGGCACCCCCCATCTGGTTCCAACCAGTGCCCAAGGAGGCGCGGTTGAAGTCATCGGAGTCGATGGAGCCAGCGTTGAAGACGCCGCCATATGGGGATGTGGATGCGTTCGTGAAATTCACGACTGCATTCTGGTTTACAGCGGATGGGCCAATATGGAGTGTTGGATCCAAATGCTGCTGATTTACGGCGCCCGTCTGCATGGAGACGAGCAGGAGAGAAAGGGGGAAATAAATCATGTCCCCAGAATAGTTCACAAAGCTGTTGCCTATCTGGAAAATACGGGATTTCTCACCCCAAATACGGGGCAGCCTGTGAATGCTCAGAAATCACCATGCTGAAAGCCCCTTCTGGAGTGGTTTCAGCGACCTCGTTTGAACTGGATCGATTTCGGAATACTGCTGATTTCAGGAATATTCCGCAACGCGGCCTATTGAGAAGGGCTATTGAGGCCACTTTTCGGCATAGCTTAGATTTTTCAAAAGGTTTTGGGGATTTCCCCAGGGGAACGTAAATGCTCCAAACTGGTCGTGCGACCGGCTTCACCCTGTACTCGCAGGGCGTCAACCTTGCCTCCGGTTACGGGGAGAAGTTAGATTGTTCTCACACCATGTTAGGCAAACCTAACATCTTGGCCAAGGCACTCCGCTGGGGTCACTATTTGACGCCACGCCCCGAAGACTGCATCTCCTCCAACTGTTGTGGGGTCAACACGCTGCTGAGCCCGGTCTCGAAAGCGGCGTTAGCCTGTTGCCAGGGTTCCGCGGCTTCGGGCTTGGTCATCTCGCCGCTGCTGACTAGGCGCCCAATCTCGCGGCGTGACTCATCCCGCGTGGCCATCAAATCCTCAAACTGGCTGGCCTGGGCGTCAGTCATGGAAAGGCGATCTGCCCACCAATCCACCTGGGTCTGGAGGCGCGCAACACGTTTCTCCTCGGCTGCCTGTTCGCGCTCCATCCGTTCCTGTTGCTCCCGCTGGTCCAGCACGTCGGCGATGGCGTACTGCAGGCGATCGCTGGAAGCCGATTCCGGAGCGGATTGCGTTGGCACGCTCAGGCCATCAAGTCGTGCCAGCAACTGATCGAACTCCTCTCGCGTGGGCGCATCCAGGCTCTCGCGTTGCAGACTGGAGATGGGCCTTTGTTGCCTTAGGGCATCAAGTGAGACCGCTTGCTCTTGAGTCAAGAGCTCAAGATCATCGATCCGTTGCTGCAACGCAATCGTCTCAGAGGATGAGTCGGATGAATCCACCGCGGAACTCGGTTCGGAGTTCAGGAAGATGACCAGAAATGCGCCTGCAGCACCTGAAATCATGCCGACTAGCAGTGGAGACAAAATGCTGTTGGAAGATGCCATAGCCGATAATAGCACAAGCTTGGCCCATCTGTGTTAGCTTGGGAGGCAACCCCATCATGCTAAGCAACCTCCTACTTTTAGCTCTAGCCCCGCTCTCTGCAGCCTCCCAGCAAGGGCCTGTGGTGAGCGAGTTCCTCGCTTCCAACCAAGGCAGTCTCGAGGACGAGGATGGCGATAGCCCGGATTGGATCGAGATCTACAACCCACGCCCCACGGCAGTGGATCTGGGCGGCAATTTCTTGACCGATGATTCCGGCAACCTGACTCGCTGGGCCTTCCCATCGCCTACCATCCTCGCCGCTCAATCCACGATGATTGTCTTCGCCTCCGGCAAGGATCGTGCGGTCAGTGGCCAGGAGTTACACACGGATTTTTCGCTGTCCGCAGGTGGCGAGTACTTGGGCTTCGTCGAATCCGACGGAGTCACCATCCGCAACCACTTCGCGCCAGAGTATCCCTCCCAGTATGCGAACGTCTCCTTCGGCTTACGCTTCGATCCTGGGCTGACTGCGGAGCAGACTTACTTCCCCACCCCGACTCCAAATGTCATCAACGGTGCCGGCGGCCCGTTCATCGAAAGCGTCAGCCATTCGCCAACTTCACCGAGCAATCATCAGGACATCGTGGTGACCGCACGCATTCTCAGCGCTGATTCACCGGTGACCAACGCCACCTTGACTACGCGCGTGATGTACGCCGCCGAGACCACCGTCATCATGAACGACAGTGGCATCGCACCGGACCAACAGGCCGGCGACGGTATCTGGACCGGCCAGATCTCGGCAGCATCCTCCTCTCCCGGGGAGATGGTTCGTTGGAAGGTCTCTGCAATCGATAATGGCAATCACCTGACCATTTCCCCGGCACATCTGACCAATGAGTCGGCCGAGTACTTCGGCACCGTGGTGGACGACCCAGCGATCGACAGCGACCTCGCCACCCTCCATTGGTTCGTGGAGAATCCGAACCTAGCCGAGACGTCGACGGGCACGCGCTGTTCGGTTTGGCTCAACGGCGAGTTCTACGATAATCAGTTCTGCCGTATCCGCGGCGGCAGCACCGCGAGCTACCAGAAGAAGAGCTATAAGATCGATTTCAATCCCGGGGAGAAGTTCCGCATGATTCCGGGCGTGGACCGCATGGAAGAAATCAACCTGAACTCCACGTGGTCGGACAAGTCCTATATCCGTCAGCAACTCAGTTGGGAGACCTACGCCAACGTTGGCGCCAGTGCTTCCTTGGCCGAGATGGTGCACTTGATGCAGAACGGCAACTTCAAAGGCCTCTACAACTTCATCGAACAGGTCGACGATGAATTCCTTGATCGCCGAGGTTTCGACGAGGGTGGCGCGCTGTACAAGATGTACAACTCGATGACTTCCTCGATTAACGGGGTCGAGAAGAAGACCCGTACCTGGGAAGGTAACCAGGATCTGCTCGATCTGGTTAACGGCGTGCAACTGCAGAGCGCCAACCTCGAGCGTTTTCTGTTCGACAACATCGACCTGCCGGCTGTCATCAGTTATCTGGTGGGGACGACCTTGATCTGCGATAACGATCACATCGACAAGAACTACTACCTCTATCGCGATTCCGACGGCGACCAGGAATGGATGTTCTTCCCATGGGATAAGGACCTAACCCTCGGCCGCAACTACACGCTCACCGGTGGCGTGCTGAACGATTCGATGTGGGCCAATATCGACCCGCAATGCCATCCGAAGTATGGTGACCGCAATCACAAGAAAATCGACGGATATTGGAACCGCCTAATCGACGCCTGCTACCGCGACCCGCGTGTCTTCGAGATGTACGCGCGCCGCTTGTGGAGCGTCATGGAACAAGAACTGCAAGCGCCCGGCACTCCTGCGGCACAACTAAAGTTCGAGCAACGCGTGGAGGAACTGCGCCTACTGCTCGCGGATGAAGTCGCGCAGGACGTGCAAGTCTGGGGATCGCCGAGCTGGGGTTCGTACATGAACTTCCAGTCGGCCTTGAATCAACTCACCCAGGACTACTTGGTACCGAGACGCGTACACCTGTTCCAAACCCATGCGCAATCCGGCGTCTTGCCTGGGCCACCCACCACTACGCCGACGATGGTCTTCGGCAGCATGGAACCCGACCCGTCTTCAGGCGACGACGATGAGGAATGGCTGCAACTGCTGAACCCGACCAACGACGCCGTCGACATGAGTGGCTGGACCTTGACCGGCGGCATTGATTTCACTTTCGCACCAGGCACCGTCGTCCCGGCCAATGATGAGGTCTACTTGTCCGCCAAGATTCAGGCCTTCCGTGCGCGCAATATCTCGCCGAAAGGCAACGAAGGAAACTTTGTAGTCGGCCCGCACGACGGCAACCTTCGCGTCGGCGAGGAATTGTTCCTGTGGAATGCCGACGGCGCCTTGGTGACCTCGAACTCCGACGCCTTCGCCTTGTTCGCCAGTGACCTAATCGCCGGTACCCAAGCGACCGTCAGCGTCGCCGGTGCCACGCCGAACTCGCCGGTCTTCATTGGTTGGAGTTCCACTGGTGGCGGTCCGACCACCACCGCATGGGGCATTGCTGACTTGAGTCCACCAATCCAAGTATTGCCGACCTTGACCGCATCAACGGCCGGCACCGCATCGACGTCGGCGGCGATACCCGCCAACTTAGCTGGCGTGCAGGTTTGGCTGCAGGCCTTGGATTCGGCTTCGGGCGATATTTCCAACGGCGAAACCCGAGTCATCCAATAGGGCAGCCAACTGGCTGCGGTGCAAGGCTGCTCTCGTTAACTGACCTTGGCGTCGATTTCGCGCGCCAAGCTCAGCAGCACTTCCGAGAGGGTCGGGTGATACCACGGCATCGCCAGCATGTCTAAAGCTGTACCGCGGTAGTACATCACAGCACTGACGGCATGGATGATGTCGTCGGCCCTTGGCCCGAGGATCTGCGCGCCGAGGATCTCGCCACGATCGGCGCTGGCGACCAGGCGCATGACCCCGTGAGCGACGTCCATGGTGATGGCACGACCGGTTTGTGGAAAACGTGCTTCAGCGGCCACGGTTTCGATGTTTTGCGATTGCGCTTCGGCTTCGGTCATGCCGACGGTGGCGAGTGGTGGATCGGTGAAAACCACCGACATATGCAGCCGCCGTTCGACGGGTGCCACTGCGGCGACGCCGGCTGCACCCTTGCCCGCAGCCGTGCCTTCCCAGTTGGCCACATGCAGCAACAGCCGCTCGCCCGAAGCGTCGCCAGCCACGAAGACTTTCGGATTGGTGGTACGCATGTCCGATCCGGCGACGACCTGACGTCCCTCCATCTCCACTCCGGCCAGGTCCAAGCCGAGCTCATCCACAGCTGCACGGCGTCCTGCGGCCAACAACAGATGCTGCGCTTGGACGGTCTTTTCGCCAGCTTCGTTCTGGATCTGAATGACAACACCGCCATCGCTCTTGCGAATCGACACTGGCGTGCCAGGCGCGTGGCTGGTGAAGTTCGGCTCATCTGCCATCACACGATCCATCTCCCCGACCACCGATTCGCCCCAATCCGCGAATACCGGCCGCCGGCTTATGAGTTCCACGCGCGCGCCCATGCGGGACAGGAACTGAGCAAGTTCCAGGCCGATGGCTCCGCTACCGATAACAGCGACGGATTCTGGAATGCTGGTCAGGGCCATGACGTCGTCACTGGTCCAATAGGGCACCTCATCCAGCCCAGGGATTGGTGGTTTGGTGATGGTAGAACCCACCGCAATCACTGCGCCCTTGGTGAAACGATAACTCTGGCCGCCGGCCTCCACCGTATCCGGACCGGTAAATCGCGCACGCGCATCGATGACCTCGTAGCCTCCGCCCTCGATGCCGGAGATCTTGGCGCGTTTGAAGCGCGCGACCTTCTCGTCCTTGTTGGCCATCACCGCAGTGAAGTCAGCGGTAAGACTAGCCGTACCGACCCCGGGTGTGCGGTGGTGTTCGGCTTCATGGCGCAGGTGCGCGGCATGCAGCATGGTCTTGGTGGGCATGCAACCGCGCAGGATGCATAGGCCACCGAGTTCACCATCGTTGAACATGGCAGTACGGGCACCGGCCTGCACCGCTGTTTTGGCTGCAGCCGTGCCTGCGGTACCGCCGCCGAGAATGAGTACGTCGTATTCTTGCATGGGTCTTGGATCAGGAATAGTGCAAAGCCTAAAGGGGCGCAAGTGGGATTCGCCGATGTTTCCTACGAAAATGGCCCGGCTCCGCTTGCCATTGAACCCTGACCGCCCGACCGGCCACCCTATGGCGCTGCCGGCCGATGTCAACTCCAAGGTCCGCATTGCTGCACTGTGTGCACTCGCAAGCTCCGAGAATCGCGACCACCTGGACTTGTTCCAGACCGGCTTCGCCGAAGACGATAGTTATCTTGCCCCAAGCCGAAGCTCTTCGACCAATGGGCAAGCGCTAGCGGGGGCAGGATGCGACGCGCAGCGAGGCTTGTGAGGCACAACCGATCCGAACCAACCGCTGCCAAGCTACCAACCCAAACTACCTATTGAAAAAAGACGGCCCACGCCAAGCGTGGAACCGTCTTTTGAGATTGGTAGCGGGGGTAGGATTCGAACCTACGACCTCCGGGTTATGAGCCCGACGAGCTGCCAGCTGCTCCACCCCGCGATTCAGGCCGAAAATTTTATCTCGGCAGCGGAAGGAGTCAAGCTCCTAAACCAGTAAATCAAAACGGGATGCAGGGATGCCAGTGAGGGGATCGAGACCTTCCCTAAAGCTGGCTGGGGCCGACGAACACCCTCGAAGGCCCCTGCTCACCGTCGTCGGCTGGGGGCACCTGCTCGAGGTTGTCGGTGACCGGAGTCTCAGGAGCGGGAGCCTCTTCGACCGGTGCGGGCTCAGTCGCAGGATAGGCATTGGAAACCTGATCGTAGTAGGTCCAGAATTCGAATCCGACCGGATGCCCATCCTCGTCCTTCTCCAAGGTCTCCGCCATCGCCTGGTACATGGCCTCGTACTTGGCCAACAACGGGCGCCCTTCCTCGAAGAGCTGCTTGGCGGCAGCACTATGCAAGACGCTTAGGCCAAGCTGCCACTTCCCATGCGCCGGGAAATCCGGGTGATCGACCAAGGTATGCATCACGGTGATGGCCTCGGCAATCTCGCCGCGATCCACCTGCAAGCGCACAAGATAGTACGGCCACTCAAGCGAAGCAGGCTCGGCATCCATCATCTCGCGTAGACGTGCAGCGGCGTCGGCGGCATAAGCACTGTTGCCGTTCTGCGAACCGGCGTACATCAGGTATTGCGAGACGGCGCGCGCATAACGCACATCCAACTGCTTCTTCTGCTCCTCGGCCAACTCCCCTGCCGGGAAGTTGAACACCACACGAAAGGCCATCTCCTTCTGGTCGTTGGCTTCGAAGTGATCCAACACGCGGTTGAAGGTGGCGAAGTCGTTGGCAATCTGAGCGATCAGAGCATTCCCATAAGGATCTTTCAGCTCAGTGACAGGCTTGAAAGCCAGCAAGGCTTCGAGCACCTCAGGGCTGGACTTGCTGGCCAGCAGGACCAGCATGCGTTTCTTAAGAAAATCTTCCTCTTCCAAGGGCAGGCGTGCAGCCAACATGCGTTCCCATCCATCGATGTTAAGCTGGCCAAGGCTTTCAATGGCTTGTCGACGGATCTGCGCTTCCGGGTCGGCCAGCAACTGCGGCAGCAACTTTTGGACGGTCTCCGATTTGGCGATGCGCTTAGAGATGGTGGCCATCGCCACTAAAGATTCCTCACGGTCGGAAGTCGAAGCGTTCAGGTTCAGCACAATGGCCTCTAAGACCGGCAAGAAAGACTCCCCGGCCAAGGTACCGATGGCGCTATGGATCTGGGTGCGTACATCCTGATGGGTCTCAACCGCAAGAGCCAATTCCAGGCGCTGGTGTACCGGCCCCTTATCGGTGACCTCGTCTCCTCGAGCCAGGAAGCTCAAGCTTGCCCAAAGAGCGATGCGGACCTTGACGCTGCCCGCAGGACCTTCGGAATCGGCAGGATAGACACCATCCAAGCCCCTCATCACTCCTTCCAAGGCGACCGCGGGCGGCTGGACCTGTTTCAGCAACCGCGCTGCAGGCTGCTGCTCACTGGGATGCCCAAACCTCAAGGCCTTCAACAATGGTTTCAGGGCTTCCTGGCCGCGCAACAGGCGGGGTACCAATTCCAAAAGAGCCTTACGTTGCTCCAACAGCAATTCCGACGCCAAGGCATCGCGGAAGGCGGTGGAGATCTCCAGCTGTGCGGTAGCATCGGCGGCATCGAAGTCATAGACCTTCAATGAAGCCAAGGCCAAGGTGCGTACTTCAGGCAACTCGTGACGAAGCCCACGCAGGATGGTCGGATGATGCGTGGTGTTGTTCAACAAGGTGCGCCAAGTGCTCAACTCGCGCTCGTTGCTAGCGGCCAGCGCACGTTCCAGCCAAATCTCACGACCCAGCTGCTTGGAGCTGTCCCACCAGACCTGGAACTCGGCGTTGTTGGCGAAGGACTTGCCGGTCAACTTCCACAGGGAGTGGCGCGCGTCGGCAGCATTGTTCGGTCGGTCGAGGTAAACCGACACACCTTCGATTAACTTGATGTCGGAAGTCATCAGCGCGCTGGAGCAGCGCAAAGCACCACGTACCAGATCCTGGTGATCCGGTAAGGGCTGCAACAGGCTTTCGACTAGGCGTGCTTCGAGCAGTTCCCACTCCAGGTCGAGCTTGCGGTAGACCGGCACCAGGTCGATGGCCAGCAAGCCTGCGCCATCGGCTTCCAGCAGGAAGGGCAGCTGCTGCTCCGGTGGCAAGGTCTGCAGCCGGTTCAAGACCAATTGGATAGCCGCGTCGCGCGCAGCGGAATCCTGGTTGGAATCCTTGGCTAAACTCCATGCTTCCGTCACTGCTGGTTCGGTGGCGAGAGCTTCGGGCAAGTCGGGCCCACCGGCCTGGAGGCACAAGAGTGGGAAGCTCAGCAGCAGGGACAACACGTACTTAGTCTAACAATTGAATCCGTCGTTTCACCGGGTTCCGACGGGGAATAGCTTCAGTACGGGGTTTGTCATCAATCGTTCGACGCTTTCGGCAATCCCTCCGCTGTTTCTCTGCCTCACGACAGCACATTTTGTGTAACTGGCCAAGCGACGCTCCAGCAAATGCTGAATTTCCTCGGCCAAGGGCAGATCGGTCAGTGCGGGGCGTGGAGCCTGTTGCTGCCTTTCCAGCAACACTTCTGGCGGACAATCAAGGAAAACGACGCGCGGGGCCTGACATAGGCTTCTCACCGATTGCTCACGCTCCACGACTCCTCCGCCTAAGGCCAACACATGGCGGGGCAAGGAAAGTAGCTCAGGCAACAAAGCGGCCTCGGCATCGCGGAAGCCTTGTGGGTCGGTCGCAATCCAATCACAGATACGGCGCTGATAACGCTGCTCCAACTCTTCGTCGGCATCCTTGAACTGCCAACCCAGTTCCTGGGCCAAGGCGCGTCCAAGACTAGACTTGCCGCAGGCGCGAGCGCCAATCAAGACGACCGGACTGCGCTGTTCCAACTCTTCCTGTAGGGTTTCGTTCAAGCAAGCGAAGTCGCTCTCGATGCCCGCAGCCTGCTGCAACTGTGCCAGCATTTGCCGGATCAACATCTCTGTTCCTTGCAAGGGAATCGCACCAGCTTTCGCTGCGGCCTCTAGCCATTCGGTCTGCAGGGGCTGGTAGACCATATCCAGGACGATGGCACCCGTTCGCGGCACCTGATCAGGAGTGGGATTGCCGGGATGGATTAGGCTGCCCAGCGAAGTCGCTTGGATGATGGCATCGAAATCGCAGAGCTGCGCATCTGCCAAGCGACAAACCTGCAGTTCGGGCGTCTGCCGTCCAGTCGCGGTGTGGCAATCCCGCTGCAACTGCTGCGCCTGCTCCAGGCGACGTGCCGCCACAGTGACGCGATATCCTCGCGAAATGGCTTCCATGGCGACGCCTCGGGCTGCCCCTCCTGCTCCAATCAACAGCAACTTTCCATCTGCGGGGAAGCCGGCTGCGAGCAGGCTATCTAGAGCACCGGCGCCGTCGGTATTGGTTCCGGACCAGCCGCCGTGCTCTCCATCTTGCTCGTGGATCAGAAAGTTCGCAGCGCCTCCGGCCACCGGTTGCTTTGAGACCTCGGCGGCCGCCTGCTTCCAAGGGGCCGTGACCGATAAGGCCCTTACGCCACAGCTCACTGCCAATGCGAAGAAGCGCTGCGGCTCAGCGACCAGGAAACGCAGATAGACGGCGTCACTGGCATGGGCCTGCAAGGCATCATTCCACAGCAGTGGGCTCATGCTATGGGCGACCGGGTTGCCCATCACCCCGAAGACCCTGGTCTTGGGGCTGACGTGATCCGGCAGGAGCTCCAGCAGGGCCAGGTAATCCCATTGGCCTGGTGCAGTCTGCGCGCCAGGCCAGCAACTGTAAATCAACGGAGCGCCGGCTAAGAGGCTCATCACCCTTGCCGCGGAACTTCCGGGCCCTTGGGCGAAGCACAACAGGCTGTCAGGTTGAGGAAACCGTTGCTGGAAGACGACTGCCTCCATGGCCTGCTCAGCAAAATCGGACCAGACCACCAGCTTCACCAAGCCGCCAGCGCCAGCTTGTTGCTCGGCGCGGCACGCCAAGTCAGCAAGCTTGGCCTGCGGTGCTTCCAACACCTGATCCGCACTTTGGTGCCAAGAGACGATTCGCCGCACGCCGACCGGCAAGGCCATCGCCTCGCTGTCGAGCGGCAAGTCGATGAAGGCGAAACCACAAGCGGCCACCTCCTGCAGACGCTGGCGACGTTGGGCATCATTGCCGGAGAAGGAACCACCCTCGCTCTCCAACAGGATGGCGGCGAGGAACTGCAGTTGCGGGAAGTCCACCATCAAGGCGGTCAGATCCAAAGACTCCGGCAGCAGATCCAGCCGTAGTTCCACCCACCCCACGCTGCCGTGAAGCTGTTCCAACTGTGCCCGAAGCTGCTGTTCCTCACGAACCAGCAGCGAGACCAAGATTCGCCCCGCGAGAGAGGTCATCGGTTCTGCGACCCCTTGGTCAGGGTTCGGAGCTGAGCTTCATGCTCAGCAGGTAATCGTCCACTGGCAGCAGCCAGATCGATGACGGCGATTAAGGAACCGCGGTAGCGCTCAGCCTGATCGGCCGGCAAGGAAGCCAGATGCTCTTGGATGGTAGTCAAGTCGCCGCGCACCACCGGCCCGGTGAGAGCTTCTTGCCCCCCATGCATCAAGGTCGCCTCCACAGCGCGCTGACTCATGGCTCGGATCAAGGTCTCCGTCTCTTCACCCAGCGCCGGCTGCAGCAGATCCTTCGCCCAAGCAGTGATTGAGGTGATGTGATTCGACAACAAGGCTAGGCCGAGGTGATAACTGGCTCGATTCTGATCGGCTGGAAGCCGACGAAACCGTGCCTGCCAGCAGTCCACCATGGCGTGGATCCGGTCGAGCTGGTCGTCGGCACAATCGACAATCACCGCACTGGTAGCGAGTTGTTGCAGGTCATCGCGAGCGGATTCACTGAAGGCCATCAGCGGATGCAAAGCAGCGATGGCGGTGGCGGCCTGGAGAGGTTGCAGGATGGTCACATCAGAGGCACCGCTCAGGTGAACGACGACAGCATCCGTGGCGATCTCGCTTTTCGCCACTTGTTCGATCACCGACTGCAAGTCCTTGTCGGCTACGGCAAGCAGAATCAAGTCGAATCGGCTGCCTTCCAAGGGCCAGTCCAATAAGGCCTCGATCTGGTTTCTCTTGGTCCATTGCTGCCATTCCCCGTCAAGACGTCCGAGCAACTGCACGCTGGCGCCATCCTGCTCATGCGCCAAGGCCAAACACCTTCCCACGCGTCCGGGACCGATCACCAAGACGCGTCGTTTCATGCTTGCTGCCCGGGAATCGGTAAGGGTTTAGGAGTACGTAGCACAGGCCCCTGTTGCATCGGCGCCACGAACACATGCTTGCAAATCGAGCGCGTATGGGCGGCGCAGTCTTCAGCTGCTTGATGCTGGCGAAAGTAAGCGAAGTGAGCACCACCGGAGCCGCTCAGATGGAAATCGGCGGCGGCGTCGAGCATGTCATGGAAGGCAGCCAACTCAGGGTAGGCCTGTTGAGCTGCTTCGACTAGATCGTTCTCCGCAGGCAGCTTCGGAATCACGTTGCTTTGCTGCTTCCCCTGCGCTTGCTCCGAGGCTTGATAGGACGAAGCCTTTAAGGCGGCGAAGACCTTGGCAGTGTGCACCGAGAACTCCGGCACCGCCACCACCACCCAGCCATCGGGCGCTTCAGTACTGGCCAGCAATCGCTCACCTCTGCCGCCGAGCAGAACCGCGGAACTCTGTTGCAAGAAGAACGGCAGGTCGCTGCCAATCGACAAGGCCAAGGCCGCAAGATCGTCGATGGCACTGCTGTCACCAATGGCCTCAAGCAGGAGCAAGGCCGCTGCAGCATTTCCAGAACCGCCGCCTAGACCTGCGCCGGCGGGGATGTTCTTGATTAAGGACCAAGTGACCGCTGGCGCTTCGCCGCCTGCAGCGCGCCAGACCTGTTCAGCACGCAGCACCAAGTTGGAACCATCCAAAGGCAGCCCCTCAGCTGCGGGGCCGGTAATCCGCAGCGGCGGTTCGGCGGTATGGGCCGGATCGCGCAACTGGCAGTAGAGCTCATCGTAGACAGCGGCGGCCAAGAACCAAGAGCGCAGCTCATGGAAGCCATCAGCGCGTTTGCCGAGCACCTCCAAGGTCCAGTTGAGTTTGGCTGGACTGCGCAACATAAAGCCTTGGGTGGAGCTGTTCGACATGGGTTGGCCTAGGGATTGCCTAATGGCAGATTATCAAGCAGATGCACTCCTTCCAACCGCGCACCGATTAAGGCTCGCCAAGCATGGCCCGCTGGAGTTTCGCTGGCATTGGCCGACTTGAAAGTGATTTCATCGACGACGTCGGCGTAGGCCAACTTCGCCGGCGAATCGGTGAAGCACTCTCGCATCTTGGCTTCCAAATGACGAGGGTCCCTTTCGCCAGCCTGGAAGGCATCTTGAGCGATGGTCAAGGCGCGGTGCAGAACCAAGGCTTGTTGGCGTCCGGCTGCCGATAGTCGTGCATTGCGCGAGGAAAAAGCCAAGCCGTCGTCTTCACGCAAGGTGGGACAAGCCTGGACCGTTAGCGGCAGGTCTAAGTCTCGCACCATTCGTTGGACCAGGAATAGTTGCTGTGCATCCTTCTGGCCGAAGTAGGCGGTGGTCGGACGGCAACGCTGAAATAACTTCAGCACTACGGTGAGCACGCCTGCGAAGTGACCTGGCCGCGCCGCCCCTTCGAATTGGACGCCGCTTTCGCCAGGATCAATGCTGGTGGCAAAGCCGGCGGGATACATGTCCTCGGGAGTGGGCAGATAGACCGCATCCACGCCGAGGTTCTCGAGCATCTCGAGGTCTTCCTCCAATGTACGCGGGTAGGCCTTTAAGTCGTCGGTGCGTTCGAACTGCAAGGGATTGATGAAAACCGACGCCAAGAGCTGATCGCATGCGGGACGCGCGGTCAGGAACAAGGTCGCATGCGCCTTGTGCAGTGCCCCCATGGTCGGGACCAAGCCGACCTTGTGATCGGAAGAAAACTGCTGACGCCAAGTCCGCAGCTCGGCATGATTGTTTAGCAATTCCATTTCAGTACTTCATCATTTGCGCCAAGCGCTGATGGGCAGTGCCGCCGCCGGCTAAGGGCAGCTTCGGTTCGAGTTCCGCCAGCGGCTCAAGCACGAATCGACGTTGCTCAAGGCGAGGGTGCGGCAATTTCAGGTCGGAGGAGGTCATCTGCACGCTGCCATACATCAACAAATCGATGTCGATGGTGCGAGCACCGTTGAGTTCCTTACGTTGCCGACCTAAGCTCGCTTCAATCCGCAACAAATGACGCAACAGATGCTGCGGGGACAAGCTAGTCTCGCAACGCAAGACCGCGTTGACGTAGTCCGGTTGCGTAGGTCCCCCAATCGGTGCGGTACGACGAAAGTTGCTTAACCGCACCGAATCCACATCTGGGAGCCCCACCAGGGCATCTGCGGCGCGGCGCAGGTTGCCGGTACGATCACCGAGGTTGGATCCCAGGCCCAAGAAAACGACGGACATCAGCGACTAGTGTGCGTTGGGAGGGACCTGTTTTTTGCGGAACAAGGACGGTAGGTCACGGATGAGCGGAATGAAGACGAACAAGCACGCCATGAATACCATCGCTAGTTCCGGTTCGAGAAACAGCAAGGCAAACAGGACCACGAACTTGGCCAGCGTCTTCACGGGACGTCGCGAACGCGTCATCCAAGCGAAGAAGTGTGGATAAGGAACCCGCGACACCATCAACAAGCCTAGGCCAACCAACAGGAATGGGATGACCACCAAGGACCAGTACTGAACCGCGAACAGTATCGACTCCTCCACGGTGAAGATCTTGATGTCTTCTACTCCGAAGAAGAACAACACCAAGGCGATCGGCAGGGCCGCTGCGCCAGGGGTGGGCAAACCAATGAAATGAGCGTGGTCGATGGTGAGATCTTCGGATTCGTGATCGACGTTGAAGCGCGCCAAACGCAGGGCGGCGCAGCAGGAATAGATCACTGGAGCGATGATCATCAGGCGCGGATGCATGTTGATTTCCAAACCTGGTCCCATCACCCGCAGCAAGGAAATCGCCAGGATGCCAGGAGCCACGCCGAAGGTGACGGCATCGGCCAAGCTGTCCAGCTGGGCACCTAGGGGACTAGCGCTGCCCGTAATGCGGGCAAGTTTGCCGTCAACGGCGTCCAGTAGATTCGCCAGCACTAGGTATAAGCCTCCTTCATAAAGGCGCTTAGGGTCATTTTCCAGCACAGCCGTGACGCATAGCAGCATCGCAATCACCCCGCAGGCAAGGTTGCCAAGGGTGACCAAATTCTGCGGCGACAAGACTTGAGGTGGACGGGGCTCCGAATCCATAGGAAGATTCTATCCTGGAGCGCCCAAGGCCGTACTGGCAACCAAAATCAACATGCGTTTTAGCCTCCCCACCCTCCTCCTATCCCTGGCCGTGCCGCTCACACCAGCGATCGCCCAGGAAACCGAAAATGTCGCCGTCGCCGAGTCTTTGACCGGTCTGCCATCCCAGGACCCAATCGTCGACGCCATCTATGCCACCACCGATGAAGAGCTGCAGGTCGAGGAGATTCTCACCGAACTCGTCGAAGGCATCGGTCCGCGCTTAACCAGTTCCAAGAACCTGACCGAAGCTGGCGAATGGGCGGTAGCAAAGTTCAAGAGTTTCGGCATCGAGAATGTGCGGATGGAGGAATGGGGCACCTTCCCAGTCGGTTTCGATCGGCGC
>JASMKM010000047.1 GCA_030749235.1 Planctomycetota bacterium | reverse complement strand
ACGGACGCGGCACTTCATCGATTCGTAGCAAACACCGACCATCTTTCTTGGTCAGGATTCGAGCGTGAAAGAGCTGGGAAAAAGCATCGTCTGCGGCCAAAACCCGCACCACCCAGCCATCTTGGGACCGGAACACTTCCTTGACCTGACCGACTCCAAAACCATGCTCAAATCGCTGGCCGGCCAGGGCTTCGACGACCTCCGCGGAAGGAGCATTGTTGACATGCAGAGTTTCCATTTTCTTGATTTTTAGGCTACGCGGAGCCGCTTGGGGAGTCTTCAAGGTGACCAAAAGACGGAAAATTTGACGCCCCTCCTGCAGCCACTTGGTCTCGTAACGGGTGCGAAATGCCCGCTCCGGATTGACCTCCACCGGAGTCACGACGAAGGACGGATTGGCGCTCAGATGAGCCTCCGTCTCGGCAGCATACCAGCCCTGATCGGTGACTAATTCAAAGGAGCAACCCTGCTCCAGGACGTCGGCCAAGGTAGCTGCGAAGCCAGGGCTGGAGACCCGATGCTTGGCATGCTTGTCCTTTGGCCATGGCATCGGAAATTGCATCAGCACATGGCGCAAACTGCCAGCTGCGAACAGCTCACGCAGCAGGTAACGTGCATCGCCATGCACCAAGCGCACGTTCGTGCGCTTGGAACTCTCGAAGCGGCGGGCAGCACGGAAGATACAATCCAGCGGCAACTCGATGCCGATGAAATCCCAGTCCGGTTGCTGGCCTGCCCACCAATCGAGGTACTCACCCCCACCGAAGCCAATCTCAACCGCCAACGGCGCCCGACGACCAAAGATCCCCTCTGGGTTCAGCGGAAGATCGCCATTCTGGGGTGACAACAAATAATCGCGCAGGGCACTCGGCGAAGGCTTCATGATGACTAGGCCTGCTCGTCGGACCAACCGCAGTCTTCCAAGGCGGCCATGATCTGGAAGGCCACGTCGACGGCATTGCGCCCGGCCTCGCCGGAAACAGCAACTTCGCGTTGCCCACGGACGGCAGCGACAAAGGCCTCCAACTCGGCACGGAGTGGTTCGTCGTCGTCCAGTTCCAGCTCCTCCACATCCAGAAGGCTGCGGAAGCCTTCTAATGGGTTTCCTGAGGCTGCTGCGGCCTCCACCGCCTGCGGCGAAAAGTTCGACGACTTCTGCACCGCTAGGGCATAGCGGTCTTGGCTGTCCACCGACAGATAGGAATCAGGGCCGAAGACACGGAAGCGGCGCATTGGCGTCAGGCTCAGGCGCGATGCGGTGAGGTTCGCGACCGCACCATTGGAGAAATGCAGACGTGCAGAGACGATGTCTTCGCTGGGCGACAAGGTGGCACCGCCAACGGCGTCGACCTGAGTCACTTCGGCACCGGTCCAAGCCAAAGCTAAGTCGATGTCGTGGATCATTAGATCCAAGACCACACCCACATCGGTGCTGCGGAAGGTGTAGGGCGCCAAGCGGTGTGCCTCAATGAAACGCGGGCGGATGCCTTTGGCCATGGCGCGTTTGACGGCGGGGTTGAAGCGTTCAACATGGCCGACACCGAGCAATGCACCACCAGCCTTGGCATCGGCGATGATGGCGTCGCAGGTGGCCGGGTCGGGAGCCATAGGCTTTTCCACCAAGCAAGCCACTCCAGCGCGCAATAATGGTGCCGCGCAATCCTGGTGCAGGATAGTCGGGACTGCAATCACTGCTAGATCGAGCTCTTGCTCCAAGCCGGCACTCTCGGCGTGCCACTGGCTGCCACATTTGGTGGCGATGGCTTTACCTTGTTCCTGATCCTTGTCAACGACGGCGACGAGCTCCACGCCGTCCATGCCCGCGAGAATTCGCGCATGATGACGTCCGAGGTGCCCGACACCGATCACTGCGGCGCGAAGGGTCTGTTTGGACATATCTCTGGAAACGCTTAGGCGCGGACGTCGCCGGAGGAACGGCGTAGAGATTCACGGTAGCGACCTTGGTAGCCGCGTTCCATATCACGCAGGAAAGAGATCAAGCGCCGGGTTTCCGGCAGCAGGTCCTTCTCAGCTTCCATTTCCTGGATTGCGAGGGTGGTCGGTGCCTCGTCGGCAATCAAGCGGCGAAAAGCATCGCGTAACTGGGCGAGGACCTCGACACTCTTCTCGCGGCGGCGCAGGCCGACCACGTTGACACCCCGCGGGCGTGCCGGTGTGCCTTCGGAGATTATGTAGGGCGGCACATCCTTGATGATGCGTGCCATGCCGCCGACCATCGCCAATGTGCCAATGGTGACAAAGTGATTGACCGCCACTCCGCCTGAGACGATGGCGTGCCTCTCGATGCGCACGTGACCAGCCAGCAGCACGTTGTTGCCGATAATCACTTCATCTTCGATTACGCAGTCATGAGCCACGTGAGCGCATGCCATGATTAGGTTATTGTCGCCAATCGAGGTAACCCACGAACCAGCAGCGGTGCCGATATTGACCGTCACAAACTCGCGAATGACGTTGCCGTCGCCAATGACCAAGGCCGACTCCTCGCCGGCATATTTCAAGTCCTGCGGCAAGCCGCCGATGGCGCATTGGCCCACAAAGTGGTTATCGCGACCAATGGTGGTCCGCCCTTGGATGGTGACATGCGGGCCGAGGCGCGTACCGGAAGCGATACGCACGCGGCTGCCGATGTAGCAGAACGGGCCAACGGTGACGTCGGAATCAAGTTCGGCACCGGGAGCCACATAGGAAGTCTCGTGGATGGAGGTCATTGGGCAGCCACCATGGCAAAGGACAGCACCGCTTCCGAAACGATACGACGCCCGACCTTGCCGTGCGCCTTCACCGTAGCTCGGTTGCGGCTCATGCGAAGGGTCTCAACCTCGAGGCGGAGTTGGTCTCCAGGAACCACGCCACCGCGGAAGCGGACCTTATCGATAGATGCGAGCACCACCAGTTTGCCGGTGTGCTCCATCTTGCGTTGCAAGAGAAAGCCGCACAACTGCGCGAGTGCCTCCAATTGCAGGACGCCAGGCATCAACGGCTGATCGGGAAAGTGTCCGCCGAAGAAAGGTTCGTTGATGGTGACGTTCTTGATGCCGACGGCACGGCGCCAGCCTTCAACCTTGATTACGCGATCAATTAGCAAGAAGGGATAACGATGCGGCAACAGGCGCATCACGTCGGTGATGCTATAGCCTTCCTCGTTGACATCCTCCTCCAACTCGAAATCCTCAAGTTGACCGCGCAGGTGCTTGGCCATGCCTTGGTTAAGGGCATGGCCGCTCTTCACGGCGATAATATCGGCATGTAGATCGGCGCCGACCAAGGCTAGGTCGCCGAGCAAATCGAGAATCTTGTGGCGCGTGGGCTCAAAAGGCACGCGCATCTCGGGGGCCTCCTCGCCGCCCAAAACCATAGTGTTCTCGGCGTTAGCACCCTTGCCTAAGCCGGCCTCGAGTAGTTTCTCCACTTCCTCGGCTCGCACGAAGGTGCGCGCACCGGCAACTTCCTTCTCGAAATCGTCCTCAACGGTATCGAAGACCACCGGCTTGGGGTCGACCCCTTCGGGATACTCTGGCACGTAACGAATACGCAGGCCATCGCCGGAAGGCGGCAGCACCACCAACTCGGTATCGCCATCGCGCAACACATGCGGATCGAAGACGCGCAGCACCTTACGCTCACGCTTCTGTTCAACGATCCCACCAGAACGCAGCATCTCCACGTAGGGCATCGCGGAACCGTCGGTGCCGGGCAGTTCAGCGCCACTGACACGCACGATCAGGTTATCCACCTGCAGGCCATGACAGGCGGCCAAAAGGTGCTCGACCATGCCAACGTCGCCGTTACCTTCGCGCAATACCGTACGACGCTGCGACATCGACAGGTTGCCGGCCAAGGCAGGGATGTCGGGGCTGTCGGGAAGATCGGCGCGTTGGAAAACCACCCCAGTGCCGGCAGGTGCAGGCTCAACGCGCACCTCCACCTTCTCACCGGAATGGAGAGAGACTCCTTCCAGTTCAGCGGCGCGTTTGAGGGTGCGTTCCTTGCGGGTCATGGTTCCGTGTCTAGTTGTCCTCTTCCAACATCGCGATGACTTGATTGGAGATGTCGAAGGTGTTGTTGCTCCAGACTACCCAGCGACCCTGAAGGTCCATCACCGAATCCTGCAACTGGACTTCGGGGCCTGGCAGCGGCGGTGGCGCCATCAGGATGGCACTGAAGCCTTCGCGCTCCCCGAGTTCAGCGCAGACAACGTGGATACGGCGGACGGCGGCATCTAACAGACGTGCGCTGCGGCGGCGGAAGTTGGCCTGCAGGAACTTCTCGCGCTCCTGAAGGTTGCTCTCCTGCACGCCGAGACTAAAGGCCATGGTGGCGTACTCCTCGCTGTTCTGATCGTATTGGTCCAGGTCGGCGATGGCCTGTTCGAGCTGGGCGTTGTCGGCCTGGAGCTGCTCCAACTGCGCTTGGGTCTGGTCACGCAACAGGTTGCTCTGCTCTTGCAGGAAATCCCAACCTTCAATGACCTTTTGGACATCGACGTAGCGGATCGACTCGCTGGCCTCAGCGGCGAAACGGTCTGCGAAGAGGGAGCCGCCAAGTGCAAGCACTAGGGCCAGAATCAGTAGTTTCGTTTTCATCGTTTAGAAGTTGCCAATCGTGAAGGCAAACACGCGGGTGTCGTCGCCAGGCTCGCTCTGCACCGGCCAACCGAACTCCAAGGAAAGTGGGGCCGTGGGCAAGGCAGGGAAACGCACTCGGACAGCGACGCCAGCCGAGATACGGGTGGAACTTAAGTTCCCAAAATCAGGTCCGAAGGAACCTGCATCGACAAACAATCCCCAGCGCGCCATCTCGAACTCCTCCACCATGCCACGTTGGCGTGTGGAGATCATCGGCATGCGCAATTCAACGCTTCCGTTCCAGGCCACGTCGCCACCGACGCCGAAGCCGTTGGAATCCTCGCCGACGCCGCGAAAGTTGAAGCCGCGCACGCTGTTCTGACCGCCGAGGTAGAACTTCTCAGGATAGGGCAAGGTGTTGAGGTCGCCTTGGGTCCATGCCTTACGCACGGTACCGCTGAGAGCAAACACGTAATGACGACCGAGCGAATCCTGCCATAGTGGGAAGTACTTGGCCGCACGCGCTTGGGCCTTCAGGAAGTCCCAGTCGCCACCCATGAATAGACCGGTCTGGCTGAGGTTCAGGGAATAGTTGCCGCCATCGACCGGCGAGAACCGATCCGCCACGGTCGAATAACGCGCACCCACGGTCAGAGTCTGCATTTGGTTGTTGCCGGCAAAATCGGTCAGGTCGGTGGGCGCACCAGGTTCAATGTCGTCGAGCTTGACGGCCTGGATTTCAGGACCAGCGAACAAGGTAAAGTAACGGCCAAAGCGACGACCGAGGGTGAATCCCAACTGTGAACGTTCCTCGTCGTGGGTTGAGAACAGGCGCAGGTTTTTGCGGCCGACCACGTTCAGGCTCAAGCGCGAGATATGTTCCTTCAGCAAATCCGGCTCGGTGAAGGATAATGCGTAAGAGCTAAAGATCGTTCCCGGACGCAAGGCCAAGTTCAGCGACTGGCCGGCACCGGTGTAAGCCGTACCATTCCATATTTCGTTGAAGGCATTGCTGAAGCTGGAAGGATGATCGGTGATGTCGAAGTTGGTCTTGCTGAGGTCAATCAGCAGCGCCGGCCCATTGTCTGAATTCCAGGAACCACCGAAACGGATGCGGTTGTTGGAGCCGATGTCCTTAACCTCAAAGATCAAGTCGACCAGGTCAGAGTCGCCGAAATCCTGCAAATACCAATTGACGAAGGGCTGGCGGTTCGCATCCTTGAAGTAACCCAAGCCGATCAGGCGACGTGCAGACTTCGAGGCGTCTTCCTCATTCACCCAATCCCCCGGCTCGTTGATTATCTCACGACGGACCACACGATCCTGGGTGCGTTGGGTCCCCTTGATTAGTACGTCGCGGATACGTCGTGGGTGCCCTTCCTGGATTACGTAGACCAGGTCCACCAGAGGTTCCTCCTGGTCAATCAAGACATCCGGCTCCATGCCACCACGACTGCCGCCAATCGACAGGAACTCGACGCTGCTGCGCGGATTGCGCAGGCGCACGCGAGCCAATGACGGGTAACCCAAGCCACTGTAATAACGCTGCAGCAACAGGCGATCCTGGGTCACTGCAGCCAACTCATAGGGATCGCCGGACTTCAGTTCCAGCAGGGCTTCCAATTCAGCCTCGCTGAATCGCAAGGTGGTGCCGGGCGCGGCCTCGACCTTGACGCTGCGCACGCGATAAAGCGGACCTTCTGTAATCACGTAGGTGATGTGGGCGGCGGAGAGGTCTCTGCCGGAGAACGCAACCTCGGAGGTAATCTGCGCGTCCAGGTAACCGTAATCGCGATACAGCTGCACCAGCGCGTTGACGTCCTCGGAGATGCGCGCAGGGCTGAAGGCCTTGCCGGTCAACCAGCCCCCAGTGGTGTTCTTCAGCGCCTCGTAGAGGTCCAGGCCTGGCGTAAACCACATGCCGCTACGGATCGCCTCGTTGCCGACGAACTTGATTTTCTCGACAGTGACTTTGGGGCCCTCGTCAATGACGAAGATGACTTCATCCTCGGCACCGTCAGCACGCGTAATCTGAACATGAGCGTACCCCTCCTCCTGGTAACTGCGGGTTAGGCGATTGCGGACCACGCCAATGGAATCGATGTCCAAGGCCTGGCCATAGAGACCAGCCCACAGTTCCAGCTCGTGGCGTTCAAATTCCTCGTACCCCTGGAACGCGACGCGACGCCATGTGCGTTGCGGTGTGACGTAGAAGACCAGCACGATGGTATCCACCGATTCGCCAGGCTCATGAACCACCGAATCGACACGCACACGCATGTACTTCCACAGCCACTCCTGACTGCGCTGCACCGCCAGGATGTCGAGCTTGGCGCCAACTTCCTGCTGGATGGCGGCGAGGATGGCACTGGACTTCTCGCCACCGCCTTCGATACGAATCGCCTCGACGACCGGAGGTTCATCGGTCTGCTGGCTGGCGGCTGGTGCAGCGGCGAACACCGTCGCCTGTGGCGCAATCCACACAACCAGGAGGGTGAGCAAAAGTAGGAGAGTCCGGGGCATCAATCAAACGCAGGGGCCGATGGCATGGACATGCCGGCGGACTCCTGGATGTAGTTCTCGAATCGCATGTACTTCTTGGTGAAGCGCAATGGGAAATCGCCGGTGGCACCATGCCGGTTCTTGGCGATCGAGACATTCGCCTTATCACGATTGTCTTCAGTCTCTTCGTAATAATCCTCACGCATCAGCAGCATGACCATGTCCGCATCCTGCTCAATCGCGCCGGATTCACGCAGGTCGGAGAGCATAGGCTTGTGGTCCGAACGCTCCTCGGCCTTACGGTTAAGTTGCGCCAAGGCCAATACCGGGACCTTCATGTCCCTGGCAATTGACTTCAGCGTCCTCGAGATAAGCGAGATCTCGTTCTGGCGACTTTCCGCCTTTGCGCCCAACAGCTGCAGGTAGTCAATAATGACGAGGTCCAAGGCCCCATCTCGCTTGAGCCTGCGCGCTTTGGCGCGGATTTGCGCCAAGCTAGGTTGCGAACTGTCATCGACGAAGACGCGAGCGTTGCGTAATGCTCCACCGGCATGGGTCAGGCGACGACGATCCTCTTGGGTCAACTTGCCCTGTCGCAGATTGTGGTGCGAGATGCGGGCGTGGGAGGACAGCAGTCGGGTCATCAACTGGTCGCCAGGCATCTCGAGGGAGAACATCAGCACCGACTTCTTCTCCTTGACCGCGACACGTTCGAGGATATTCAACGCGAAGGCAGTTTTACCCATGCCGGGACGTGCGGCCAACACGATCAAGTCGCCAGCGCGGAAGCCTTGCTTCTCATCCAAATCCATGTAGCCGGTCTGCAAGCCCTGTGGCGAGCCGTCAGCATTGAGCAACATTTCGAGGTTGCGATCGACCAGCTCGCGGGCGCTGATCATGTCCTTGCCAACCAGACGGTCCCCCACCTGAAAGACGGTCTTCTCGGCATCGGAGACCAGCACGTTGACGTCGTCGACGCTATCGTCGTAGACGCTGCGCTGGATGGTGTCGGCAGCCGAGATCAAGCCGCGGCGCAATGCCAAATCGCGCACGATACGGATGTGATTTTCAAGAAAGGCGATCGATGGCACCGTGGTCATCAACTCTTTCAGGTAGCCCGGACCTCCGAGCGCCTCGGTTTGGTTCAGGCGTTCCTGCTCGTGAGCGACCGACACCGCATCACAGTGACCAGGGTTGCGGCGTTCCAAGCCCTCCATGAGCAGGTAAATCTCACGGTGGCGCGGCACATAGAAATCATCTGCACTGACGACCCCATCTACTTCTGGGAAGCAACGGGGGTCGCGTAGCACACTGCCCAAGACACATTTCTCAGTGTCGAGGTCATAGGGCAGTTTCTCGGGGATGCCGGAAGCAGACATGGACTGCCAGGATACAAGCGCAGGCGATTCAGCAATTAATGCGCTGAATCACCTGCAAACCAGAGTTTTTAGCCCTCGACCGAAGCCTCGGCGTCGGTCTCGGCGGTTTCTTCAGAATCGACGTCTTCGGCTTCCGCCTTAGGCTCCTCCTCCTGGGCCAGAACCCAGACCTTCACCGAAGCGTTGATCTCGGAATGGACATGGATTGGCACCTCGAACTCACCGACCAGACGGATTGGCTCGGCAAGACGGACATGCGCTTCAGGAACCGTGAGGCCATGCTCTTCGATGGCGTCGGAGATGCGCTTGGCGGTCACTGCACCATACAGGTGGCCAGATTCCGAGACGCGCTCGACGAAGGTCAGTTGAACCGACTCAAGTCGCTTGGCGAGTGCTTCCATATCCTTCAACATGGCGGCACGGTGCAGCTCAGCTTCTTGCTTTTTCTTCTCAATACGACGCACGGCATCAGCGCTGTAGTCGTAAGCCAGGCCTAGCGGGACCAAGTGGTTACGCGCGTAGCCTGAAGCAACCTCAATGACGTCGCCGGTGTGGCCGAGCACTGGGTGGTCGACACGCAAGATCAGTTTGGTTTTGACGCTGCTCATGACGTGAATGGGATGAGGGCCAGGAAACGGGCGTACTTGATTGCACGCTTGAGACGACGCTGCTCACGAGCACGCAAGCCAGTGCGCTTGGCAGGATGAATCTTGCCATGCGAAGTCATGAAGACCTCAAGACTCTCGATGTCCTTGAAATCGAAAGTGCGGCTGTTCTTAGTTGCCATCTTTCTTCACCTCCTCGGAGTTGTCGCCGGCGGCATCAGCTACTGGCTTCTCGGATTTCTCTTCTGGCTTGTCGCCCTCGGCCTTTTCGCCCTCTTCGGACTTCTCGCCCTCCGCGGGTTCCTCGGTGGCGCGCTGCTCCTCTTCGGGCTCCTCGTAAGGCTCCTCGTAAGGCTCCTCGACCTCCTCGACCTCCTCGACCTCCTCAGGGATGATGACCTCGGAATCAGCAATCTCCTGGATGCCGGTGGCGAGTTCTTCCTCGGGAATCGAGTCTTCCTGCAGGAATAGGCAACGGAATACCGGCCCCAACAGGTAAAGCTCGCGCTTCACCTCGTTGACGGCATCGCCAGAAGCCTCCAGCCAACCAAGAAGGTAGGTCGCGCGCTTGCGACCGCCAATCGGGTACGCCAGTTGACGCTCGCCCCAGAGGCGCAGCACCTTGACGTCGATCCCGTATTTCTCGAGAGTAGTTTTGACCCAATCGCGTGACGCGTTGAATCCCTTGCGAACCTCCTCGTTGTCGAGCAGGAACATCGCTTGGTAGATGTGTTTGTGTTCAGTCATTTTGCCATTCCGGTCCTACCGGTTAGTCCCTGAAGGTCATTCCTCAGTGGAACCCGCCTGCGGCTTGCGGCGGTTGTATCGGGTCTGAAGTTCCTCGACGGGAACTCCCTTGACCCAGTCCTCCACGGCCCAGGATGAGGTCATCAGAGTCTCCTCGATGACGCTCTTCTCAGCTGCGGAGAAAGTGTCGAGTACGAAATCCACAGAGTTGCAGCCGGGATCGCCGACGCCGATTCGAAGGCGCGGATAATCCTGACAGCCAAGCTGATCCTCAATCGAGGCCAAGCCGTTATGCCCACCAGTGGAGCCATTGGCCCGGATGCGCAGGCCGCCGAGTGGCAAGTGGAAGTCGTCGGTGATTACAAAGATCTGCGTGGCCTCTTCAAGCTCGTAGTGGAGCCAGGTCTGGCGCAACGCGACGCCGCTACGGTTCATGTATGTCTGCGGCTTGACCAAGGTGCATTGGTGTTCGGGAATCTCCACAACCAATGCGTTTTGTTCGCGTTGCCACGGGAGACCGAAACGGTTTGCACAAAGATCCAAGGCATCGAAGCCGACGTTATGCCGAGTCGCTTCGTAATCCGCGCCTGGGTTGCCCAAGCCGATTACGAGGCGCCACCCCTGTTCCGGGGTCTCCATGCCATCGATTGCGGGAATCATAGTCTTGCGGCCGAAAACCAGCAATCATGGGAGCAGCCTAGGCCTACTCTTGTTGCTCCTCGTCACCGAAACCCTGGTCGCCGAATTTGACGGCACGGGCGATGGCGCGCTCGCCATCGGTGTCGCGGACGAAATCGATTTGGAGAATTTTGTCTCCAAGGCGATCCCACTGAACATCCTGGATGGCTGCCTTCTCTACGCCAGAATCGAGGCCGAGCTCGAAACTACGGGCAGTAGAACGCACAGCAGCATCGAATTCTTCGGCACTGACGCTGAACTGCACGGTGGGCTTAGCCTCACCGACGAGGGTTGCTGGGTAACGACCGGTGCCTCGCAGGGCAGCAGCCTCACGGCCGCCAAACTCGGTACGGGATTCGGTCTTAAGGGAAAAGGTGTCCATTGCTTCTACGTTCCTGAGCACGCTCAGGTGATTTTTTCGTCTTCGAAGAGGGCGCTGACCGACTCTTCTCGGTGAATCCGAGTAATCGCGCGGGCCAACAGCGGTGCCACCGAAACCACTTCAAGGTTGTCGGGCAGCGCACCGCGGAGGGCCATTGTATTGGAAACCAGTACCTTTTCGGCGGCAGAATTCTGCAACCTTTCTACGGCCGGCCCGCACAACACCGCGTGGGTCGCGGCGATAATTACCCGTTTAGCCCCCTTTTCCTTCAGAATACGCGATGCCTCGGTAATCGTGCCTGCCGTCGAGATCATGTCGTCGGAAAGGAGCACGTTGCAGCCTTCAATATCGCCGATGACATTCTCCATAACAACCGTGCTGCCGCTGGTGCGGCGCTTATCGACGATGGCCAATGGCACATGCAGGGATTTCGCCCATGCGCGGGCCAATTTCACGCCACCGACGTCGGGCGAGCAGACCACCAAGTCTTCGAGATTCAAATCGCTTACGGCATCCTCGAGCGCCGCCCTGGCCCACAGGTGGTCCACCGGGATATCGAAGAAGCCCTGAATCTGCTGGGCGTGCAGGTCAATGGTCAGAACCCGGTCCACCCCTGAGCCAGCGAGCATGTTGGCGACTACCTTGGCCGAGATCGGTACGCGGCCCTCGTCCTTGCGGTCCTTCCGGGCATAACCGAAGTATGGGATCACTGCGGTGATGCGGCCGGCCGAGGCGCGGCGCAGTGTATCCACCATCAGCAACAACTCGATGATGTTCTCGTTGACCGGCGGGCCGGTCGGCTGCACCACGAACACATCTGAACCACGGATGTCTTCGTGCAGCTTGATGTCGATTTCGCCGTCGGGGAAACGGCCGACCGAGGCCGACGACATCGGAACATCGAGGTAACTGGCGATTTCGGTCGCGAGTTCCGGGTGTGCAGAACCGGACATCAGTTTGAGGCGGGAATCCTGGTAGCTCATGGGACGAGAAGCGGCGGGAAATGAAAGATCAGGTCTTGGGAGGGAGGGCTTTGGCAGGAACGCCGACGACGGTGGCGCCTGCCTCGACATCATGATTGGCAGTGACCACGGCGCCGGCACCGACGGTGGCGTCGTCGCCCACGTTGACCGGGGCGACCAAAACCGCACCGGAGCCGATGAAAGCGCGCGCACCGATCCTGGTCTGATGCTTGTTTTTGCCGTCGTAGTTGGCGGTAATGGTGCCACAACCGATGTTGGCGCGCGCACCGATGACGGCATCGCCGAGATAGGACAGGTGCTTGGCCTTGGCGCCGGGGCCAAAGTGGGCATTCTTGGTCTCGACAAAATCGCCGACCTGGGCGCCGTCCTCCATGACAGTGCCGGGGCGCAAATGAGCGAATGGACCCACTTCGCAGCCACTACCGACCTTGACACCACGGCGCAAAACGCAGAAGGGCATGATGCGTGTGCCGGGACCAATCTCGACATCGCACTCGATGAAAGTGGTGGCGGGATCGTCGATGATCACGCCTTGCGACAGGTACTCCCCCATCTTCTGTTCGCGCATCAACATGCTGACATGCGAGAACTCGTGCAAGTCGTTCACGCCGAGCACCTGCTCCCAGTCATCCTCAAGACAAACGGTTGCACCCGTGCGTGCCTTCAGGACCTCAACTGCGGCGTCGGTCAGATAGATTTCGCCTTGGGCGTTATCAGTTGTGACATTCTTCAGTGCCGCGCGCAAGGTCGCGATGTCGAGCACGAAAACGCCGGAATTGATCTCGTCGATCTGTTGCTGTTGCTCGGAGGCGTCAGCCTGCTCAACGATGCCGAGTAAGGCGCCGTTTGCATCGCGTTCGATGCGACCGAGGCCAAAGGGATTCGGCACTACCGCGGTCAACATGGCGTCGCCCTGCTCGACCAACATCTTCAAGGTGGAACCACTCAGCAATGGCGTATCGCCACACAACACGAGCAGGCGCCCCTCCTCGGGGAGGACCTCAAGCGCACAGGCGACGGCGTCTCCAGTGCCACGCGCAAGCTCCTGGATGACGACTTGCCAATCGCTATGGCCGGCCTTGTCCAGCCACGCTTCAATCGGCTCGCGGTGGCGCGGGCCGAGCACCAGTACGCGTGAAGCTGGCGCCAGATCGTCGGTAGCCGCGAAGATATGCTCCAGCAGTGGACGACCGCAGATATCGAGGAGCGCCTTCGGCCCCCCTGTACATAAACGCGTAGACTCGCCGCCGGCGAGAATCAGGACATGGAGGGGGGGATCGACCATGGTTGTGGGCAAAGTATAAACACTGCCCCTCGGCACTACACTATGCAGCAGCCAGCTCTCCTGTGATGGACGCACGTTACCTCTTCACGCTGCCCGGTTTCCCGCGCCTTGGCCTCTCCCGTCTCATGGGAAAGGTGGCACGGATGCGTATTCCCAGGCGAATGCGGCGCAAATTGTGGACAACTGTGGCGAAGCGGCTAGGCATCGATGCCGCCAGTGTGCCGGGCGACCTGATCGACTACCCAACCTTCCTGAGCCTTTTCACCCGCGCGCTGCCGGCTGATTCACGGCCACTGTCGGAAGCAGATGCCTGGCTCTCGCCCGCTGATGGCCAATTGGTCACCCTTGACCGGGTCTGCGCGGAGGGCAGTTGGGTTATCAAGGGCACCCCCTACTCCACTCGTGAGCTTATCCCAGGCGGCCATCTGGATGGTCTGCTCGGCTACCAAGCGCTGCAGATCTACTTGTCGCCGCGCGATTACCATCGCTACCACACGCCTTGTGCAATGGAAGTGCTGGAAGCCATTGTCGAGCCCGGCGACCTGCAACCAGTGGACCCTAGCTTGGTGCGTCGCTCGATGCGGGTCCTGACCACCAACCGCCGCATCCTGCTGCACTGTCGTAGCGAGGACGGCACGCGCTTCGCAATGTTATTCGTCGGTGCATTGAATGTCGGCGGTATGCGCTTCGGATTCGACGACACCCTCGGTCAAGCGCCTTGGGTTCGCACCCACCGGCATTTTGATCCCCCACCGAAGTTGGCCGCTGGCGACGAGCTCGGCTATTTCGAATTCGGTTCCACAGTGGTGCTGTTCGCACCGCCGCAACTGCGCCCCTTGGCAGCCCCCGGCGACGCCACTTTGGCGCGCACCCCACTGCTGTCGAACATCCGTGTCCCCGAAGCCGTTAGCCTGGACGAGAGCTTATGAGCCGATTGACGCCCATCTTTAGCATCGCCTCCGCCTTGCACCATGGCGACGACGACCGCTTGCTAAGGGTCTGCTCGCAGATGCTCCAACACCCACAAGGGAGCCGCGCTTTAATGCAGGATGTGTTGCGCCTCTGCCATCTGTTTTGTGGTTTCCCAAAGGTGGTGCGCGCCTTGAACTTGGTTTGCCATGAATATGGCTTCGCTGAAGAAGAAGACCTGATGGGCAAGGATAGCCATTCCAGCGGCAAACAGATATTCGAAGAAGTCTACGGTAGCGATAGCGAACCGGTGCTTGACCATCTGCAACGCGTCGACCCAATTTTCCTGTCGTGGGTGGTCGAGCATGCTTATGGCACCACCTTCCACAGCACTGACTTGAGCCTCGAGGAACGCGAGCGCCTCAGTGTTGTGGCCTTGGCCGCGTCCGGTTGCTGGCAACAGGCGCGCTCGCATATCCGCGCCTGCTTGCGCCACGGCGTGAGCCTGGAAGACCTGCTCAGCGACCTCGAGCGAGTCGAATGGTTAAGTAGCGAGCAGCAGGACTTGGCTGCCACCTGCATCCACACCGAGAACGAAAGCCAATGAAGCACGCGCGGTCCTTCCGCCTGCTCGTCCTCACACAGTTCCTGACGGTCTTCAACGACAACCTGTTCAAGCAGACGGTTCTGTTGTTGGCCGTCGGTGCTGCAGGCAGCATCAGCACGCAATCCTTGGCGTCGGCATTGTTCTCGATCCCCTTTGTGCTGTTTGCAGTCGTCGCTGGCGATTGCGCCGATCGCTTCCCCAAGCGCAACATGGTGGTGGCTAGCAAGTGGGCCGAGGCAATGGTCATGCTCGGCGCCGCGGCTGCCCTGTTCAGCGGCAACTTCAACGCGCTGTTCGTGGTGGTGTTCTTCATGGGCATGCAATCGGCATTCCTCGGGCCAGCTAAGTATGGTTCGCTACCCGAGCTCACCACTGCCGATGAGTTGCCGCGTGCCAATGGCCTGTTCCAGGCATCCGTCCTGGTGGGAATCCTGATCGGCACCGGCAGCGCCGGACATGTACCCGCTGACCGCCCTGATCTTCTCGGCTTCCTTGGTTTGGCCATGGCGTTTATCGCGGTGATCGGTGCCATGGTGGCGCAACGCATGAAGACCATTCCGCCTGCCGCACCGAAGAAGCGCATCCGTTTCGACCCGGTAAGGCGCCTTTTCACCGGATTGGCCGACGCCCACCGGATTCCCGGCCTGCTGGCTGCCATCATTGGCCATGCCTGTTTCTGGATGTGCGGCAGCCTGATGCTACTAGCTTGGAACGAGTTCCTGACGGCACCGGAAGGAGAACAGCCCTTGATCGACGTCGATCCCGGCACTTGGTCGATCGGCCTCGCCAGCTTGAGCCTGTTCATGGCTGTCGGTGCGATGGTCGCTGGTTGGCGCCTACACCAACGGATTCCCCGCTGGATGCCCGTGTTCGGTGCCTTAGGCATGGCGGGCGGTTTCGCTTTCGCTGGTTTCGTCGATCCGCAGCCATGGAACCTATTCCTGTGTCTAGGTGCCGCCAGTTTCTTTTCTGGTTTCTATCTGATTCCACTGCGTAGCTTGATGCAGAAGCTGCCTCCGCCGAAACGCATCGGTGCCACCTTGGGAACCGGGCAGATGCTGGATTTCCTATTAATCTCGCTGGGCACGGCAAGTCGACTATGGTTACAGGACCTGGGCTTCGGCACTCAGGCGGTGTTGATCTTCGCGGCTGGCGTTTTCGTGGTCGCCGCTTTCATGCTGTCACGATTCCTGCCGAGGTACACCGACCTCAGCGTGGTGCAAAGCGCAGACTGAATCGAGTCACCTGAATGCCGTCGGCGCACTCCACCTCGAAGCGCGAGCGACGTGCAGTCTGGGGCTTCCAATCACAAATCGGCAAGCCGTCCAGGTCCAGTGCACCTTCTTGCCATCGGAGTTGTTGACGCCCCTGGCCGGCGAAAATGCCGAAGCCCGGATAACGCTTATTATCGATGCGCATACGCGGTGGGTTACGGCGGCTGCTATGCAACAACCTGATGTCACCTTGCAGGGTGAGTTCGCTAGGTGGGTCGACCTGTTCACTAAGTTCCCAACTCAACTCCCAACTGTGGATCACCCAGGTACTGGCTTCGGCACCGAGGTTTAGCTCCCAATAGTCCTTCCAGCGGATGTCCTCAAAATAGACCATGACATCGTCGCCACGGATAACCGCAGTGGCTTCGGGCTTTGCAGCAAGCACCGCGCGCTGCAGGCGTTCGGCTGGACTCAGTTCCGACGGCGGGATCTTGGCAGGGTTGTTCGCTTTGGCATTGCCATCGGCATGGGCTTCGGCAGCGATCGGGTTGGTGGCCTGATGACCTGCCTGGGCCTCGGATTGCCATTCCTTGATCCATAACTGCACTTGCCATTCGGTAGGCGCATTCACTTGGTTCAAGCTGTTCATCCGCTTCCACGCCGCGCCGACGTCGCCTTGACACCAAGCCAGATGCGCGGCCAGCCATGGGCCGTCGCCACGGTCCAACCAGCCGACCACGAAGTCGGGATCAAGGTCCGCCAACTTGACGGCGACCATGGTTTGATCGAGGTAGTTGACCGCATAACCCTTGCCGTCGCTGGCGGCGAGCAACTGTCCCTGTAGATGACTGCCGCCGCGCAAGATGAAATCGACTTGCTGGCCAACCTGTTCGCGCAAGGCCATCCGCAGACGACGTTCCAGGCCCAATAAGCCTTCGATGCGTGCCCGGTCGCTGCGTGCCTCGGCCGAGTGGATGAAAACCACGCTGTCGACCCGATTCCATCTCTCCAGGGCCTGCTGATATTCACCAGCGCGTAGCAGATTGCCGGTGTTGGTGCGGATCGGCACGACACTCTGCAAGGCGCGGCGAATCCGCTCTTGGGCATCCTCGTTCTCCAAGGCGGCACGTGTCATCTTCAGGCGACCGATTGGATCCGGCGAGCCCGGATGCAACGGCATATCCTCCAAGCGCAGGCCAGCTCGGCGCCACAAGTCAATCACGCTTTCCTGCCAGGCCATCGCGTCAAAGGCACCTCGATCGATGGTCTCGCGCGCAAAGTTGGATTGATCAACCAGCATGTCCATAGCCTGGCCGGCAATGCGTTCAGCTGCAGCCGCGACTTCGGTGCGGTGCCTCTTGCCCCACTCACGACGCGCTTCGAGAAAACCAATCGGTGCATCTTTCGGCACTGGCGCACGCAATGCCAAGTCAGCTTCACTGAGGGCATCACGGAATCGCCCGGCGCTCATGGCTTCCTGATAACGATTCTCATAGGCCGAACTCCAATCCTGGAAGAACTCCTCGACGGCGAACTCTGAAACCTCGGGATTGGTCGGTGAACTTTGCCGCGGCAGCACCGGTTGGCCTTCGCCGACGGCGCCCACTCCTGGCGTCTCGCCAGTCTCATCGACCAGCAAGTCCGGATCCACTGTTGGGCTGGATTGCCTTGGTACCCACCACGCCACACCGGCGAGGAACACCACACTTGCAGCTACCGCAATCGCTTGCTGCAGGCGCCGACGTCGACGGTAGGCGGTAAACAGCCGCGGCGGGTAACCGAGCAGCACGCGCCCTAAATCGCTACCAAAATCACGCGCGCGTGCATAACGTCGATCGGGATCCTTGGCCATGGCAGTGGCGATAACCTTGCCTAAGGGCAACGGCAATTGCTTGGGCAAGGGCTCAGGATCCTCGTGCATGACGCGGTGGATGACCTCGCCGACACCGGTTCCGAGGAAGGGAGGCGTGCCACTGACGGTGTGGAATAAGGTGGCACCGAGCGAATAAATGTCGGCCTGGGCATCCACATCAGACGGGTCTCGCGCCTGTTCTGGACTCATGTAGGCCGGAGAACCCAAGGCCGCCCCATGGCGTGTCATGGTGGGGTCCTCATCGCTGCGTACCAATCCCAAGTCGGCCAGGATGGCACCACGCACTGGGTGCAGCAGAATGTTGTGCGGCTTCACGTCGCGATGGATTGCGTTGTTCTTGTGCAACTTTTCCAAAGCACGCGCCACCTGGACGCCAAAGCGTGCGGCCTGCTCCCAACCCAAAGGGCCATCCTCGAGGCGAGCGCGTAGCGACTTCCCAGCGATGTACTCCAGCAGCAAGGCCGGGCGACCTTCGACTTCACAGGCTCCGAAGCTGCGTACTAGGTTTGGGTGGCGGATTTCATCGAGCAGTTTGGCCTCGCGACGCCAGCGTTCGCGGATGGGCTCGTCCTTGGCCACCGACGGTCGCAGAATTTTCAAAGCGAAGCGTTCGCTTTCGCCATCCTCCACCAACAGGACGATACTCAATGGCGATTGGCCCAACGGGCGAATCAGACGCAGACCCTCCGGCAGGCTGGGCTGACCGACCTCCTTGCTCAGACGTGCTTGCGAAGCGCCACCTGGGACGCTTGCCTCGGATCCCGTTTCCGCACTCAGCTCTTCTCCTCCGTGGTGATGCCATACTTCTCGATCTTGCGCAGAAGGGCGAAACGAGTAATGCCCAGCAGCTTGGCAGCTTGCGAACGGTTATTGGGTTCCTTGGCGATGGCTTCGCGAATCGCCGCGACCTCCAAGGCCTGGACCCGATCCGGTAAAGCTGCGCCGTCGGACAGGTCCAGTTGGCTGCCTGCTTCGGCGCGCAACACCGCCGACGACAACTCGTTGGCTTGGACTTCGCCTTCGCCGAGCAGCACCAGGCGACGGATTTCATTGCGCAATTCGCGCACGTTGCCGGGCCATGGATAGGCCTGCAAGGCCTTGGCCGCAGCCGCACTGATGGCACGCACCCCGCAACCGCTCTCGGCTGCTTCGATGCCGATGAAATGCTCGCACAACAGCGGGATGTCCTCGCGACGCTCACGCAGCGGCGGCACCCGCAGGCCGATCACCTTGAGGCGATAGTAGAGGTCTTCGCGAAACTCACCGGCCTTGACCTTGGCCGCCAAGTCGGCGTTGGTGGCTGCGACCACCCGTACCGATACGCGGCGTACCTCGTTGCTACCGACGCGACGAATCTCCCCTTCCTGCAGAACACGCAACAGGCGAGCCTGCATAGCCGTGGACATCTCGCCAATCTCATCGAGGAACATGGTGCCGCCATCGGCCTCTTCAAAACGACCCTTCCGATCACGCGTAGCGCCAGTGAAGGCACCCTTGCTATGGCCGAACAGTTCCGATTCCAACAGGGTGTCAGGCAAGGCGCCACAGTTCTCGACTACGAAAGGTTTGTCGGCCAAGCGACTATGAAAATGCAACGCGCGCGCAACCAACTCCTTGCCGGTGCCGCTTTCGCCTTCAATTACGACCGCCGCGTTGCTGTCGAGGATCCGTTCCATATCGGAACAGAGTTTCTGCATGGCTGGAGCGGTGCCGACTAGGCCCGCGAATCCCGCCCCACCACTCGTCTCCAACGGTGCCACCGAAGCCGAACTATTGCGCTTGCCAAGCTGGCGCTGCAGGCGGCCGTTATGGCGCTTCAACTTTGCCATCGATTGATGCAAACGCTTGGCACCGAGGTAAGCAGAGGCCAATCCGGCCAAACCACCAACCAAAGAGATGTCGCTGCGCCGGAAAGCACTGCTGGTGAGGCGATGGTCGACCGCCAGTAGGCCCATCACCTCGCCGCGGTAACGCAATGGCACCGCAAGGACCGAACGCAGGCCCAGATCGGAAATGCTTTCCACTCCGGCGAACTCGCCATCGGAGGCTGCATCCATCAACAGCACCGCATCGCGGCAGTGCAAAGTCTTGGCCAACAGGGTGCGCGAGAACTTGGTCTCGGGAGCGGGTACCGGTTCACGTGCAAAGTTGCGTGCTAAGGCCATGTTGGTCCGGCCATCCTCAAGCAGGAACAGGAATCCTCGTTCAGCCCGGGTCAGCGACACGGCAGCGTCGACCAGTAGCGCAGCCGAACGCTCGATGCGGTCCTCTTGTTCTAGCGTGCGTGCCACCGCCAGGATGGTCTGCAACATGTCCTCCTCGCGAGGAGTCTCCTGGGTCTGGGTGGACTCGATCGAGGATAAGCTGTTCTCCACTCCACCGGCGATTTTCAAGGTGGTGCTGCCGATGCGGATGACGTCGGCGGCAGCGAGGGCCCGGCGCTCGACCTGTTCGGCCCCCACCCAAGTGCCGTTGCGGGAGTCCAGGTCGACCACGAAGACCTCGCGGCCGAGGCGTTCCAGACGACAATGATGACGCGAAGCCAATGGATCCTCGATGCGGACTTCACAGTCGCGGCCGCGGCCAATTAACACCGACTCGGCTTCGACCGTGAGCACTTTCTGGATATGGTCACGCTCTACGTGAATCTCGATGGGATTCCTCATCCCCACCAGGATACCCTGTAGCCATGACGGTTTGGTGGAACGACGGCCTGCCCTTTGACTGCACCCAATGTGGCAAGTGTTGCCATGGGCGTGGCGACGTGGCCCATGTGTACGTGAATTATCAGGAGCGGAAGCGCTTGGCAGAGCATCTGGGGATCAGCTTGACGGAGTTCAATCGTTCCTATACCCACGCCGATGAACATGGTCACCGCACCCTGCGCTTCGTCGACAACCATTGCATCTTCCTCGACGGCCCAACCTGCACGGTCCACGACGCCAAGCCCGTACAGTGCCGTACTTGGCCATTCTGGGACGAATTGCTGGAGTCCAAGCAAGCCTACCAGGAGCAGGTCCTGGACTTCTGTGCGGGCAGTCAAGTCGACGGACCGGTAGTCCCGGCAACTTCAATCCGTGCCCAGTTGGAAGCCACTGAGCAGGCCTTGGGTGAACCTTAAATCAGGCCTTCTATCGGCCAGCAACATGGATAGAATGTTTGGTCGATCATGGCTGAGAACCCCAATGAGTATGTCCTCCAGGTCATTGGCCTGAACAAGTTCTACGATCGCACCCAGGTCCTGAAGGATGTCACCCTATCCTTCTTTGCAGGTGCGAAGATTGGCGTGATTGGCGCGAACGGTTCCGGCAAGTCTACCTTGCTGCGGATCCTGGCCGGAGCGGATTCCGAGTTCGAAGGCCAACGCCTCCAGATGAACGGTCGCAGCATCGGCTACGTCTCGCAGGAGCCGAACCTGAAACCCGAGATGACGGTCAAAGAGTCGCTCGACGAGTCGGTGGCCCATGTGCATGCCATCACCGACCGCTACAACGAGATCTGCTTGCTGATGGGCGAGGCCGAAGGCGAGGAGTTGAAAAAATTATCGGCGGAATTCGACCACCTGCAAGCCGAGATTGACACCAACAACATGTGGGAAGTGGACCGTCTGCTGGAGAAGGCTGCTGCCGCCTTGGACCTGCCGCCGATGGAGCGTAAGTGTGGGGTTCTGTCTGGTGGCGAGGCACGCCGCGTGGCCTTGTGCAAGACCTTGATTGAGACCCCGGACATTCTCCTGTTGGATGAACCGACCAACCACCTTGACGCCAACACCACTGCTTGGTTGGAGCACCACCTGGCCGAGTACGCCGGCCTAGTCATCGTCATTACCCACGACCGTTACTTCCTTGACAACGTCGTCGACTGGATGCTCGAGGTGGACCGCGGCGTATGCCGCCCCTACAAGGGCAACTACACCATCTATCTGGAAGCCAAGGAGAAGGAGCTCGAGCTCAGCGACCGCCAACAAGACAAGCGCAAGAAGCGCCTGCATGCCGAGCTGGAATGGGTGCGTCAGAATTCCAAGGCACGCGGCAACAAGAACAAGGCGCGCCTGGCGCGTTATGAACAGCTGGTCGAGGAACAACAGAACCTGCGCCCTGAAACCATTGACTTGATGATCCCGTCGGGGCCGCGCCTCGGCAACAAGGTGATTGACCTGGCCAATGTGCAGAAGGCCTATGACGATCAGGTGCTAGTCAGGGATTTAAGCTTCGAGATGCCGCCTGGTGCAATCATCGGCATCATCGGCCCCAACGGCGCCGGCAAGACCACGCTGATGAAGATGATCATTGGCGAGGAACAACCCGATGCCGGAACTATCACCCATGGCTCCACCATTGAGGCCTGCTTTGTCGACCAACGTCGCGCCGAATTGAGCGACGAGAACTCGGTGTTCGAGGAGATTACCGACGGTCTCGAGTTCCTGCCCTTCGGTGCCGGCGAGATTCAGTCGCGCGCCTACGTGTCACGCTTCAACTTCAAGGGCACCAACCAGGAGCAGAAGGTCGGCACCCTTTCCGGTGGACAGCGTAACCGTGTGCAGCTGGCGAAAATGTTGCGCGTGGGCGGCAACCTAATCATCCTCGACGAACCAACCAACGATCTAGACCTGCCTACCACGCGGGTACTGGAAGAGGCTATCGAGCATTATGCAGGTTGCATGTTGATTGTGTCGCACGATCGTTACTTCCTGGATCGGATCTGCACCCACATCCTGGCCTTCGAGGGCAACGGCGAAATCGAGTTCTTCTACGGCAACTACACCGAATACGCAGAATGGCTCGAGGAGCGCAACGTCGCCGCAGGCAAGACCAAGGACTCGAAGTCCAGCAAGTACCGCAAACTCGGCCTATAGGCCTGGTTTGCAGGCTGTGCGCGAGACGACTTGGCTGGACCCCAAAACGCGGCCTCTGGTAAGTGGTCCACCGTCGCAGGTGGTTGCGGCATCTCGTTCCAGGACAGCTGCGGGCAAAGCCCGCGTAGGCGGATATGCTATGCCTATGCCTCGCCCGGAGTTCCATGCCACCATGCCCGGCCTCGCCGCCGGCGGTGGTCCCTTGTCTGCCATCCTGCGCGTTTTGATGCTGGGAGTGGCCTTGGTGGTTGCCTTCTTTTTCCTCTGCGTCGCCTTCGTCTTAGGCACATTCTTTTTGCTGCTGCGTGCGCTGGGTCTGGGTCCTAAGAATCCGCCTCAACGCCAAAATCCTTTCGCCCCTTTCGGCGCGTCCTTCGTAGGTCGCCAAAGCCAAGGCGACCACGGTCATGTTCATAACCACGAAGATGTAGTACAGGAGCCGGAGCCCGTCAGTCAGAAAGAAAAAGTCAAGCAGCTGGAGGAGTTCCACGGCAGCCTTGATGAATTCCTGAACCAGCACAAGGACTCCAATCCTTCATGACCACCAATCTCCAGAAGTTGTGGGAGTCCGTTTAATCCGAAGATTAACCGCTTGAGTTGCCGCTTCCGGCCTCAAACACTTGACTGCCCGGCACTAGGTCCTCGGAACCGTCGGCGAATCGCACCAGGCACTTGCTGCCACCGTCGTAGTCACGCGCGCGCAACAACAAGGTAGCGGCTTGGCCGACCGCCACACAGGCGCGTTCCGTCCTGCTCTCTAGGCCACGCCACCACCGGATGAAGGGATTGTGCTGCCATTCCTTGTCCACGATCGTGGGGTCCATGTGGCCAGGATGGATAATGGTCTGCGGTGGCAAGCTCATCAGCTTGTCCATCACGCTCTGGCGTAGGTCATCGAGGGTAGTGTGGCCACTGCCTCGCGTACCGCCGACGGAGCCTGCGAACAGGACATCGCCAGTGAAGACCGCGCGACCGTTAATCAAAAAGGCCATATGCCCAGCGGTGTGGCCGGGAACCCAAAGGCACTGGATACTCAGATCGCCCACCTGCAGCTGCTGGCCATGCTCGAGCATGAGACTGTGCTCCGGAATGAACTCCGCTTCTTGTCGGTGTGCCGCCACAATTAAGGCGAAGTGCTCCTTGAGCTGACGATTATGGGTGATGTGGTCAGGGTGGCGATGGGTGTTAAGCAAGTACTTCGGCGCGACTTGTAGTTCCTCACACTTAGCAAGGATCTGTTCCAAAGGCCCACCGCTATCAATCAACACGGCGCTCCCACCGGAGCGGTCGGCTACCAAATAGCTGTTTACGAGCCATCGCGGGTCACGGAAGTGGTGCACCAGCATGCGGCTATTCTAGACTCTGGCATGTTTCACTTCCTGCGAGGCTTCCGACGTAAGCGGTACTTGCGCGACGGATTGAGCGAGGAGTGGCGTGGGTGGCTGGATTTTCTGCCGGTCCTGCATGAGCTTCGGCCTAGTGACCGCAGGCGCCTCGAAGGGATGACGCGGGTTTTCCTCGAAGAGAAACATTTCGAAGGCTGTGGTGGTCTGGAGATGCGTGACAAGATCAAGGTGGTCATCGCTGCCCAAGCCTGCCTGTTGATCCTGAACCTTCATCACGATTTCTACCATCGTGTGCGCACCATCCTGGTCTACCCCACCACCTTCAAGCATGGCAGCACTTGGCATCGGCCCGATGGCGTAGTGGAACATCGCGAGAGTGCCAACCTCGGCGAGGCGTGGCCCGGCGGCCCGGTGGTGTTGGCTTGGGATTCGGCCTACCAAGGCGGACGTAATGCCAGCGACGGACAGAACACTGTCTTCCACGAATTCGCCCACAAGCTCGACATGCTGGATGGCATCACTGATGGTATTCCACCGCTCAGCGATGACATTAAGAACGATGACTGGCGCGAAGAGTTCTTTGCCGCCTACCAAAAGTACCTCCATGACCTGAAGGCCGGGCGACCTCGGCTGCTGGATTCCTATGCGGCCACCGAACCTGCGGAGTTCTTCGCCACCGCTACCGAATGCTTCTTCGAGCTATCGGTGAAGTTGCAGCAGCGTGAACCGGAACTCTACTCCTTGCTGGAACGCTTCTACCGCCAGGATCCAGCAGGCCATGCCACCGGTTTGGGTGCGCCGCCGCCTGCGCCTTAAGGCTCAAAGCTGATACATGGTCCAGGACCATGCCGCGATGGCGAACAATTGTGCAATCCAGAAGGTTGGATAGCGCACCTTGTGGCGGAAAGCCATCATCGCCAGCAAGGCCCCTGGTGCGCCACCAAGATACGACCAAGTCAGCAACACGCGTTCGGGCACGCGGCGCTTGTCATTCTTGGCAAGTCTCTTGTCCAAGCTGTAGGCGAGGAAGGCGCTGACGGACATGATTGCCACCCAGGCCATTAGGATTTGAATCGAAGTCATCGGATTCGCCTTAACCTTCGAGCTTGTCGAGATGGACGTCCATCTGTGGGAATGGGATACCGATTCCGGCCTCGTCAAGCGCGTACTTGATGATCCGGGTAGTCTCTTCCATACAACCCAAATAATCGGTGGACTTGCACCACACACGCACCTTCCAGTCGATGCAACTATCACCCAGGCCGGCGAGTACGATCTGGTGACCTGGCTCGTCGATGCGAGTCTCAACCTTGGCCACGGCCTTATCGAGCACCTCGCGCACCTTGTCTAAGTCAGCGCCGTAGTCGGTGCCGACGGCGACCTCGATGCGACGCGTGTCGTGGTGTGAGATGTTCTCGATGGTGCCACCGAAAATGGCGCCGTTCGGCACGATGATACGGCGGTTATCCGGAGTATCGACTACGGTAGTGAACAGGTCGATCATGCTGACCTTACCGACCACGCCCGCAGCATTGATGACATCACCAACCTTGAACGGGCGAAAAATCAGCAACATGACGCCAGAGGCGAAGTTGCCAAGCGTTCCCTGCATCGCCATACCGATAGCGAAGCCCATGGCGGCGAGGATGGCAGCAAAGCTGCTAGTCTCAATGCCGAACTTGCCGAGGATGATGACCACACCGATTACCATCACTGCGGTACGTCCAAGCCTACCAAAGAAGTGCGACAAGGTGATTTCCACCTTGGCCCTCTCGCAAGCACCACGGATGATACGGCTGACCCAACTGGCGACGATAGTCATCGCAAAGAAGAGGACGACGACCATGACTGCGTCCATCCAATGCTCTAACGCAAAATCCTTGACGCTGGAGACGAGGGGGTTGCTGCCTTCTTCGGACAATGGGAGGAGATTCAGGAACATGCCAGTCATCCTAGGATTTCGGTGGAAATGGAGCGAGGTAAAGACTTCGCCTAGACCTCGACGCCGTCTTCCAACAAACGAGCCAACATGGGCTCATCACCTTGTAGAGCCGTGCGCTGCATGTAGAAGGACAGGCCACGGATGCCGCCCAATTCCTCGCCGGCACCGGCCCGACCGGGGCCACCGTGGATCAAGGTGGGCAATACTGCACCCGGCCCCATAGAGAACTCGGCCACCTTCTTGGAGCCAAAGTTCAAGCGACCGTTGTATGGTGCAACGGCTTCGATCAAGGAAGCAGCAAAATCACGCTTATCGGAGTAAACCGAGGCGACCAGGCCCCCATCCCCAAGATTCATCAAGGCGGCCGCCTGCTCGGCGTCGCCGGAATAAGGCAAGATCGTGGCGACAGGGCCGAAGACCTCGCGCTCATGGACGATGCCGGCATTCGCTGGATCCTTGGCCAACAACAAAACCGGCTGTTGGAAGTAACCACTATCGGCGTCGGTGTCCATCAGCTCACCAGGACCGACCTCGCCGTGGACGATGTCGGCCACCGCCTGCAGTTCGCTGATGCCGGAGCGGATGTCCTGTAGTTGGGAGGCAGAAGCCAGCGGTCCCATGCGTACTCCACGCGTGGCAGGATTGCCGACGCGCGTGCTGGACAGGGTCTCGATTAAGTCGGCCGTGACTTCTTCGACCTTGTCCTCGGGCACGAAGATGCGGCGGATGGCGGTGCACTTCTGCCCTGCCTTCTGGGTCATGTCGGTGCAAACCTCACGGATGAAGAGGTCCCAGGTCTCGCCTTGGTGCTTAACATCGGGGCCAAGCACGGCGGAGTTGAGGCTGTCGGCCTCGACGTTGACGCGTACCGAGTTCTTGATTACCGCGGCGCCCGAGCGGATGCGACAACCGGTGTCCGCTGAGCCGGTGAAGGCGACCACGTCTTGGGTGATCACGTGATTCAACATGTCCCCTGCAGAACCACAGATGAAGGAGATGATGCCGGCAGGCACCACTTCCTTGTTGACCAAGATCTCGATCATGCGCTCGGCCAACACAGCGGTACTGGTGGCTGGCTTGGTCACAACCGGCATGCCGCCGAGGATGGCGGCGGCCATCTTCTCGGCCATTCCCCATGCGGGGAAGTTGAAGGCATTGATGTGGATGGCAGCACCCGTACGTGGCATACGCACATGGCGGCCAACAAAACGTGGACTACGCGACAAGCGAATCGATTCGCCATCAATCAGGAAGCGAGCCTCCCCCAACTTGGCACCGATGCGTGCATATGCCGACAGGGTGCCGGTGGCGCCATCGATGTCGAACTTGGCGTCGCCGCGGGTGTTGCCGCCGGATTCAGTGCTTAAATCGAGCAGCTCATCGCGATGCTCGTGCCATGCTCCGGCCATCGCCATCAACAGCTCGCCGCGTTGCGTGAAACTCATTGATCGCAACACCGGCCCACCGACCTCACGTGCGTATTGCAAGGCTGCCTTATGGTCCAAGCCACTGTTATCGACCTCGGCAATCTGCTCACCGGTGGTCGGGTTGTAGACCGCAACGGCGTCTCCGCTGCCCTTGTGCCACGCCCCGCAGACGTGGCTTCTTAGACGTTTCCCCATGATTCTTGTCTCGACTTTGGTGGTCTTTGCCTGAAGCTTAGCCGTGGAACTTGACGTACTCGAAATCGACCGGTTGGCCGTTGAGCCCTTTCGCGGGTGGTGCAATCCAGCCAGCGAACTTGCCAGGCTCGGTGACCGAGACCATCAGCGACTTGACGTAATCGAGGTCCTCATGAGTGGGCAACCACTCGACATGCTTCGACCAGTAGGTCTTGTCATCGAGCAGCTCGCCATATGGGTCGAAACTCTGCTTGGCGTAGACACCGATGCCGCGGTTGAAGCGCTGTGAAGGCAGGTAGAAACGCTCCTCGCGTCCGGCCTTCTCGAGGATCTTGTTCCAACGACCGAGCGACTTGAGGCAGTCCTCACGGTAGGCATCGCGCAGCACCAGGTTCATGGCTCGACGCATCGGGATCTCGTGGCTGCCCATCTGACCGTCCTCGACCCAATTCAACTCATAGCAGCCTTCCAGTGCCGAGTGATCCGTGAAACGTTTCGGGTTCATCTCCTGGAAGCGGCCCTTCAAGCCTGCACCGAAGTAGTTCGCGGCGTTGGAACTGTCCTCACCGCCAAACAGGTCCAGTGAGGCGCTGTACCACTCGTTAATGTACTTCTGGATGATTTCAAGCGGGATACCGCCATGCTTCTTGACGTCGCCATGTGGATCCTCGTTAAGGATCTCGGTGGTGCGCTTGATCACACGACCCACACCGCTTTCACCGACGAACAGGTGATGAGCCTCTTCAGTGAGCATGAACTTGGTGGCGCGGGCGAGCGGATCGAAACCACTCTCGGCCAAGGCCCCGAGCTGGTACTTGCCGTCACGGTCGGTGAACATTGTGAAGCAGAAAAAGGCCAACCAATCCTCGATTGGCTTGTTGAAGGCATCGAGAATACGGGGCGAATCCGGGTTGCCGGAACGACGAAACAACATCTCCTCGGCCTCTTCACGGCCATCGCGACCGAAGAACTCGTGCAACAAATGCACCATGGCCCACAGGTGACGACCTTCCTCGACATTGACCTGGAATAGGTTGCGCATGTCATAAAGACTCGGCGCGCATTTTCCGAGCAGGCGCTGCTGCTCGACCGATGCCGGCTCGGTATCGCACTGGGTGACAATGATACGACGCAACTCTTTACGGAACTCGCCAGGCACCTGGTTCCAAACGTCCATCTCGGCGTTATCTCCGAAACCAATCTTGCGATCTTTTTCGGGCGGCGTGAGGAAGATGCCCCAGCGATAGTCTGGCATCTTGACGTAATCGAAGTTGGCCCAACCGTTGGCTTCGACACTGACGGCGGTGCGCAAGTAAATGTCGTCCTGCTGGAAGCCTTCGGGCCCCATGTCCTGCCACCAATCTAAGAAACTGGGCTGCCAGGCCTCGAGTGCTTTCTGCAGCTTGCGGTTGCTGCTGAGGTCTACGTTGTTGGGGATCTTGTCGTAAGAGATTGCCATGGTTCAGGTGCGGTTAAAATCAAACTCTGGGGATTCTGGGCGACCGTAAAGGGTTAAAGCGCCTTTCGGGCCGACCGCGTTTGGACGTTGGAAGATCCAGTTCTGCCAAGCGGTCAGGCGGCCGAAGATCTTGGTCTCGAGGGTCTCAGGACCACCGAAACGGATGCTCGCTTCCATACCGGTAAGCGAGTCAGGAGAGAGACTGACGCGTTCCTCGATGGCCAAACGCACCTCATCATCCCAGTCAATGTCGTCGGCGGCTACCGTGATCAAACCTAAATCGCTGGCCTCGTCGGCGTCGATTTTGTCGCGGTTGGCTGACAACGCGTTGGCGTGATCCTGGTCCCAGACGAAGCGGGTCTGCATACGGCTGAGGCCGTTGCCCATCGGATAAGCACCTTGGTTCATGTTGGTCATGCGGAAGCTGACGCCATCCTCCTCGAGCATGAAGCTACGGTCGGCGGCGAGGGCCAACTCGTAAAGGGTGCCGACAAAGCAACTACCCTCGTCGATGATTGCGAACATCGACTTGGCCATGTAATCGACGCGCTTCAAGGTGCGCTTGATGAACAGGCGCACCTCGTTGACAAACCAGTCATCGGCGTGCTGGTCGAGCTGCTCATCGAAGGCCACCATCGAATCGGCGTTACCGCGAGTCTTGAACAGGATGAGGCCGACCATCGGGTAGTTCAGACGCAGGCGCAGTAGCGCATCATCGAGTTCGCGGAAGGCACGTAGCGGGAACCATGCGGATCCCAAGTCTGACGCCGAAGAAGGCATCTGCGAGACTTCGTCAGGAACGGTGATCTCGATAGTGGCGGTGCGACCGTCAGCTGAGAGCTCCAGCGATACGTGACGGTAATCGATGCGCTCTTCGCCTTCTGTGGGCTCCAGTGCTTCCAGCGTGATGCCCTTGCGATCAGGCTTGCCGCCGTTGGCGACTTCGAGGGCGCGTGCATCGACCGACTCCTTGAACTTGGATGTTGGGAAGACAGCATCGACTAAGCCCCATTGCACAGCACGCTTGCCCTTGACGCCTTCGGCCAAAGTCACAAAGACGTCGGCGATGTCGCGACGCACATGACGCTTATCGACCAGGCGGGTAAGTCCACCGGTGCCTGGCAAGACACCGAGGTATGGAATCTCTGGAAGGGAAACCGCACTGCGACGATCATCGACGAGGTAGATTTCCTCGCAAGCCTGAGGCAGTTCATATCCACCCCCCGAAGCCACGCCGTTGAGCGCGGCGATGTAGACCTGCCCGGAGTTGGCGGTGGCGTCCTCGATCGAGACCCGGGTCTCGTTGGTGAACTTACAAAAGTTCACCTTATGTGCATGGGTGCTGGCTCCCAGCATGAAGATGTTGGCACCGGAACTGAAAACACCCTCCTGGGCGCTGGTCACGATGACTGCACCTACCTCAGGGTGTTCGAAACGCAAGCGCTGGACTGCATCGGCGAGCTCAATATCGACGCTCAGGTCGTAGGAGTTCAGTTTCAGGGCATAGCCAGGGCGCAGGCCTTCGTGCTCCTGGATATCAATCAGGATGCGTGCGACGGGGCCATCGACCTCGATCTTCAGGTGCTTGTAGCAATCTGGATGAGTCTCAAAGCAGATTACCTCAGGGGCTGGGGCAGTGGTCTCCATACCGAACAGTATGTCGCCTTCCGGAAAGCTCGCAAGTTATTTCTACGTTTTCGTCATTATTACGAAAAAAGACTCGCAAGTAGGGGTTGGAGCCCCCTTTTCAGGAAATCGCTTGGCCGTCCACCCAAGTATAAAAGCCCTGACCGGTTTTCTTGCCGTGTTTGCCCTCGGCGACCATCGCGCGCATCAATTCCGGTACCTTAAAGCGGTCGCCTTCGAGGTTGGCGTCAAGGTAACTGGCGATATCAAGGCGCACATCGATGCCAATCAGGTCGGTCAGCTTCAGAGGCCCCATCGGGAAGCGGTAACCCAACTCCATGGCCTTGTCGATGTCCGCGGCTGATGCAACCCCCTCCTCCAGCATGCGGATTGCTTCCAATCCGATGGCTACACCCAAGCGAGAAGACGCGAAGCCTGGGCTATCGCGCACCACAATTGGTTCCTTGCCCATACGCTTGCTCAAACTGAGGGCCGCATCGAGCGAATGCTGGCTGGTCTCTTCGCCGTGCACGACTTCCAACAAGGGCATCAGGGGCGGCGGATTAAAGAAATGCAGGCCAAGGAAGCGCGACGGATTAGCCACCGCCTTGGCCAACTTGGTGATAGAAATCGACGAGGTGTTGGTGGCAATCAAGGTATCGCTGCGCACCAGGTCGCTGACCTTCTGAAAGATCTCGAGCTTCAGGTCGAGACGCTCGGGAACGGCCTCAATCACCAAGTCCACGCCGTTCGTAGCAGCCTCCACATCCCAGGATGGTGTGAGCTTTGTCAACACATTGGCGCGTTCCTCTTCACTGACCTTGCCGCGTGCCACACCCTTATCGAGCATCGCAGTGATCTTGGCTAGACCAGCCATCGCGAACTCTTCGGAGATGTCGAACAAGGAAGTCTGGATGCCCGCTTGGGCAGCGACTTGGGCGATGCCGGCACCCATGGCACCAGCGCCGAGGATGGCAGCAGTGTTGATCTCAGGAGTCATCAGGGATTCAATCGTTCTTGAGGGAGAGTACGTAAAACCGCGCCGCATGGTACCCGCCACCCATCCCAAGGCAACCGCATCACTGCGCAAAGCACCCAGATCGACCTAGCAAGCTGCTAACCTTTGCAGACCATGGCCACCCGCCTCGTACAGACCTTCGTGCCCGACGTCGCCGTCGAGAAGGTCGAGAGTATCCTTGATGAGCTGCAGGACGAGAGCGTCGTCGCCTTCAAGAACAACTTGCCTGGGCCGTTGACGCAGTTCCACATCTTGGTCAAGGCCGAGAAGCTGGAAAGCGTATTGGACCCTATGCAAGCGGCCTTAGGCTCCTACGAGAATTTCCGTGCCATCGTGCTGGGGGTGCAGACCGTAGTGCCGAAGCTGCCGAAACCAGTGATCGAGGAAGAGGAGACTGACGGCGATGCACCCACCGACAGTGACGGCAAGGGCGATCACGGCGAAGCCACCAACGGCAAGAAGGCCAACAAAAGCATGCGCATCAGCCGCGAGGAGTTGCTCGATGATCTCGCCAAGGTCACGCACCCGAACGCGGTGCATTGGTGGATGGTGGCCCTGTCCACAGTGGTTGCCACCATCGGCTTGGCCACCAACAATATTGCGGTGTTGATTGGCGCGATGGTTATCGCTCCTTTGCTTGGTCCGAACATGGCGTTGGCATTGGCTTCCACTTTGGGCGACATGTCCTTGGCCAGATCCGCAATCAAGGCCAACATCTTCGGCGTCGCCTTGGCTTTCCTGGTGGCGTCGATCGCCGGTTGGTTATTTGAACTGAACCTGCAATCCGCAGAGATCCTTGCACGCACAGACCTGCACCTTGAGGACCTGCTGTTGGCGCTTGCAGCTGGAGGTGCCGGTGCGCTTGCTTTCACTTCTGGTGTGCCTGCCTCCTTGGTCGGCGTAATGGTCGCAGTGGCCTTGCTGCCACCCTTGGCGGTATGTGCCTTGATGGCCACCTCCGGCAACTGGGAGGCCGCACGCGGCGCAGGCATGTTGTTGCTCGGCAACTTAGTCAGCGTGAACCTTGCCGGCATCGTGACCTTCCTGCTCAGTGGCGTGGCGCCGCGCACCTGGTGGCAGAAACGCAAAACCCGCAAGATTGCCTACGGCATGCTCACTGTCTGGGCGCTGCTGCTCGCGGCATTGGTATTCTTCGTAATGCTGGCCGGTCGCGGAAAGGCTGGAATCTAGCGCAATGTTCCAACTTT
>JASMKM010000046.1 GCA_030749235.1 Planctomycetota bacterium | reverse complement strand
GGGTGGACCTGGTGCCACCTTCTGGATGATTATGGCTGGTGTGCTGGGCATGTCCTCGAAGTTCGTGGAATGCACCCTGGGTCAGAAATACCGCGAGGTGCGCCCCTTCCGCCGCCAAGCGCCCGATTGCCTCGCGCACTGGATTAAGGCTGGCGCCCAGCTCCGAGGCAATCTGTCGCGTGACAAGTTGCTGTCCGGAGGGGTATTGGCCGTTGAGGACCCGCGAGCGGATGTGTTGATACGCTCGGTCTGATACACTTGAACCATCATGAAGGTTCATGCTTCCATCTTGCGCTATCCCCTGGCAGAAAGCAAGGTTTTAAGGGCCTTGCTGACCATTTTCTTGGCGTGTCTCCTGTGGTTGGGTTTGGGTTCCCCGCAGGCTCAGGCCGCCCAAGAGCCACCAGCAATCAGGGTCGCTTGCGTCGGAGATTCGATTACCGAAGGCAATGGCAACGTGGATTACTTGCTCAACGCTTGGCCATTGATCTTGGATCGCATGCTCAGCGACCAAACTAAGGCAGCCTACGACAGTCGAAACTTCGGGCGTTCCGGTGCCACCCTGTTGCGCAAGGGTCGCAAGCCTTATTGGGACCAGGATGTGTTCGCCGCGAGCAAGCAGTTCCAACCACAGATCGTCATTATCAATCTCGGCACCAACGATGCGGTCCATGGCAATTGGTCGCAGCATGGCGGCGATTTTGAGCAGGACTATCGCGACCTAATTCAGGTCTACCAGGCGCTCGACTCGAAGCCGCAGATCTTCCTTAGCAACTTGACTCCGATGATCTACCCGCACCCTCGATTGGAGGAGTGCGCGCCGAACCGTATCAAGATCGAAGCCATAATCGATTCCTTGGCACAGGAGTTCGACCTGGAGGTCATCGACTTCAAAACTCCTCTGGTTAATAAGCATTGGCTGCTGCCGGATGGTTTGCACCCCAACACTGTCGGCAATGAACAGATGGCGCTTGCCGCTTTTTATGCGATCACCGGCAAGCATGCAAAGGTCGATCAGAGCCTGCGCCCGAAGGCCATTCCGGGGCGGACTTTGCCGTTGGTCTCACGCGGTCGCGCGGTCAAGGCATATCTGGGCACTTGGCAGCAAGAAGAGGGGTGGGTGGAGGGAACAGGTTCGACCAAGAACCTCGTTGCCAAGGTCGGCCTTGGCGAGGGTGATTTTCACATCCGTGCACGTTTGCGGATGAAGGGACAAAAAAATTGTGCAGCCGGTTTCGTCCTGGGCAACAATTTCTTCGGATTCGAAGGCAACACCGGCCGCGTTTTCCGCAATGGCGGCACCTTTGGCGGTCTGCGCCTGCAGTACGCTGCCGAAACCATGTGGGAGCGCGATTCCTGGATCAACTTCGACGTGGTGCGCAACGGCGACATGGTGTGGTGGATAGTTAACGGCTTCGTCCTTGAGATGGCGCAGTTGGCAGGGCCGATTGAGAGGCTCGCCTTCGACCCTAACCGTAGCCAGATGCAGCTCAAGTACTGGTCGGTACGTGGCAACGTCATCGAACATGAGGAGCCGCAGCTGACCAAACGCACTGTGGACATTCCATGGATCGACCTCACCACAGAATTCAAACCACAACGTTGGAGCCGCTTTGGCAGCTCCTTGACAATCAAGTCACCCGACGGCAGCCAACAGGTGGAGTTGTTGCCATTGCAGGCCTTCAAAGACCATGCGATGGTCCTTGTCCCACCCGACAATCATCCGACAGGCACAGATGACCGCCCACTCGCCGTTAGTGTGAGCGGCCGATATCACGACTATGCGTATCTGCCTGATGGCCGGCTGCTGATTACGATGCTTGATACCCATCCGGATAGCGCCACTTTTGGTGATTTCGTGGCGTGGGTCGGCCGTTACGAGGACCTGCTTCATCTAGGCGAAGGCGACTTCACGATTCGCCTCTATCGCTTTGAGGAGCAACCTGGCCCGACGGCCTTAGGTCCGGAAGTCGTGGTCGATGCCGAGCTGCTCGCCGCCATTGACAAGGCCTTGCCCACGCGCGGTTATGACATTCCGATCGTCGACCTAAATGCCGACGTCGGCCGACATGTGGTGGTAGATCGTGAAAAGGGGCAGTATCTCGGTCACGTCTCAACGACCTTATTGGATGATGGCAAGACCATCCTGGCGGTCTACCCCAAGGGGCATGGTCGCGGCCCAATCGTCTACAAGCGCTCGGAAGATGCAGGGTTGACCTGGTCTGAGCGCCTGCCGACACCGGAGAGTTGGGCGACCAGCAAGGAAGTCCCCACGATTCACCAGGTGGTTGATCCGAAGACCGGCCACAAGCGCCTAATCATGTGGTCAGGGCTGCATCCGGCACGGCTTGCTGTGAGCGAGGACGAGGGTGGGAGCTGGAGTGAACTGGAACCCGTCGGAGAATGGGGCGGCATCGTGGTGATGGGCTTCGTCGAGCGTTTGCTGGACGGACGTTACTTGGCGATGTTCCATGACGATGGACGTTTCTTCACGAAAAAAGGGCGTGGCGACAAGCCAGCCGGCTTTACGCTCTACAAAACTTTCAGCCATGACGGTGGGTTGAACTGGACCTACCCGGAGGAGGTTTGGAAGGGCAACGATATCCATCTTTGTGAACCTGGCTCCATCCGTTCGCCAGATGGAAAAACTTTGGCCGTGTTGCTGCGTGAGAACAGTCGCAAGCGCAACAGCTTCATCATCTTCTCCGAGGATGAAGGTCACACATGGACCGCGCCGCGCGAGCTGCCGGCCAGCTTGACCGGCGATCGCCACACCGGCAAGTACACGCCGGATGGTCGCCTATTTCTGACCTTCCGTGATACCGCGCATGAAAGTATCACCCAGGGCGATTGGGTCGGCTGGGTCGGCACTTGGGAGGACTTGGCGAACGGTTGGCCGGGCCAATACCGCGTGCGCATCAAGGACAACAAGCATCGTTGGGATACGACCTATCCCGGCCTGGAGGTTTTGGCCGACGGCACCATCGTCACCACCACCTATGGCCATTGGGTAGAGGGGGAGCAACCTTATATCCTTAGCGCGCGCTTCACCTTGGAGGAACTCGATCGACGAGCGGCGTTGCTGCCGACCAAAACCACCTTGTTCGAGCGCGGGCAGGGTGGAGTGCACACTTATCGGATTCCGGCTTTGGTCACCACCAATCAAGGTACGCTGATCGCCGCCTGCGATGCGCGCATCCACAGCAGTCGAGACCTGCCGAACAACATCGATACCGTCTTGCGTCGCAGTGCTGATGGCGGTGAGACTTGGTCGCCAATCAAGACTGTCATCGATTGGTCGGGCGAGCAAGGGGCGGCTGACCCGAGCCTAGTGGTGGATCGTCAGACTGGGCGCATCTGGTGCGCAGTGACCTGGTCCGAGAGCGTGAACTGGCGCGATGCAAAGCCTGGGTTCGGCCGCGACACTTTCCACAACTTACTGGTCCATTCCGACGACGATGGTCTGACCTGGTCTGAGCCAGTCGACATCACCGAGAGCCTCAAGGATCCTGCATGGCGCAGTGTCTGGTTCAGTCCAGGCTCCGGAATCCAATCCACTTCTGGTCGCCTATTCCTTCCGTTCTCTGCAGCCGATGCCGACGGAGCGGATTCGTCCTGGGCGGCGATAAGCGACGATCATGGCAAGACCTGGAGTCGCGTCGGTCCGATCGGCACCAAGACCAATGAGAGCATGATTGCTCAACTTGCCGATGGCACCTTAGTCTGCAACTTGCGCTCACGACATGGCAAGAACCAGCGCGGCGTCAGCTTCTCGCGTGATGATGGTGCAACCTGGAGCTCGATGAAGCATCATGCTGGCCTGCCGGAACCCGTTTGTCAGGCGAGCCTGCTGACTGTGCCGGCCGAGCGCACCCCCGACGATCGCGAGTGGTTGGTGTTCTGCAACCCCAACAGCATCAAGCGCGAGGACCTCACCATCAAGATTAGCTTCGATGGCGGCAATACTTGGCCGATCGTTCGCCTGCTGCATGCCGGTCCGACGGCCTACTCCTGCATGACCGTGCTTCCGCAAGGTGGCCTCGGTGTGCTCTATGAACGTGGTGCCAAGAACTCCTACGAAGGCATCTCTTTTGCAGCCCTGCCTTGGCATTGGCTGATGGAGGATGGCCGTCATGACTAAGCCCCTGACCGGCTTAATCGCTGGCGCCTGCTGGAGAGTTGACTTCCGTCCCAGCTTCTAGGATTGCCGCCGACGTTGCTGTTAGCTTGCCAACTCGACCCCAAGTCGTTTCCAGGTTCGGGGCAATCAACTACAGCGTAGACCCATTACCGCCAGGTTCGATTGCCGATTAGTCGAAAGCTACGCCGGTGCGCTTGGAAATCTCGCGTAGTTCCTCGACCAAGGTCATCACCACCGGGACCCCTTCCTTGGCGCGGACCTGTTCGGCTTCACGTTCCGGGTCGCCCGGGATTAGTACGCCCGGTGAACCGGGCTGCGGCTTGGTGGCTCGCATGGTGCGCACCCAATCATCGATCTGGCGCTTGAACTCGTCGACCTCGATAAAGGCATCAATGCTCATCGCGCCGAAGAAATGGCCGATTCCTTTGCCAACACTGCGCTCGGGGATTTGCTGACGTAGGGTGAACGGTGGCGCGAAGGGGCCCCAGTTTGCGCCCGACAACACGCAGCACAACACATCGACCATTGCAGCCAGGCAATAACCTTTATGGCCACCGAGTTCACGGAAACTGCCCAGAGGGGTCAGCGCGCCGCCGTCGATCATCGTCTGCGGGTCATTGGTGTTCACGCCGTCGGCGCCAATCGCCCAGCCGTCGGGGATGCCCTCTCTTTTTCGTCGAGCAATCTCGACTTTGCCATAAGCCACGGCGCTAGTGGCTAGGTCGATTACCACATCGGGTTCCTCCAGACCGGGGAATGCAATGGCGATTGGGTTGGTGCCTAACATGCTTTCGCCGCCCCACAGCGGCTGCACCAACTTGGTGGTGTTGGTCATTGACCAACCAATCATGTCGCGCTCCAAGGCACGAATCGGGTAATAACCGGCAATTCCATAGTGGTTGGTATGCGAGACCGAGACCCAACCGGTGCCGACCTGCGCAGCCTTCTCCATGGCAATCTCGTTCGCACGGGGCCCAACCACCAGGCCAAGGCCGTTGTCACCATCGACCGTCGCCGTCGAAGGACTCTCGCGCAGAATCTTGATCTTGGGCTTCGGATTGATGCGTCCATGCTCGAGCATCTCCGAGTAGGAATAGAGCCTGCCGACCCCATGCGAGTCGATGCCGCGCAGGTCGCTCATCGCCAGTACCTCAGCCGCCAAGGCCGCATCGCCCTTGGGCACTCCGTAATGCTCAAAGACGCGGCGACTGAACTCCTCTAGGCGCTCGATTGGATAGATCTTGTAGTTGACCTTGGTCATGACAGCGACAGGGTGGTGAGCGTAAGGAGTACAGCACGCAACATGGGAAGTGCATCCTAGTCGCAAGAATCGAGCTATGGAAACCGACAGCGGAATCAGCAGCGGCCTACTGCTCGAATTCTTCCTGTTATGCGGACTATTGTTCATGTTGGCCTTCTAGGGTTACGCTGGAAGGACCAAGCCTGTTCCCGGGTTGGGATTAGTCTGCTGCAGTAGCCGGCTGGCTAACCGCTTAGCGTGGATCGGCGGCTTGCGGTGCGATGACTTGGAACTCAGGCACGCTGGCCGACATGGCTTCCGCCGACTTCCAAGTGCCATCGAATCGCGCCTCCGATGTGCGTCGCAGGCTTCCCATGGTGGAACGCATGCCCTCGCGGCGATGTGAACTACTCTCCGGAACGCCATCGATGTCAAAGGCTAGTTGACGCACAATTAGCGTAGCTACAGGAGTGCCGTAACTGTCGCGCACAATCCAATAACGGTCGTAGCCAGCCAGCCAATGAATGTCCTCACCCTTGCCGTAGATGTAGGAGATCATGTCCTCGCTGTCGCGTTTGCGATGCAGGACCTCAACGTCCACCGAATAGGTGCGGAAGGGAAAAGGTAGGTCGGTGCAGAAATCAATACTCAAGGCCGCAGCCTCGCAGGCTTGACTCTCGGCCGATGCTGCGCGCAGATAACTTCCCGGCTTCGGTGCGACTTCGATGTAGGTATTGCCCGGATAGCTGAAGTAGGTCGGGAAGTCATGTTCGGCCTGCTTGATGGTCGGCAGGTCGGCGACAATCAACGTGGCGGCCTGTTCGACCGAACGGGAGCCATCGTGATCCAGCCAATACCTCTTGGGCAGCTCCCAAGTCGGTCCGAAGGGGATGCCGTCATTCTTGTCTTTGGTCGGGTTCCAATCCTCGGCGAAAAGACCATCACAAAGGACAATCTTCTTGACCAGTCGCGCCTCCTCTTCCGGAAGCTGCTCGGTCCATCTCTGCAAGAGCAGGTTGAGCGTGTCGGGGTTCCACTGCAAGGCGCGGCAGGTGTGGATCAGGTCGCCAAGCAGCGGGGCGGTGCGGGATGCGCCCAACGGCAAGGTCACCAAGCGCTTGATGGTCGCTTCAAAGAATTTTGATGGCAGCTCCTTGCCGTTCGCATCGACTTCCGGGAACTCCCATTTCTGCGGGAAGGCCTGGCGAAGATCCTGCCAGCTGGTTATTTGGGCTGGCACCTGCTGCTGAGCGAGGCTGAGAAGGAGTGTGGCAAACATAAGGGGAAGCGTTGGCACGCAGAATAGCATCTACGTGCAGAAACCCTTGGGTGAGCGCTTTTCCCGACGGAATGAAAAAGCCGGCCTCGCAGCAGGCGTACTCGCCCCGCACTGCATTCGGATTATCGTCCGCGTACCTGCTCCAAGAGTTCTTGCATCTGAGCCACCCGTTCCGCTTCGTCGGCCCACAGGTTGTGCTGCTCGGCCGGATCCTTGGCAAGGTCGTAGAGCTGACCACCGGGCCCGTCTTCCGGATTCTTAATCTGGGTGAAACCGCCGGAGCCCACTCCTTCGATGTACTTCCAGTTGCCATGGCGGATTGCAAACAATCCATTCAGCGAATGGTGGATTGCGGTGTCGCGGGGAGGCTGCTTCAGCTGTTCATCGCGTAGTACCGCAAGTGCATTGATGCTGTCCTCGCCGGCGCCTTGCAACGGCGAGGCGCCACAGATCGCGGCGAAGGTGGCATAAAGGTCGGTCAGCACCAACAGCTCATCACGGCTGGACCCTGGCGGGACCATGCCTGGCCAACGCAACACAAAAGGAACACGATGCCCGCCTTCGTGGATGTCGGCCTTTTGCCCACGCCAAGGGCCATTGGCCAGATGGGTGTGCCGTTCGATATCGGACTTTTTCCAATGCGCACCGTTATCGCTGGTGAAGATGACCAAGGTGTCTTCGCTCAACTCCAGCTCCTCGAGCGTGGCGAGCAGTCGGCCGAAGCTGTCATCGACTTGGGCGACGAAATCCCCATAGACGCCGGCGCGGCTGGTGCCACGGAACTCCTCCTTCGGTAACCATGGCGTATGCGGTGCGGTCAGCGGGACGTAGAGGAAAAAGGGGTCGTCGCCGCGGGTGGCGACGTGATCGCGAAGGAAGGTTTGCGATTCTCTCAGGATGCGGTCGAGCACTTCGTCATGTTCGAAGTCTTCGGCGATCTCGCCCTTGCGCCAGAATCCACCTCCGCCATGACGGGCAAGCCTGGATGCTTCGATTCTCTTGCTTAGCGGCTGCACCGCGCGATTGCCTTCGATGTATAGATAGGGTGGAATATCCAGCGATGCCGGGATCCCGAAGAAGCGGTCGAAGCCAATGTCCAACGGTCCAGGGCGTAATGGTTGGGAATAATCCACCGGGTCCTGGTCGCCCAAGCCGAGATGCCACTTGCCGATGCAGGCGGTGTGGTAGCCGGCGCGCCGCAGCATGAAGGGGATTGTGTCGCGCCCCGGCTCGATTAGGGCAGGAGAGTTGCCCCACAACACGCCGGACTTCAGTGAAGTGCGCCATGCGTATCGGCCAGTGAGCAGGCCATAGCGGGTAGGCGTGCAGACTGCCGATGGTGTATGCATGTCGGTCAGGCGCATGCCCTCGGCTGCCAGCCCATCGATGGCTGGTGTAGCGATGTAGGAGAGCGGGTTGTAGCAACCAGGATCCCCGATGCCGAGGTCGTCGGCGAGCACCAATAGAATGTTCGGCCGCTTTGCAGGGGCAAGCTCTTCTGCGCAAGCGGACAGCGACAGGAGCATCAACAATGCGACATGTCTCATGGATTGTGAGTGTAGCGCTACCCAGGGATTTCCTGGCCACACAAATCCGCGAAGCGATCGGGGTGCCGTTGGTCTTCGACGTCGCCATTGGCTTGGCGGATTTCGCGTTGCTGCCTGTGGCTCTCGAGATTGGCCCTTAAGTCGAGCGCACGGTTAAGCTTTACGCTTCTGTTTCGGCGGAGGACTGCTCCATGGGCCCGCATACCACCCTGCTTTTCTTTCACGTACTTAGTGCCTGCATATGGTTCGGTGGCTATGTGGCCATGTGCTTCATCGTCCTGCCCAAAGCCAAGCGCAGCAAGGATCCTGAGCACTTCATCGAGTTCGAGCGGTCCTTCCAGAAGATTGGCTTTCCGGCCTTGGTGGCGCAGCTGATTACCGGCCCGATCCTGGCCATGCGCTTCATCCCGAATCCGGTCAATTGGTTCACCTTCCAGACTGCCGACCAGGACCACGTGGCCAGTAAGATTATCTTTCTGTTCGTCATCATGGTCTTGGTCTTCCGCATGCACAGCAACACCATTCCGCGGCTGCGCGCAGGTGATCCGAAAGCCATGCGGTCGGCCACGTGGATCTGTGGTTGGATTCTGTTCCTGATCTTCTCCAACATCATGATGGGGATGAGCGTGCATACTGCCGGTTTCAGTTACTAGCGCGCAAGCGGCAGCGGCATCGCCAGCTTCATATCTTTGGGACCACTGCAATAAAAGAGACGGCCCCCATCCAATTTTTGATTCGGGCCGTCGGGGGGGCTAGCGATCAGAATCGCAGGCGAAACGGTTGGCCTTACCAGCGATCGCCGCCGCCGTAGCCACCGCCGCCACCGCGGTTGCCGCCACCGCGGTTGCCGCCACGGCCGCCGCCGTAGCCACCGCCACCGCCACCGCGAGGGCGATCCTCACGTGGGCGAGCTTCGTTAATGCGCAACTCGCGCCCATCAACTTCATTTCCGTTGAGGGCTTCGATTGCAGCTTCTGCCTGACCACGGTCAGGCATTTCTACAAAACCAAAGCCTTTGGAGCGACCGGTTTCACGGTCAGTAATAACCCTTGCACTGGCGATATCACCAAATGGAGCAAAGAGGTCTTCGAGTTCGCGGTCATCGGTCGCGTAGGACAGATTTCCAACGTAGATGTTCATCGTCACGGGTCTAATCTTCTTCTATGAGTACAGTTGCAGACAGTCAACCCAGCAGGGGCTGACGATCCAACGAACCCACAGGATAACCAGAAAAGCAACCTACGGGCTTTGAATCCCCCGAAATCGGCCATTTCCTGGTTAAGTCCAGAACCCTGCGTTCTTTGGCCTACGTCGGCGTGGGGGAGCGCCAAATCAGTAGGCAGCTGGCGTTGGCCTGCTTGGGGTCCAGTAAAAAGTCAGGTCCGCGATGTTTCAATGTGCCCAGTTCAAGACAAGCGGTCTGTAGTCCAGATTCCATTCGGCTGCCAAGAGTAACAGGCTGAGGGTGCTGCAGCCCATATCTTTGACATGCACAAACTACATGGGGGTATGGGTTTGCAGCTGTCTTTCAGGTCCGACCTGCTCGGCCTCGACCGATGGACTGCTGCTACAACTTGCGCCCATCATCGAGAAGACCGCAAATTAACAATGGCTTCGCAAGCAACGCCAAGGCGTCGACCGGCAGTCTTCAGGAGACAATTGGCGGAGCGAAGCCCGCGCGGTAGTCGCGTTTGACGATGGTATTGGTAGCCTCTTCGTGGTTCGTGAAGGCCAACTGGGACTTGTCCCAAGCTAACTCGAAGCCGGGGAAGCGCGAGGCCTTGACGCCAAGCAATGCGGCCTCGGTGATGCGGATGCCATCCTGGAATGGGGTACGCAATTCACGCTCGACGCCGATGATGTTGTCGACCCAAGCATGCCAGTGGTTCAGCTCAGGGAACTCCGGAAGACCCGGCATCTCAAGACCGGGAGTCATCTTGCCGTCGCGCCAGATCTCCAGGCCGCCACCGGCCGTCACCGCCATGACACCACCTTCGCAATGCACGATGGTCATGTTGGAATCCGGCCATGGTCCTGGTGGCAAGCCGAGTGCGGCACGCGATGGCACATGACCGCGGTCGTTGTAATGCAGCGGGAAGAACTTGTTGGCGAAGTTCGGAGAATCCACCGCGTAGGTCATGGTGGACAGGCATGGATACGGCACGAAGTCATCGGCGGCCTCCGGTGTATGCGTCTGCACTGCGATCGGCGAGGTGAGTTCGTCGTAGCCGAAGAAGATCACGTCGAGCACGTGCACACCCCAGTCACCCAGGCCGCCGGTGCCGTAATCCCACCACGACCGCCATTTCAGTGGGATGAGATGGTCGCGGAAAGGCTTCTCCTGGCAGGGGCCTTGCCATAGGTTCCAATCCAGGTAATCCGGTGGCGTCTTCGGATCGCTCTTCACGCGTTCATAGTTGAAGTATTGGCCCGGACCTGGTGCGCCGGTGCTCGCGTATGCGGCAATCGCCTTGCCCAACACGCCGGAGCGCAGGACCTCGACGGCAGCACGTCGGCCGTTGAAGACCATGCGTTGGTTGCCGACTTGGGTGACGAGGTTCGGACGCGCCTGGATCGCCTTCTCCATCATCACTAGTTCCTCAAGCTGATGGACCAGAGGTTTCTGGCCGTAGACATGCTTACCGGCGGCCAAGGCGGTGAGCATGATGGGGGCATGGGTATGGTCCGGCGTGGAGACGATGACCGCGTCGAAACGATCGCCATACTTGTCGAAGGCCTCGCGGTAATCCTTGCAGGTGAAGGCGTCGGGATGATCCAACTGGGCTTGCGCCAACTGATTCGCATCGACATCACATAATCCCGTGATCTGCACCGCTGGATGTGCAGCGATCTGCCCGCGGTCGGTACCGCCGATGCTGCCGATCACGCCGATCGACAAGACATTCAGTTTGCTGTTCGGGCTGACGAACAACGAGGAGCATGATCCGAGAGTTGCGAAGCCAAGGCCAGCTGCGGACGCACGCATGAAGTCACGACGGGAAAGGGAAGGGCTCATGGTCATCCTTGATACCAGAGTGCGTGGCAACAGGGAATCGATTCTTGAAGAAGGTCAATCTAATGCTCCAGTGCCTCGAAATCCCCTGGAATCTGGATTGTCCGCGATCTGGATTGCAGGGCCTCCGGGCGTACGACAAAGCGCAAATCAGAATATCCTTGCAGGGAAAAGGTAATCCGTACCGCGGTCATCGGAGTCTCGACTTTGTAGGCATAAGTACTCTTTTCCCAATCGATCGGAACACGCAGATTGTCAATTGGATTTCTGCGTATTCCCTCAGGCAGTTGCTCACCTTCGACTTGACTGATCCTGATGTGTAGCTTGCTTTTCTTGTTGTCAGGCTGGGTCAGCCATGCCGGATCGAAGTCCAAGTCGCCGGAGATTGTGAACGGCCGGCTTTCCTGCACGACCAACTCGCCGACGTCGACCACATCGGCACCAGCGGAGAGGTCGACCTTCACCAGATCTTCCCACATGGCTGGTTTGCCAGCACCCATGGCTTGCCCCGGATAGAAATCTGGAGTGATGGAAATACTGATGGGGATGGCATCGAGATGCTGCAACTCAAAGCGCCCTTCGTGGTCCGTGATTACACGTGTGATCTGTTGTCCATAGCGAGTGCTAAGGCCGTCGTCACTTGGCAGATTCGAGTTGCATTGCACAGGCAAGCCAGGGAAGGGCAGGCCGTCTTGATTCACGACCAAACCGACCACAGTCTTGCGGCCGTTGCCTAAGTAGATGTCGCCGAAGTCATGAACTTGGCCGGGCAAAATCGTGATGTCTTGCATGGCCGGCGGATTCCAGCCCGCTTCAGGCGGTGCGAACTCCGGGTCGGGATGGATGTTCACCTTGTACTTGCCAGGGTAGATCTTTGGGATTACGAACTCACCGCGAAAGTTGCTGCGGTCCTCCTCGCTCATTTGGCCTCGAGGCAGGTCGAAACGAGTCAGGCGTACCATGACCTTCGACACGGGCTCTCCATACGGGTTCAACACCCGACCGGATACCTTCGCTGGAAGCGACACCTGCAGATCCAAGCGCTTTTGCACTCCAGCCACGACCTCCACACGGGTCTTCATGAAGAAATCCGGGTGTTCCTTCGGTAGGCTTTGGGCAAGCAGGCCGGTCACCCTGGATTCAGTGAGGGGAGGGAGCAAGTCTCCTGGCAAGGAGCTTGGGTCGACCATGAAGTTGTATTCCTTGTCAGCAGGAAGCTCGACCGAGTACTGCAGATGGTTGCTCTCCAGCGGCACTGTTGCGACACGCTCGTCGCGATCGAATACCCAAACCACTCCTCCTGAGACTTGGTTGCCGTCGTGGTCGCGGATGATGCCGTAGACCTGGCCGGTCTCGACCTCTTCGGCCGGCGGTGGTGGAGCGGCAACGGGGGTGGTTTCGGCTGCGAGTGTTTGCAGGTCCTGGCGGTTCACGGCAGGAGCCGGTCTCACGAGCTCCTCCGGCTGATTCGTACCAAGGCTTACATCGGGAGTGGCTGACACCGCTGAGGTGTCAGCCACGGAAATCGGATCCGGCCACATCAGCCAGGTTGTCAGAAGAGCAAGTGCACCAAGGAATAGAAATGGACGCATCGTGGTTCTCTGTTCAGACCATGAGGACAGCCGCTGCCGTAATGGCTTCCAATACCGGAATAAGGTTCTCGAGGAAATCGTGCAGATGGCCCGTGCCGTCCTCACCATCTTCGCCGTCGGGGCCATCAGGGCCGCCGGGCATGGTGCCGCCGTCGCCACCATCACCGCCGTCGCCGCCAGCCATGAAACCGTCGCCGCCATCGCCACCATCGCCACCGGAACCACCACCGTCGACACCGTCGCCGCCATCGCCACCGGTGCCGCCATCATCGCCATAGAAGACGTCGCTATCACCATTGCCGCCGTGGCCACCATCGCCGCCGTAGCCGCCGTTGGGACCACTGTTGCCACCGTGACCACCATAGCCACCATCTCCGCCACCATCCTCATAACCACCGTGGCCACCATCGCCACCATTACCATTGCCATAACCGGTGCCACCATTGCCGCCGTTGCCGGGACCGAAGCCATCACCGCCTGGCCCGCCGTTGGGTGGTGTGCCAAGGGGCGCGCCCGGAGTTCCCGCTGGCGTGTCGCCCGGCCAACCGTCGTAGCCGTTGGGGTGGGATTGGCTTCCATCGGAGCCGAAGGGATAACCCGGCGGGTATGTGTAGTAGGACTGCGCAGCCATGCCGCTGCTGCAGAGGAATAGCGCCAGAAGCGCGAAGGTGAGTACTTTGAATTTCATGCTTTTCCTGAAAAGGGCGGGTGCTCCTTTGATAGGAAGACGAGGCCACCACCCTGCGACACGGATTCCATGGACCCCTGCACCGTTTCTGCCCATCCTCCGGTGGCTCGGTGGTCTGGGGGTGGAAATGACAAGACGAGAAGCCGGCTACCGCCGCCCTCACTTTGCTTGACCGTTCTTGCTACTCGATCCGCCGGTAACGCCCGCCGGTCGCTTCGGCGAGCTTGCGCAGCCACGCCCGATTGGTGCCGATGGTGATGCAGTCGATGGTGGTGTGGCGGGTGCGGTTCCACTGCACCACCAGGCGGCGCATGGCGTCACGATCCTGCAGCAGGCTGAGCTGCGGGTCGCCGTCGGTCAGCAGCAGGATGGTGTCGGCGCGCGGATCGCAGAAGGCCTCGCGCAGGGCGATGTAGACCTCGGTTCCCCAACTGAGTTGCAGGTCGTCGACATGCGCCAGCGCTTGCTTCTTGGTCTTGGAGGTGGCACTGACCAATTCCTCCTTCCAACTCCAAGCACTCTTGCCGAAATTCACAATGTCGAAAGTCGACGACTTCGGGAAGGCCTCAATGGCCTTGCGCAATTCGCCTTTGGCGATGTCTATCCGGGTGGAGTAGCGGTCGCTGCCCGCAGGCTGCTTCATGGAATCGCTGGTATCGACGGCGAAGACTAAATGTTGCGCAAAGATCGGCAGCCCATAGAAACTGGCGGAGGATTGATGGCCATCGGCGCCGCCTGAATCACCGCCGCCGTCAGCCCCAGCCGAAGGAATCACCAAAGTCGCACCTTCCTTTTCCCACCAGCGCTGCCACGCCTTGGCATTCGCACCTAAGGACAAGCCAGTCAGCCTGCGCAGTGCATCGGCAATGCGTACGGTCTCGCCGACGTCGGCATCGGGCAAGCGATGGATCATGGTCTCCAAGGAAGCAGGCAAACGAATGGCTTCCAAGCAATCCAAGGCCTTGCGGTTTACGCGTGGGTCGGCATCGCCGAGGGCGGCGAACAACAAGGCGAAGCGCTCGGGGAGTGCTTGGGTGCGCAGCGCTTCCACCGCTACCAGGCGTTCGATGGCATCGCGCGCGCGCGACATCTTGAGGATGGACTTGAAGCGTTTGGCTTGATCTTTCTCTTGTGCGGTGCGCGCCAACAGGCCTTCATAGCGCACCAAGGGATCCTTGGAGCGTGCCAACTTGTTGAGTTGCTTGGCGCTCAGCGGCATGCCCTTTTCCACCAGCCACATCATCGCGATGGAGCGGCCGTCGGCAGTTGCGTGTTCCAAGGCCAGTTCGACCAGCGAGCCCTTGGCGGCCGGCCAAAGCTCGCCCAAGCGCAAGGTGGCATGCAGGGCGATCTTCTCTTGCGACGAGGTGGCGCGGCCCATCAGATAATCGATCGCATCTTCTTCCACGCCGTTCACGCCGCCGAAGTGATGAAAGCTCTCGTAAGCCTTGCACAGCTTGTCCACCTTCGAGATCGCACCCAATCCTTCAATCAGGGCGTCCAAGGCCTGCGCGGTCTTCTGCTTGCCAAGTTCCTCGAACAACTTGGCAGGGGCGTCGTTGCCGGCGGCGCGGATGTCCTGCAGCACCGCTTCGGGATCGCGTGCCGGGTCCTGCATCCACGGGGACAAGACGAGGGCGAGAACGGTAAGACCGAGCATCCGGCAATGATAGCGCGACAATCCGTTTTCGTATTTCAAGAAGCGGTGACCGGGAATGGCGTATGCTCTATTTGCATCATGCTTTTTGCTCGAACACCCTCACTGCGACCACCACGGTGGAGATCTGATCGGTCGTAGTTGTCCAAAATAGCGCTTGCATCTCACGTAACGTAAGGCCATAGCATTTGTCCATCATGGAAGCTCGCGCAACCAAACGAATCGGTGAACTCGCCGAACAGACCGGCATCACGGTCCGCACTCTTCACCACTATGAGGAGCTCGGGTTGTTGGTGCCCAGCCATCGCAGCGAGGCGAACCATCGTCTCTACTCCGAGACGGACCTGTTGCGCCTGCAGCAGATCCTGTCCTTGCGTCAGATCGGTTTACCGCTGGCGCAAATCGGGGAGCTGTTGGCGGATCCGGAATGTTCGGTCGAGCAGGTCCTGCAACAGCACCTTGAATGGCTGGAGCAGGAAGGCGATCGGATTCAGCGTTTGCGCAGCTTGTTGATCAACTTGCAGAAGAGTATTGCCGCAGGTGGCAGCAGCTTGGAGCAAGTCACTCAAACACTTCAATGGACTCAGAAGATGGACAAATACCTAAGTAAAGAACAACAACAAATCTTGCAGGATCGTCACGACGCCATGGGCGCCGAAGGCATGGCAGAAGCGCAAAAGCAATGGGCTCAACTAGGCGAAGACCTGGTTGCCGCTGTCGAGGACGGCGTTGATCCGAGCAGCGAAGACGGCAAGATTATCGGCAGGCGATTCCGCGATTTGATGGCGGCATTGACCGGTGGCGATCAGGAAATCGAACATGCCGTCGGCGCGATGAACCAAGCTAATCCTGACATGCTCAAGGACCACGGTTGGCCGACCACCCCGGAAACGCAGGACTTCCTGCACAAGGCAGTGCACGCAGACGCGTAGAGAACAAGGCATAGCTTCTCGTATAGTCAGCCCATGAGGCTCCGCCAGAATCACGACGGCATCCTGCTCCTCAACGGTCGACGCATCTTCCTGATCGCCGGCATCCTGATCTTCGCTTTCGGTGAACTCTTCGGCTTGGCCGCGATCGGCTTCGGCGTGCTGGTCCTCGGGGTGATGGGGGGCTGTTATGCCGACGCGAATACCTGATCTGTGATCACCGCCAAGATGAAGTCTTCTACAGCACATCCTTCTGGCCCTTCGCCGCGCAGCTGCAATGGCAGTTGCCTTACAGCAAGCTGCGCGCGGTGCGAATGCGTGCCATGACCGAGAACGTGCGCGGCAGTGGACGGAGCAGGCGCTCGCTGCCATACCAGAAGTGGCAGGCCAGCCTGTTGCTGCCCGGGAATAGCGAATTGGAACTGGACCGCCACGCTTCCCAGGAGCGAGTGAAACAACTTGCGGAGGCGGTCGCCATCGCCCTGGGTTTGGAGTTGCTTGAAGCTTAGTTCCACACACAGCCACCTCAGGAACCACAAAGCCCCCGGCAGTTCTCACTGCCGGGGGCTGGCACACGGAAGAACAGCTTACATCACTGGCTTGATGCCCAGCTCAG
>JASMKM010000045.1 GCA_030749235.1 Planctomycetota bacterium | reverse complement strand
ATCCAGTCTACGCCGTATTGCTGTTGCGCATTGGCCATGAACTGAGCAAAGGCAGCAGCATCTTCGCTTGAAGGCTCGGCCATTTCGACCTGCAAGCTGGTCAGCGAAGCCTGAACCTCTTCATGCTTGGCTTTTTGCTCCGGATCGGGCACCTGCATGAAGGGCTCGAAGGCACGATTGACGTTCTGGTTCTGGCTGTAAAGGCCAACTTCCTCGATGGAGTTGAAGTAGGCAAACAGCGAGTAGTACTCCTCCTGCGAGACCGGATCAAACTTATGGTCGTGACAGCGAGAGCACTGCAAAGTCAGTCCCATAAAGACGGCGCCGGTGGTTGCGGTGCGGTCGGCGGCGTACTCGACTAGGTATTCCTCATCGATGGCACCACCTTCATCAGTGATGACGTGGTTGCGATGAAAACCACTGGCCACCTTCTGGTCGATGGTGGCATCCGGCAACAGGTCGCCTGCGAGTTGCTCCAGCACGAACTGGTCGAAAGGCATGTTATCGCGCAAGGAACGCAACACCCAATCGCGCCAGGCCCACATCTGACGACCAGCATCCATGTGGATGCCGTTGGTATCGGCATAACGCGCGGCATCGAGCCACGGCGTAGCCACGCGTTCGGCATAACGACTGGTGTAGGGCTCCTCGGTCAACAGGCGATCGACCCATCGCTCATAGGCGTCGGGTGCGGCGTCGTTAAGAAAAGCATCGAGTTCCTCAGGTGTGGGCGGCAAACCAGTCAAGTCCAGAAAAACTCGGCGCAACAACACCTCCTTACTGGCCTCTGGCGACGGACTCAATCCGGCTTGTTCCATGCTAGCGAGCAGAAAGACGTCGATTTGGTTACGCGACCAGCTGGTGTCCTGCACAGCCGGAAGCTTCGGACGTTGAGGAGCCTGGAATGCCCAATGCGGTTCGTATTCGGCACCCTGCTCGATCCAGCGTCGAATCAAGTCGCGCTGCGATTCCGTCAGCTGCTTCCTATTGCTGTCAGTCGGCGGCATCCGGTCACCCTTGCGATGCGTGGTCAGGCGATACCACAGTTCGCTGGCCTCAAGGTCGCCAGGCACGATGGCGGCATAGCCACCGAGGTCACGAGTTGCTCCTTCGAAAGTATCCAGACGCAAATCCGCTTCGCGCGTGCCGACGTCAGGACCGTGGCACAGGAAACAACTCTCCGACAGGATGGGACGGATGTCGCGACCATAACGGACGTCGTCCTGCTGATCTTCACTCGTCGCTTCGTTGACTTTGGCCGCAATCGAGTGGAGGGCGCCGGCAGCATTGGCGGGGTCGGGCAAAACGGAATCGCCTGAGCTTGATTCCGTATTGGCCCAGTTGGGCATTAGCACGAAGATGCAAGCGAGGGAGGCTGCAAGGGCAGCTCGCATTAAGAAGGGGAGTGCGTTCATGTCCAAACGAACAAATGGAGTCCTATCCTACTAAAGGCCTCAAGGAATTGGGGGGCGGTGACTGCGCGCCTTGCCAGCTGGTGGCCGCACCTCGGCCAGAAAAGCTCGCTCCCCCCACACGACGACCTGTTCGGCCGCGCCCTGTCGTCACCGCGCTCGCCATCTGGCTAAGCAAGTATCTCGGGAATCACGTGGCCGCTGATGTCGGTCAAGCGGAAGCGGCGGCCCGTAATCTGGGTGACTAGGTCGAGAAGGCAGCGTTGTATCGAGCCGGTGAACGCAAATCCAGTGGATGGAAAGGAACGGTTCAGCAGCTAGGAATTTTGTTCGATGAAGGCGTGCACGTCGGCCTGCAAGGCATGGAGCGACGGATGATGGATGTACATCATGTGGCCGGCCTCGTAGTACTTGAAGATCACGCGCTCCGGCACCACGCCGGCGCGGTTCAGGCTGTATTCGGCAGCGAAGAAGGGCGTGGCGAAATCGTAATAACCCGCCGCCACGAAGACCTGCAGGCCGGAGTTCTGGCGCATGGCAGTACCGATGTAGGGCGCAACATTGAAGTAGTTGAAGGGCATGCCTGGGGTCTTCCAATCCCACGGGCCGCCTAGGCTACCAATCACGTTGTAGTGGCGCTCGGTGCGCACGCCCAAGTCGCCGCGCAGATAGGCGTTGATGGCGGTGGAGTAGGAACCGTCGATGCCGTAGAAGCTGGGGTCGGAATCGGAATGCTCGCCGGCGGAATCCATGTCTACGCCGGTGTAGCGGGAATCCAGGCGGCCCACGGTCAGGCCCTGATCGCGCAGCAGCTCCTTCTGGAAACGCGCCGGCTGCGGACGCAGGTCGGTCTGTTCCAGATAGCTTTCGCTGAGGCCGGTGAACCAGGCCAGCTTCTTTCGCACCGCGACGCGCTCCTCGGCCGACAAGCTCTCGCCCTGTAACAAGGCATGGGCATAATCGCCGATGGCGTAATCGCGCGCCTGTTGCACGAAGTCCTCCAGCGCAATGCCTTCGCCGGCCTTGCCGTGATACTTGGCGGTGGCGGCCATGGTGGGCAAGTGCATCATGTTGGGGATTTCGTTGCCGGGCGAATGGTTCTCAATGCTGAAGTCGAGGATGGCCGAGACCAGGATGATTCCATTGACGGCGATATCGTCGAAGCGCCCTTCCAGTTCCTTAATCACCGCGGCCGAGCGGGTGGTGCCGTAACTCTCACCGCCGATGAACTTGGGCGAGTTCCATCGCCCGTTTTCGCTGGTCCATTGGTGGATAAACTCCGCAATAGACTCGGCATCCTGCTTCACGCCGTAGAACTCCTTGGCCTCGGTCTCCCCCATCACATGGCTGAAGCCGGTGCCAACGGGATCGATGAAGACGATGTCAGAGATGTCTAGGAATGCGCCAGGGTTATCGATAATCGCATAAGGCGGAGCGCCGTCGTCGCGGGCGTCGGAAGGGATGTCGACGCGCTTGGGGCCGAACACGCCCATGTGCAGCCACAGCGATGCCGAACCGGGTCCGCCGTTCCACAGGAAAGTGACCGGGCGCGTGCTGACATCCTTCACGCCGTTCTTCACATAGGAAGTGGAGAAGATGCTGGCGCGCGGCTCGCCGTCCTTGCTCTTGAGGAAGGTCTCGCCGGCGATGGCGCTATAGGCCACATGCTGACCGTTGAATGTACCTTCATGTTGGGTGATGAAGCGCTGTGGGGAATCGCTAATGCTGGTGGTGCTTGGCGCTTCGGCCATGACCGTACCTTCCAGGGTGACCGAAGTGGGCTCTTGGGAGTGTTGTGCGAGCAGAGGCGAGGCAGCGAAGCCAAAGGTGGCAACCAAAGACACTGCAACGAGATGCGGCAAGACGGTGAGCAGGGAAATGGAGCTAGGGCGTAGCGGGAACATGAACTGCCGACAATAACAGCGCTATTGGCGAATGGGGCAGCATGATAAAAAAGAACCCCCAGCCACATGTGTTGCCGCAGGGTGAGGGCGAAAGACGAGCGCAAAGGGTTCGGATTAGCGGATTACTTGTGCGAACACGAAGCGAGTACCGATACCGCTTCGAGAGCAAGGGTCATCGCAGCAGACAAAGGGCTGAAGCTGCTCAAGGCAAGTCAACAGCCACGCGGAAACCGGTGACGTAGGTGCGGGCGCTCGGCGTTTCCATGAAGCGATTCGCCGAGCGGCAATAGCGTGGCGTGTTGATCCAAGATCCGCCACGCAAGACGCGTTTCTCGCCAGACGCGGGTGTGCTACTGGAATCTTCGGAGTACCAGTCGGAGCACCACTCCCAGACGTTGCCATGCATCTCATGCAAACCCCAAGGGTTGGCCGGCAAGCTGCCCGCGGCAACCGTCTTGTTCAAGGCACCGCTGAGCCCGCCCTCGCCGTAACGCACGCGGCCATCTAGGTTGGCTTGCGCATTGGTAATTACCGCGCCGACCGAGAATGGTGTGGTGGTTCCCGCACGGCATGCGTATTCCCATTCCTGCTCGGTGGGTAAGCGATAGCTAGCGCCAGCGGCGGCCAGGAACTCGCCGCAATCCTCCCAACTAACCGACTCGACCGGCAGCGTGGAACCCAGGAAATGACTCGGTGCCTGGTGAGTGGGCATGACCTTGCGCCACTGTGCTTGAGTGACCTCGGTCATGCCCAGATAGAAACCATGGGTGATTTTCACGGTATGCGGCGCCTCGTCGACCTCGCGCTCGACTTCCGCCGCTGGCGAACCCATTTGGAATTCCCCCGGCGCGATCAGAACGAAGGTGATCCCAGTCCTCGGATCCATCAGCTTCTTGGCGAAACCGCCATGCCCGGCCACGCGGTCGACGATGGTCCAACCGCGATTCTCGAACGGATTGAGGCGCGTGTTCTCCTTGGCCAAGGCCTCGGCGGCCAACTTTGCCTCGACGACCTTGCGCGCTTCGATGGCGGCCTGAGCGTCCACCTTGACGGCCTCCAAGTTTTGCGTGATCTCGGTAGTCTCCGTGGTCGAAATGCCGGGTTTCTTGAGCAATTCCAACAAGTCCTCCGCCGACGCCAACGCGGCTTCTGCCGATGCCGAATCGACAGCTTTGGTCCATGGACCTTCCGCCAGCTGCACGGATTTCATGTTCATCTCTTCCTTGGCCAGGCGCAGGAACTTTGCCTCGAGTTCCGCCGACGTGCGCTCGGGCACCTTGAGTTCAGCGACCATGGCAGGTGGTAAGGCTGGATTCACCCAACGTGCTGTCAAGTCGACGCTCAGTTTGTGCCGTGTGGTGATTGCATTTGCTTCGGCGCGTTGTTCCGGACTGGGCGAACGTAAGGCGGCGACCAACGGAGCCGGGGCAGTGGTAACCGTTGACCACCCCAAGGCAAGTAAGTGTTGGTTGTAGGCCAAGACCAACTCCGCCTGCTCAAGCTCCAGGTCCAGTAACTGCAGATGCAACTCCTTCGGGAAGGGAGCGATTGGCGGCGCTGGCCACTGTGCTTTCAGTTCGGTAGCAAGGCGATGGCGCGCCAACAGCGCTTGGCCTTCGGCAGCCTGATCAGGAGTCGGAGCGCGTAAGGCCTCTACCCACGGAAGTGGGTCAACCAGGACCATGACGCGGCCATGGGAGAGGGCATGCTCGTTGTCGCCTTGGATGTGATCGGAGGCCTCGGTGATGGCAATGTCGGCTGGTACGTCGGCCATGGCCTTCGCTTTCGCGATTGCAGCGTTGGCAGCGTTGGCAGCATTGGCAGCTTTGGCAGCTTTGGCAGCTTTGGCAGCAGCATCGGCCTCGGCTCTTGCTGCAATCACAGCCTTTTGCGCCTCCACAAGCATTTGTTGGCTGTCTTTCCACGCCCAAGCGGACCACGCCACGACGCCAATCAGGGCTACTGCGACCATCAGGGCCACCCCCTTTCCTGCTCGACTTGTTGAAGCTTCCATAGATTCCATGGGAAACCGAATCTCGGTTCGGCTCATCCTAACCCTGACATCGCGCGGACGGCAGACAAAATCACGTGATAAACTTCCCTCTCATGCGCAGATTCCTCTTCCTGTTTGGCTTCGCGGCATTGTTCCTCAGTTGCTCCTCTGACAAGGAACCCGTGGGTCCAAATGTGAACAACGGCACGGGTGCTGAGGCGCAAACCCAGGAGGATGAGATCTCGGAGGAAGATCGCGAGCTGATCGAGCAGCTTGGATATTGAGTCAAGCCCACCAGCAATCGCTAGAAAGTCGGCACGGCGGATGGAAGACGCCGTGTTGACAATCATGGTGACTAGTGTGACGCAAGAACAATGAAAGGGGAAAGCCCTTGTTCTTTGAGCTTAGGGAGCATTGGGTAGTTATTTGATTTAATATCGAACTCGAGGCTGTTTTTTCGGGGTATTCTTAGAGTCAGGTTCCAATTGGGCCATTCCGATGAAATCCATCTCCAGCCTCATCACCTTGATTGCCGTCCTCGCCCCGGTCGGCTCGCTTGCCGCGCAAGGAAGCAGCCCGTTGCCCCCACCGACTGCCCCGATCGAGAACCTGGTCACGCCTGAGAAAGCCGTGCTCGGCAAAATCTTGTTCTGGGAAGAGCAGATGTCCAGTGACAACACCATGGCCTGCGGCACTTGCCACATACCTGCCGCTGGTTTCGCCGATCCGCGTGAACAGGCACACCCGGGCTACGACGGCTTGTTGAACACCGCCGATGATTATGTAACCACGCCCGGCATCATCCGTTCCACAGCCGACGGCAAGTACAGCCCCGATCCAGTCTTCGGCCTGAAAGAACAGGGCACCCGCCGCCGCAGCCCCGATATCTTCGGAGCCATGTATTCGCCGACGGCATTCTGGGATGGCCGTGCCGGGGATGAATTCATCGATCCGGTCACTGGGCTAGTCAGCATTGCTTACGGCGGTTCGTTGGAAAGCCAAATCGCAGGACCGCCTGTGAGCACTGCCGAGATGGCGCACGAAGGTCGTGATTGGACCATGATCACCGCCAAAATCGCAGAATCCAAACCACTATGCTTGGCAACTGACTTGCCACCGGATGTAGCGCAAGCCATCGCCCAATATCCGACTTATCCAGACCTGTTTGAGCATGTCTACGGCGATCCCGCCGTCACCGCCGAACGCATCATCTTCGCGATCGCCACCTATGAACGCACCTTGGTTCCGGATGACACGCCGTACTTCCGCTGGTTTATGGGACAGACCAACGCCATGACCCCGGACCAGATTACCGGCCATGACCAGTTCATGACCAACGCCTTGTGCATCACCTGCCATCAACCGCCGGTCTTCACCCAGCCTGAGTTCTTCAACTTGGGCCTGCGTGATTGGCAAGAGGATCCTGGACGCATGGACGTCACCGGTCTTTATCAGGACCGCGGGAAGTTTAAGTCGCCATCCCTGCTGAACTCGGGCTTGCGTCCGCGTTATATGCACAACGGCGAACACACCGACTTGTGGCCGGGTGGCGTTGGCCAGCTGTATATGGATGGTGGCGGACCGGTCACGGACAACCTGGACGCGCTGCTGGTGCCGCTAAACACCGTGCCCGGCATCGAGATGGACAAGATTATGGACTTCGTCGGCAATGCCTTGACCGACCCGCGTGTGGCCAATGAGACCTATCCCTTCGACCGCCCAACGCTCTACAGCGAACGTTATCCCGCTGGCAGCAATGAATACGGACATGCCACGCCTGCCAGCCCAGGCGGCGAGCTGCCACGCCTGTTAGCCAAAGAACCTCCGATTACTGGCTCGGCTAGCTTTCGCGTCGGCTTGGACAACGCTCCACCAAACGCCAATTCGCGCCTCCTTCTTTCGGTCGCGCCTCTTTATGGTGCGGTCCGTCGCGGCGTCGCGCTTTTCGCCGATCCTCGTCAGGCGCGCGACTACTACGTGATGACTTCCGACGATGGCAATGGTCGCGGTTACGCGACGGTTCTTCTGCCGATTCCTGACGACCCCAACCTGATCGGTTCGCGCTTCTTCGCGCAGTGGGTCATCGAAGAACCTAGCAGTGCGCAGAATCTGCTCGCCAGTGGCGGTGCATGGTTCCAAATCCGCAACTGAATGGTGGAAATGAAATCGCTGTGGAACCCGTGTCCGCAGCTTGGGTTCGACTCTCCATAGTCAACCAAGGTCGATCGCACCTGCGGAGAACCCGACGACTCCACAAAGGTAGTGCTCGGCAAGATGCTTTTCTTCGAGGAGCAGCTGTCCAGCGATGACACCATGGCCTGTGCAACTTGTCATTCGCCGGTGGCCACGCGGCAAGCACGCGCGGTGCGAGTTACTTGATTCCCTGACCGGTTAAAAGGCATAGCGCCTGCGAGTCGCGACCGCTGCGAAGAACGGTGCGCAATGGAATGCTCCGTGCCTCAACTGGCCATGGAGCATTTCGCGATCCAGTACTTATCTAGGAAGATTAAGGTGGTGAATCCGACCACAGCGAGACTGAATGCCAAGCCAAATCCTTCCGGGATCTCGCCGGCCAGGATCGATCGCGCGGTGAGTGCAGCAAGGAAGAACCACAATGGTCGTCGCCACCAGATCAAGACCTTGAGGCGAATGCGATTGGCCAGCTCCATGACATCCTTGCGACCGATGTGTTGCCCCCACCCGCTGATGCCAGTGGTGACAGGCATCAACTCCGAGACCAAGGAGATCAAGCACAAGGCAAAGCCGACTTCCTTCCACAACGCATAGGAGAAACACGCGAGGCAAACGCCGTGATGAATAATCAAATCCAAGCGTGGGACGATGCGGCGCGCAAGCAAACCGTATGCCATCCACACGAAGTCCGAGATCAGGTGCCCCATGACGACCAACATGCCATGCCACATCAAATGGTCGCCAGTGACGTTGGCCGGGTCGTGGCGATACAGGAAGGCTTCATCCCAATGCCCGATCGCCATGAATGCGGCGATGAGGCCAATCAAGGTCAGAATCGCGGCGGGAATGGCGCGCGATAACTTGAACGCACGATGGTAGTCCGGGCTCACTCCACTCAAGAACACGATGTGGAGAACCGTGAACAAGCCCGTGTAGGTCAGTAGGGGCAGCAGCAAGTCAAAAAGGGTACCAAAACATGATTTTTTGCCGCACCCTGACCCCACGCGAGCCGAGTTGCTTTAGCATGGAGACATGCCCCCCCTAACTTGGAAGGTCTCCCTAGCCTTCTTCTGCACGGTCTCCACCCTGTTTCCGTGCACCCAGGACCCCCAAAAAGGCCCCACCTTCCTGACGCATGACCCTGAGGTCGCGTCGGGCGTGGCTGCCAATGTGCAACATGTCGACCCAGCCGCCGGTGGTTGGCGAAGCGAAGTCCTGCACGACGCGGCCAAAAATAGCCTGAAGAAATTCCTGGGTTGGTTGATTCATGAGAAGGATCTGCCAAGTGGAAGTCTTGCCGATGGTTTCACCACCAGTGCCCTGCGCCCGTCGCATTTGGACACCGTCTTTCACGACGGCACCATGACAGTGCTGCACTCTACCAAGATGGAAGCGCACCGCTTCGGTGTGGATGACATTGGAGGCGCGACCACGGGCTTACGCACGGCCTTAGAAGGCGGGCCCGTCTTCAATGACTTCTTCAAGTTCATCAGCGTGGAGCTGTCCGGCGGCAATACCTTCCAAACGCAGTTCATCATGCACCTCGCCGCCGGTGAAGCACCGATGATTACGCAAGTAAACATCGAAGGCACGATCACCTGGTTAATCGGTGAGGATGATGAGCATGTGAAGATGCAATCCCTCGAGGTACATCACTATGAAGAGTTGATCTCCTTGAAGCCCACCTTCGAGGACATCACTGCCGCGACTTTCGGCGACACTCCACGCTGGAAACTACAAATGCTGCACGGCGTGGACCAATACATGGGCAAGCACGATCGCCTGATTGGCCGAAGCTACATCGGCAGTCAAGGCATTGCCGTTGGCGACATCAACGGCGATGGCCGTGACGATGTCTATGTGCCTCAACAAGGTGGTTTGCCGAACCGCTTGTACATCCATAAAGGAGACCACACCGTGGAGGAAATCTCGAAGGCCGCGCAGGTCGACTTCCTCGACAACACGCGTGCAGCGTTGATTCTCGACCTAGACAACGATGGCGACCAGGATCTCGCCATGTCGATTGGTTCCAGCGTGTTGCTGGCCTTTAACAACGGACAAGGCGTGTTCGACAAGCGTAAGACTTTGCGCTATCCGGACAACACCGAGGTGTTCAGCTTGTGCGCGGCCGATCCGGATAACGACGGCGACTTGGATATCTACGCCAGTCGTTACATTTCTGGTGGCCTGATTGGCGGTATGCCGACCCCCTACCACGATGCCAATAACGGTTCCAACAACATCTATTGGCGCAATGACGGCTATGAGTGGGTCGACGCTACTGAAGAATCCGGACTAAGCGACAACAACCACAAGTTCAGCCTGGGAGCAATCTGGGAAGATCTCGATGGCGATGGCGACATGGACCTCTATGTGGCGAACGACTTTGGTCGTAACAACCTTTACGTGAATGACGGCAACGGCCACTTTCATGATGAAGGCGTGGCGCGTGGTGCCGACGACATCGGCGCGGCAATGGGCGTGAGCGTGGCGGACGCAAACCTCGACGGCAAGATGGACATCCTAGTGACCAATATGTTCAGTTCGGCCGGACGACGCATCGCCACGCAGAACGATAAGTTCATGGACGGCAATGATGTCGAGGTGCACAAGGATTATGTGCGCCATGCGCGCGGTAACAGCCTGTTGTTTGGTGGCGAAGGCACCGACTTCCTCGATGTCACTGACCAAACGCGCATCGCAGTCGGCGGCTGGGCATGGAGCGCGAAGTTCGTCGACTTCAACAATGATGGCTTCGACGACATCTACTCTCCGAACGGTTTCCTCACCAACGAGGACAGCCAAGACTTGTGAAGTTTCTTTTGGCGGCGCGTGACGTCGCAGTCCCCTTCCTGCGAAACCACTCCCACTCCAGAATATGCCGACGCCTGGGCGAGCATGGCACACCTAGTGCAGAAGCAAGGCCTGTCATGGAGCGGCCGGGAACGTAACCGCATGTTTTTGTCGGTGCGTGGCGAGCAGTTCATCGATGCCTCATCGGTCACAGCCACCGACTTCATCGGGGATGCACGCGCGCTCGGCCTGGTCGACTGGGACCGTGATGGTCGAGTCGATATGTTGCTGCGTAACCGCACGGCCCCGCGACTGCGCCTGCTGCGCAACCAAATCGGCGGTGACCGCCATTGGCTGCAACTGCGCTTGAGCAGCCAGACTTTCGGAGTGAATCGCGATGCCATCGGTGCACGCGTCGTCGTCGAGGCTGGCGGTCGTCTGTTGACCCGCACAGTCACCGCCGGCGATGGTCATTTGTCGCAATCCTCGAAGACCTTGTTCTTTGGGCTCGACGATGCCACCAAGGTCGACAAGATGACGGTGCGCTGGCCCAACGGTGAGACCCAGGAGTTCCATGACCTAGGGGTCGATGCGCACCTGGTGCTGCAGCAAGGCGCTGGCGCCCCCTCTTTGGAAGCGGTCAAGAAGGTGGCCTGGTCTCATGCACCGCAGGCCCAAGAGCGGATGGACAACGGCGATTTGGGTCGGGTCACGGTGATCACCAAGATTCCGATGTCCGAATTCCCGCTACCCTCCTTCGAAAACCCAGACCGCAAGGTCAGTGATTTCGCCGGACGCCCGCTGTTGATTAACTTCTGGTCAACAACCTGTGCAGCTTGTCTTGAGGAGCTCGACGCCTTCCACACCAGGCATAAGAAACTGAAGAGTGTGGGCCTGCAGATCGTCCCGATGCTCGCTGATGGGCCAGAAAAGTTTGACCAGGCCAAAAAAATCTTGGCCGCAGTCAACATGCAACAGCACGCTGGAGTGGCCTCGAAGGAAGTCACTGCCGGCATGAAGATCCTCGCTGAGGCGGTCCTGACCAAGGATGTGGACATGCCACTGCCGGTCAGTCTGCTACTCGATCAGAACGGCCAGCTGGTCCAGATTCATCTCGGTGCTGTGCGTATTCCTAATCTGTTGCGTGATTTAGCGATTCTGCGCCGTATGGATCCAAAGTCGCCGTCGGCCAGCGCGCTAGCCCACGGCAGCCGAGTCATTTTCCGAGACCGCGATTTCGCTGGGATCTCGCGTTACTTCGCCGAAGCCAAAATGCCGGAGTTGGCTGCCTATTACGCGTCTTTCATCGATCGTTTCCGGCCAAAATCCAAAGACTGATGACTTGACGGATTCGCCGTCTCCGAATACCCTATCCGGCCCATTTCGCCCAGGAGCGCTTCTGTTCCGGGCGGTTTGACGATACTTAAATGGCTACCTACACCGGCCCCAAGGTCCGCCTCTCCCGCCAGCTCGGCGTGGCGATTTCGGACAACCCTAAGCACCTGAACACCCGTCGCCTGGATACCCCTCCTGGCGGTACCGCGAAGCGCATGCGTCGTTTGAGCGATTACGGTGTTCGTCTCCGCGAGAAGCAGAAGCTTCGTTACTACTACAATGTGCAGGAGAAGCAGCTTCGTCGCTACATGAACGAAGCCATCCGTCGTAAGGGTAACACCGGCGAGAACCTCATCGAGATCCTCGAGCGTCGTCTGGACAGCGTTGTGCGCCGCATGAACTTTGGTCGCAGCATTTGGCAGGCTCGTCAGATTGTCAACCATGGCCACATCCTCGTGAACGGCCGCAAGGTCGACATCCCTTCCTACCAAGTCCGCGCCGGCGACGTCATCACGGTCAAGGAGAAGTCTAAGGAAGGCATCGAGCGCAATATCGAACTCATGGGTGGTGAGTCCACCTACGAGTGGATGGCATTGGATCGCGGAAGCCTCACCATCACGATCACCGACAAGCCGAAGGGTGCGCAGCATCCGTTCGACGTGCACCTCGGAATGATCGTCGAGTTCTACTCCAACTAGGACTCCTTAGATCACGGCCACTGCGAGAGGGCCGCTGGCGCGAAAGCGCCGTCTTTCCCCAACGCACCTGCTCCGGCAGGTGCGTTTTTTCATGGCTGCGCCGGCACTTATCGCCAGCGCTCATCGAGCGGATTGTCCGGCTCCTCCTCTTCGTTCTTTGATGCCTTCTCGGCAGCATCCTTGAACAGGGAATCCAGCTCATTCTTGCGCCCGCGCTCCGCTTTCAGGGCTGCGCCGAAGGCATCACGTTTGGCTTGGGTCTTGCCTTCCATCCGAGCCTTCACGTCGGCCAAGTCCTTGGCCTTGTCCTCGCGGCCATGAGCGATGATTCCGCCAGTCTCGCGGTCAATACGTAGGCGGCTGCCGCAGTCAGGGCACTTGATTTCCAAATCTTTTTTGCTCATTTTGATCTCTAAAAACTAGGCTTTGTGGCAATTCTAAGCCATTTTTTGAGAATGGGAGGCAAGAAATCCAAAAGGTCTTCGAAATCTTTGGAACTCAATTCCCCTTGGGCCCATCGTAAATACGAAGCAAGACGGTTTTGTTGCCATCGATTCATCCAGGGGGCTGGCAGCGAAGTCTCTTGCTTCTTTTTTTGCCGTCGTAGCGCCCCAGGGCTGGCTCCGGCAAAAGCAAACAGCACGACTCTACGGTAAACCTATTAGCGGTTTTCGACCATGGATCGCACCAAGCGATCCAACTCCAGCATCTTGCCTGCAGAGTAGCCGCGATCATGGCTCCATTGGACCTGTCCTCTGGAGTCGATCAGCATGACACGAATGTTGTGGCCATCCTCGGTTCCAGTGAAATCCTTCATGCGGTCCGCGTCATCGCCATATAGGGTGACCACCACGCCCCAATCCTCCTTGGGTATGCCACCGCGCATGCCGTTGTCGATCCAGCTGGAGGCCAGGCCGCCAAAGATCCCAGGGATGGTAGGCAGCTCCCAAAGTTCCACCGGGGTCTCGGCCTGCAACAGACCGAATAGCCAGCGGTCGGCGTCGAACTGCGCACGCTGCTTGTATCCGACCAAGACCACGGCTGGCCGGCCACGATCCCTTTGCGGCAAGGACACCACTTGACCGTCGAGGCTCTCGCCGACGACATCCGGCATCATCCGACCGACCACATCCTGACGCGGTATTGGACTCTGGCACGAAGCCATGAAGATGGATGTCAAAAGCGTGATGAGGACCAGGGCGACGAGATTGAAACGGCGTTTCATTTATTCTTGACAGAAGTACTTTCGCACGACAAACCCGATTAGATTCAGAAACGAGCCGTTTCTCTTGCGGCTCGCAGGTCACTAATGCTGACAGCTACACGGAATCGCCTTGCAGTATGGGCAGCCGTCACCATATTTCTTCTCGGCAGCTGCAGCAAGGTCGATGCCGCGAATCGACGCCAAGGTCGACAGCCAGGCGAGGACATCGGCGAATTCCTCTTCAAGGTTCTCGCGGTCATCGTTGCGACGCAAGGCTCGAGTCAGTTCTCCAATTTCTTCGGCGAACCACATATAGGTGCCTTCAAGGCCGCGCGCGTTGTCCTTGTCAAAATAGATGGCCTCGATGCG
>JASMKM010000044.1 GCA_030749235.1 Planctomycetota bacterium | reverse complement strand
TAATTGCCAATCGTGGTGCCACTGCTCCAAAGCCTACTGCGCTCTATGACCTAGGCGCGGACCCTGAGGAGCTTGCCAATCTGCTCGACGTAGAGGATCATGCCGATAAGCAGCAGGAGCTGTTCGACAAGCTGGTCGAGGAAATGGCTCTCGAGGATTACCAGGCCACCAGCACCTTGGCCGCTGGTCAGGCAGAGGCCTTGGCCGAATTAGGTTACGCCGACGGCATGTTGATCGAGCCAACTGTTGGGCGTGAACACAAACACTAAAGGCGCCGGGGTCAAGGCTCGAGGCTGAAGCCTTGCGACTCCAACTCCGCTTTGCGGCGTTCGGCCTCGTCGGTGTGACCAAGTCGCTCCTGCAGGGCGATGGCTGAACGACGCGCATCCAGATAACGTGGATCACGTTTTGACACCGAATCCATCTGCACCATCGCATCGTGGAAGCGTTGCAAATTCATCAAGAAATAGGCGTATTGCAGCTGCACCTCGCCGAAGCCAGGACGCAACTCCAGGACCTCCTTGATTTTGACCTCGAACCCTTCAACGGAGCCATCGAAGAGCTGATTCCAACCGTCGATGAAGGGGTTTAAGTCTTCGCGGATTAAGCCATGTTCACTCAACCACGCCGCCTCCTTGGCAGCGACGTCCATCGCCTTTTGTGAGGCCGGTTCGATGTACTCGATTGAGAAGTCGCCGCGTAACCAGGAGCCACGATGAAAGTTGGTGTCGGCGAAAGCTGCGTCGCGCTTCCAGCGATGTGTCTGGATCCAAAGGGAATGCCCCAACAGGCCCGCGCAGAGCAGAACCAACAGCAGATGAACATAGCCGCGCGTGGTGAACTTACCCTTGCGCTTCAATGGTTTGGTGTTGAAGGTGTAATCCCGGCGCTGCAGCATCCGCTTGAAGGTTAATGCGCCAAAAGAAGTCATCATGCCGAAGCCCAAGGCGAGCAGAAACGGGAAACGCCCATAAAGCGAATGGGTGGCGAAGAAACCCAAGGCATAAGCCACCACGAGCAGGATTTCCTCTGGCCAGGTAGGTACCCCGATATTGGATTTGCGGCCGTCGGCGCGCTGCTTGGCCAACACCGCGGGCTTACCAAAGCTAAAACGCAAGGCATCATTCGGGCAGGCCTCGATGCAATCCATGGTTTTCATGCAATTCGGGTCCATGACCATGCCGAAGTCGCGCACCTCCTCATGCACGCGTACGTCGGAACTGCAGGCAGCCGTGCATTTGCCACATTGCCTGCAGGCATCATTAACGCGAATCCGACCCACAGAGAAATTGTCCATGGCGCCGAAGATGCCTCCGTAAGGGCAGGCGTAGGTGCAATAGGCCTTGGAACCGAGCAAATAGACAACCACAAAACCAGCCACCACCAAGGTGATGGTGGATTCCACCGGTCCCGGGAAAGTGGCCCAGAAGGAGTTGGTGGTCAGGTGCATACTCATCTTGGGCGCAGGATGCCCAAGGAGCAAACGCTGGACGATCGGCCACAGGAACATGTAGGCAAAGGCGATCATCGGCACTAGACGCAGCGTGCGCGAGCGGAACGGGCGTGGTCGGATTCCGATTTTCATCATCAACCAGCGGCATGCATCCTGAAGTAGCAAAAGGTGGCATCCCCAACCACAAAAGTACCTGCCAAAGATCATGGTGGCGAGCACTGCCATCGTGAACAGGATTAGGCCGGCGTTGATGATGCCTCGCTTGGAGAACTCCATCGCCTCGGACGGTTCAAGCGCCGTCAAGGTGGTACCGCTGGCCAACCACCACAGGATGTGCCCCAGGATGAACAACTGCACCGCGATGAGCACGATGGCGCGGCGTTTGCCTATCCGGCTATGAGGTTTCTTCATGGATTCAGTATGAATGCACGTGGGGTCAAAAAAAAGGAGGGATCGACCCGAAGGTCGATCCCTCTAGCTCATGCTCTCAGTGTTACTGAGGAACAACAGCGTTGGCGTAGAACAAGCGGCCGGTGCCTGGCTTGAACGGTACCAATGCGACCTGACCCATCACCGCGGAGGTGTCCGACTCGAAGTGCATACTGTAGCTGGAACTCCAGCGGATGGCGTTGTTGTTCTGGTTGGCGTTATAGGTGCCACCGTACCAAGCCTGAATCTTCTGCGTGCGACCTGGGTAAAGGCCTTCGAAAGACCTCCAGTCGGTGTTCACGTAAGGCTCGCCACTGTGGTAATCCACGTCGGTGAAATCCTTGTTAGAGAGGCTCTCGTTGCCGGTCAGAGGCACAATGAAGGCACGGACGCTACGGTCACAGTCACGGTTGTAGACAGTGTAATCGTAGTTGTAGCCACCACCCGGCTTCACGGTAGCACGGGAAGCAACGAACACGGAGCCATCGCCGGGCATCTGCACTTCGGAGATGGTCACGTTCGGGTCGATCGTCTGCCAAGCCATAATCGCGGATTCTTCACGGACAGTCGCGCCTACAAAGTTAACGTTGTAAGGAGCGCTGGAGCCAGAGAAGGCGATTTCGCGCCAGCTCACGTTATTCGAACCGTTACCAATCTCGGCGTTATCATCACCGGTCATGTACTGGATCTCAATGAAGTAACGAGCACCGGAGTTCAGTGAAGGGTTGATGTCGTCGTTGTCGACAATGATGCGCCGAGCCAAGTCACCCGAGTAGGAAGGATCCAGGATTGGTGGGTACGGGAAGTAACCGTTGTAGGCGTTCACTTCCGAGCGTGGCCCCAAGTAACTGCGGAAGCCGTTTAGGTAGGCGCTATATGGATCGGAGCATCCGATACCGAGAGAGTTACCGTTGGTGTTCTGGCAGGAACCACAGAGGGTGCCGTTCAGCGCGGTGAAGCCGTGCTTCAACCAGTTGAGACCCAGCTGCTCGAAGCGGCCATCTTTCAGGCGGTAGATGTTGCTAGCGATGACCGGGTGCTCGTTGGTCCACGAGATCCAGTTCAGGACATCGTTACCAATGTTACAAGAGACCGAACCAAAGCTGTAGGCGCTTTCGCCACCGGCGGTGCCATGACGCATGTGGTCATAAATGTCTCCGACAATTACGTCTGGAGTGGTCAGCGCATGCGCTGCAGCTGGACTGGCCTGAAGGCCATGACCAAAAAAAGCAACAACTGAGCTACTGACGAGCACAGCCGGGAGGAGAAAACGTGTCTTCATGGGTTTGAGGAGCTAGCGTGAAACGGCAAGGACAAGCCGATTGGAATGAGGCGCGACGACACGGAGGCCATCCAGGGGGGGGAAACGAACGTCACCCTCTCATGTAACCTACTACAAAATGAGATCACAAATCGGCAGAAACCCAGGGAATATGGGGTAATTGTCGCTAAAAACGTGCGAAAAAAGCGACTCGCTTATCGCCCTTTAACTGTTTTAGCAAGGACTCCTCGACCTGGACTTCGCTGCGGCTGGAGAATCCCGATTGGCTTCGCAGAACCCTCCATGGCCGTCCGGAACGGGTACTTTTTGCTCCTCCAGGCCGAAGGCCATTATGCTGCTCCAGGCGGCGCTCCATGTCGGTGGTCACACCGACGTAGGTTCTCTTGCCATCATCAGATACGAGCAAATAAAGGACCCAATTCGCGCTCATATTCCAATTTCGCAGATGCCACTAGGTTGGCAGCCATGGACGTGCATTATGCAGATAGCCCTGGCTACTAGGTTCAAGCTAAGGAGCAAGGAGCAAGGAGCTGGCAGGATCCAGTTGGTAAAGGCGATCACGCAAAACAGCAAGACTCCAAGGAACAACACGCTGGATTCGCGTCCACTCAGCCCCCACCATCCCGGGTTGTCGGCGACGCCGGTGGCGACCTTCAGGGTCTGGGAAACTGAACTCATCGCAATCGAGTTTAGCAGGGCTGAGGTCGCCAACAGCGGCCTCCCGCGCTAGACTTCCTGCCGCACGCGCCCGTAGCTCAGCTGGATAGAGCACCCGACTTCTAATCGGGCGGTCGAGGGTTCGAATCCTTCCGGGCGCGCCATCCCACGACCTGATCCAATCATGCTACAGAAATTCGACGAACGAAATCGCGACCTGTTGATCAACGTTAACGGCGAACTCCTTCACCGTGATGTCGCTGGGATCAGTCCTTTCGATTCTGCAGTCCAAGGCGGCGACGCTGTCTGGGAAGGGTTACGACTCTACGACAGGCGGATCTTCAAGCTGGATCGTCACCTCGACCGCTTGCTGCAATCAGCCAAGGCCTTGGATTTCCAGCAAGTCCCCACCAAGGAGAACCTTCGCGATGAAATCCGCCGCACCCTGGAAGCCAACAAGATGGTGGATGGTTGCCATGTGCGCCTGACCTTGACCCGCGGCCGCAAGATTACCTCCGGCATGGATCCACGACTCAACACCGAAGGTCCAACCTTGATTGTTTTGGCCGAATGGAAGGCGCCAGTCTATGGCAAAGCTGGCCTTAGTCTGGTCACTAGCAGTGTCCGACGGTTCGCTCCGGACATGATGGATCCGAAGATTCACCACAGCAATCTGATTCAATCCATCCTCGCTAAAATTGAAGCTAATGCCTACGGCGCCGACGACGCACTGATGCTTGACCAGGACGGCTTCGTCGCCGAAACAAACGCCACCCACATCTTTATGGTGCGCGATGGCGTGGTCTGGACACCCCTCACTAAGGCTTGTCCGGAAGGCGTCACCCGCGAGACAGTACTAGAGATCTGTGCCGCCAATGGCATCGAGGCCCACGAAGCAGACTTGTCGCGCACCGAGTTCTTCTCGGCAGACGAGGTCTTCTGCACGGGCACCATGGGCGAATTGGCGTCGGTCAGCCAAATCGACGGTCGAGCCATTGGCAACCAGCAAATCGGAACGGTCACGGCCAGACTCAGTGAGCTGTTTTCGGCCTTTGTTTTGGCGCATGGCGACGAAATCTTGGTTGGCTAAGGCTTTTCAAGCTGCCGTGGGAGTTGTAGACTTTGCGGCTCGCTGAATGGTGGGCGTAGCTCAGTTGGTTAGAGCATCGGTTTGTGGTACCGAAGGTCGCGGGTTCGAGTCCCGTTGCCCACCCCAGCGATTGCGAGAGTGGCGGAATTGGCAGACGCGCTAGATTTAGGATCTAGTGTCCTAGGACGTGGGGGTTCAAGTCCCCCCTCTCGCACCACCTGCCACCCATGAGCGAATCGCGTTATTCACGCCAACAACGCTTGGCGCAGATTGGCCCGGATGGACAAGAATCCATCGGCGCGGCCACCGTTGCGGTGATTGGTCTGGGTGCCCTGGGCTCGGTCAGTGCGGATCTGTTGGCGCGTGCTGGTGTCGGCAAATTGCTGTTGATTGATCGAGATGTGGTCGAGATCTCGAACCTGCAACGTCAGGTGCTCTACACCGAGGAAGATGCGAATGAGTTGCGTCCCAAGGCCGAAGCCGCCGCGGAACGACTGGCTGTGGTCAACTCCACGATTGATTCGCTCGCGCTTCCGGTCGACCTCACTGCTGCCAATATCCAAGAGCTGCTAGCCGACGTCTCGCTAATCATGGATGGCACCGACAACTTTGCCACCCGCTACCTACTCAACGATTACGCGGTGCGCGAAGCCAAGCCCTATGTCTACGCAGGTGTCGTCAGTACCCACGGCATGCTTGGCACCATCCTGCCCGGCGGCCCATGCCTGCGCTGCACATGGCCGCAACCGCCCGATGCCACCACCACGCCTACTTGCCGTTCCGCTGGTGTTCTCGGTCCGGCGGTATCGGTGATCGCCGGGTGGGCATGTGCTGACGCCTTAAAGATCCTCACTGGTCAGGTTGAGGCAGTGCAGAAGGGCTACCGCTACCTCGATGTATGGAAAGGCCAAATGCAATTCATCCACGCCGTTTTAGACGACGCCTGTCCATGTTGCCAAGACCATAGCTTCGAATGGCTGACTGGTCATCACGGCAGCATTGACGCGCAGGTGGTCTGTTCCGGGGATGCTGTGCAACTGCCCGCTGGTGCGCACGCCATTGACCTGGTGGCGATGGCCGAGAAGCTGGAAGGCACGGTCCTCGACCTTCAGAGTAGTGTGCGTTTCCTTCGCTTTCGTATCCAAGAGCTCGATGTCCTGCTGTTCATGGATGGCCGAGCATTGGTCCGTGGCACTGGCGACATTGCGCGCGCGCGCGCGGTGGTGGCCGAGACTATTGGTGCTTAAACTGCAGCTGTGAGCAAAAGCCTCAACTGGAACCGTGCTGCCACCTGTGCCGACCCCGCACCGGGTGTTGCCGAGGCCATGCTGGAAGGCCTGCATGCCGTGCCCGGCGACCGCGGCACTGGTGGTGAATCGACCGCACAACGCTTTTTCGCGGTGCGGTCGTTGGCAGCAAAGTTGTTCGGTTCCACTGCATCGGAACGGGTCATCTTCACGCCCGGTGCCACCTACGGCTTGAACGTCGCCATCCATTGTGGAGTGCCGGATCATGCCAAGGTGCTGACAACGAAATACGAACACAACTCGATGCTACGCCCGCTAGCAGCAGCCAAGGGGCGCGGCGTGTCCTTTCGTGCTGTGGCCTCGTTGGCCAATGGACAGGTCGACCTCGAGGCCATGCGCAAGGATCTGGCAAGCGGCGCCTACGCGGTTCTGGCCATGAGCATCGCCAGCAATACCCTTGGCGTCATCCAGCCTTACGTCGAGGCCTGCGCCTTGGCTCGGGAACATGGCGTGGCGGTGATTCTCGATCTCGCTCAAGGAGGTGGCATGGTGCCGCTGGATCTGGATGCCATGGGCGTTGCATATGCCTCGATTGCAGGACATAAGGGGTTGCATGCGCCGCGCGGCATCGGCCTACTCTTCGTGGGCGCCGACCAGAACCCGAGGCCTTTCCTGTCTGGCGGCACCGGTAGTTTCAGTTCCCGCCTGGAGATGCCGGATGCCCTGCCTGAACACCTTGAGGCGGGAACTTCCAATTATCC
>JASMKM010000043.1 GCA_030749235.1 Planctomycetota bacterium | reverse complement strand
GTCGCGCTTTGCCACCACCTTCGGCACCTTGATCTCCAGTGGTGTTCCGCATCTCGAGGCCTTCGACATCACCCGCGGCGCGCTCACCAACGAGGTCTACCGTGAGTCGATTGAGGACATCCGGGAGGAAGTCCGCGAAGGCGAGGCAATCGCCGCATCCTTAGAATCCTCCGAACGCTTCGATGACTTGGTGGTCGCGATGGTCGAGGTCGGTGAGGAAACCGGTGAACTTGACCGCATGTGTGTTCGTCTCGGTAACAGTTACGAGGAGCAGTACACGCGTGCCTTGGACAACATGCTGAAGTTGATTGAGCCAGTCATGTTGGTGTTGCTCGCCGGCGTCGTCGGCTCCATTGCTTTGGCCTTATTCCTGCCTCTGTTCGGTCTGCTGGAAGAGTTCGGAAAAGCGGCGTGAGGCCGGCAGCGATTGCCGTCCCCCAAAGCCAACCGCCGCCGACGGTAAGCTGGACCTAGTTCCATGAGTCTGCGTCTGCGCCTTATCCTCGCATTGGTACTGGTGAATGCCGCCGTACTCGGGACCTTGGCGTGGTGGACGGCAGAGCGTGAACAGGATCGTCAGCGCCTCGAGGACAAACGCCTCGAGGAACTGCAGTCGCGGCTTACCGAATGGGCGGTGCCCACCTTCCGTATCGACGAGATCGATGACCTCACCACCATGTTGGAATGGCCGCTGTGGTCGCAATTTGATGATGCGATGATTATCGATACGCGTGTGCTATCGCTCGAAGGTGGCACGGTACCGATCGGTATCTTCCTGAACCCGCTGGGTCGGCGTCACCGCACACGCGACTTTCCGGTCACCAGCGTGATCGAGGCTGTGGTCCGCGCTACCGAGGAAAACCGCGCCATCGCCGTCGCCGGTGGGCTGGCGATTCCGTTGACCACCTACGAACCCTTCGCCGCCGAACAGCATCCATGGGGCGGCCTTTATGTGGCGATGCCTCTGCGCGACGCCACCGATGGTGCGTGGGCACGTGTGCTGTTGGCTGCGCTCGCGGCCACCTTGTTTGGTGGCCTGGTGATCATGGCCCTGGTCAACAACCTGGTGCTGCGGCCAGTCGAGCGCCTGGTGAAGGTCACCGAATCCTTCGGCAAGTCCAAGCCTGCGCCACCACTGCCGTCGGTGGGCGCACCGGAGGTGGTGACTTTGGCACACAGTTTCGACCAAATGATGCAGCGCATCAGCAACTTTACTGTCGAGATGGAACAGGAAGTCGAGGCTGCCACCAAGAAGGTGTTGGACTCCGACCGCCTAGCTGCCCATCGCGAACGGATGGCGGCGATGGGTGCCTTGGCCGCAGGCGTGGCACATGAGATCAATAGTCCGCTGGCAGGCGCCTTGTATGGTCTGGAAGTACTACGTCGCGATGCGGCCAACGACATGAGCCGTCAATATGGCGAGTTGATGCACGAGGCCTTAGAACGCATTCGCGACCTGGTGCAGCGTCTGTTGCAGTTGTCACCTGGCAAGGCCGATCAAGCCAGTGCTGACGTCGGCCGTCTGCTTGATGACCTGCGCGCCTTCCTGGCCAGTCGTTTGCGCAAACACGAGTTGGAAGTGGAACTGCCGCAAGAAGGCTTCTTCGTCTCGGCGGCACGCGGCGACCTTTTCCCATTGTTGCTGAATCTTCTGCAGAACGCCTTGGATGCTTTGGATGAACAGCCTAGCGACTTCGCCGGCACCATCACCGCCCGAGGGGAGATGCTCCCCGATGACCGCACTCGCATCATTATCGAGGACAACGGTCCTGGTGCGCCCGCGGATATTCTGCCGCATCTTTTCGAACCTTTCTTTACCTCGAAGAGCGTCGGGCGCGGCACCGGCTTGGGACTGGCCATTGCTCATGCCTCAATGCGCAGACTTGGCGGCACCATCCAAGCCGAGAACCGCAAGCAGGGTGGCTTCCGTGTGGTGCTGGAGTTCCCACCAAATCCGGCCGAAGAACTTCCGGGTGACGAGCCCATAGGGAGTATCTAAGCGTGGAGTCGGCCTTATTCACCTTGGCTTTGACGCGCGGCAAGGGATTACGCAGCTTCCTGCGTTTTGACCTAGCGAAGCTCCGCGCCGATTGTGGCCAGAATCAGGACCGTGAGCGTCTCGGCCGCAGCGTCGACGTCCTCGCCCTATTTGATCACGGATTCGGTCCGCCAAGCCCGCTCTTAGGCACTCGCATGGGTCGAGAAACCGGGAGAGTGGGCGGGACTATGTAATCTCGAATATGCTTTGGCGCGGCTACTCGCACCCGCCCCTCCTGTCGAGCCCACCCAACCATGACCACCCAACGCCTCACTTCCTTCGCCGCGCTGCTCTGTGCCGGCCTGCTTGGTGCCCTTTTGGTGCACCTGTTCACCCCAAAGACCGTCCAGGCCCAAAGTGCCGATGGCGGCCGACGCTACGTCGCGGTTACCGGTAACTACATGGAAGGGGTATCCCTCCTGTATGTTCTGGACCAGGAGACCCAGCATTTGGCCGTATATGAGGCACGTGGCGGTGCCAGCAACTCACATCGCGTCCAATTCGTTGGTGCACGCAACATCGAGCTGGATATGCAGCTCGACGGATACAACGATGAATCCGACCTGACCCACCAGGAGCTCGAGAAGGAGTTCCTGAAGTCAGGGATTCCTGTCGACCAAGATGGCACAAAGGCAGGAGGATAGGTATCCTTGGAGACCCGCGCAGCTCAACTTGCGTTGGAACCCGTCCTAAACAAACCAGGAACCCATACTGATCCCGTGACCGATAGCGATTTTGCCTCCTTTGACGACGCCCTCAAGAAGCTCGAGCTTGAGGAAGAAGACCTTAAACGGCTGATTTCAGCCGGTGAAATTCGTGCCTTCCGGGAAGGCTCGAACATGCGTCTTCGCGTCGAAGATGTCTCCAACGTAGCCGATCAGCTCGGCATCGGCGGTGCGGTCGATGAACAAGACGCTGGCGAACTGCTCGAAGTCGAAGACCTCGTTCTGGATGAGCTCGACGACACAGGCATGGCCACAACTCAGCTTTCGGAAGAAGACACCCTGCTCGACGACGGCGTCGAGGAGTTGGAGGTCGCTAAAGCGGCACCGAAGGCAGTCACCCCACGCCGCAGCAGTGGTCGCGCCGCCGCAGCAGCTGCAGGTCCCAACACTTCCGATGAAGGCAACGGCATGCGCGCTGCCTTGATCCTCACCTGCGTGCTGATGGTCTTCGGCATCCCATTCGCGATTGACATGGTGAACGGTACCGCTTCTGGCGTGACCGCCAGCGTCGTCGAGATGCTATCCGGCAAGTAAACCGATTGCGCGTGTTCCGACAGGCTCCAATCCTGCTGCTATTGCTTGGGATTGGGGCCTGTTCACGTTCTGAGGCTGTAGTCCTCCCGGACCCAATTCTGCGCCTGGAGTCCTTATTGCTCGCACCGCCGGCAATCCCGCTCGGTGATTGGTTGTTGGTCGGGCGTTATGAGGTCACGCGCGAGGAGTTCGGCCTCGCCGCCGATCCGCGTGGCGCCAACCTGCCGGTGGTGATGGTCAGTTTCGAGGAGGCCGCCAGCTGGAGTGAGGAGCGCGGCTTGCGTCTTCCCACCTTTGAGGAATGGCAATACCTAGCTTCCGATTCCGGTACGCTGACCACGATGTCGGCCAATTCCAGGAATGGCTTGGCCTTGGATCTTGGGCATCCTCTGTCGGTGGGCGTTTTCGAGCGCGGTCGCACATCCTTGGGCGCCTATGATTTCTACGGTAACGTGCGCGAATGGGTGCATGATCCCGAGGCCAATCGCTTCTACGCATGCGGCGGCTCCTACGCATCCCGGGACGCCTCCTCCTTTGAATGGGAACAGCTGCAGGTCGAACCTAGCGAGCGTGCAGCCGACGTCGGCTTCCGCTACCTGGCTGACGCCACGGCCTACTTCCTAAACCAAGTCCTGCCGTCTTGGGACCAACTTGATCCTGAACAACGAGAGCAGATGGAACGAATCCTGTCGGATTGGCGTGAGCCATCGCGGATGGCCCTCGGCTTGCGACTCGGGATGGCCGGTGCACCGCAAGACTTCTGCGACTTCATCAGCGGCTCATGAAGAAGGGCGAACTGCGGACTCTGCTCGAGCTCCATGGCTTGCGACCCAATGCGCGCTTCGGCCAGAACTTCCTGGTCGACCCGGCCTTGTTGAAGCGGATTCCCGAGGATGCTGGGGTCAAGGAGGGGGATACCGTGTTGGAAGTCGGCCCCGGCGCTGGTGCATTGACCTTCGAACTGCTCGCCCTCGGGGCCGAGGTCTGTGCGGTGGAACTGGATCGCGGCTTGGCTCGTCTCTTGCGCGAACGATTTGCCCAGCCTTTGCGCAGCGGTCAATTGCACCTGATTGAAGGTGATGCCCTAGGTAAGAACGAAAGCCTGCATCCTGAAGTAGAGAGCTGGTGGCACCAGCTCGAAGCCGCTCCACGCCTCGTCGCCAACCTGCCCTATTCGATTTCGGGACCCTTCCTGGCACGTCTACCCGGGCGCCCACTGGCCGGAGCCACCTTATTGTTGCAGCGGGAAGTCGCCGACAAGGCAGCAGGGCCGAGGAAAGGCGAGGAATGGAGTCCATTGGCGATTCGCTTGGCCTTGGCTTTCACAGCCCATGTCGGTCGCCGCTTGCCGCCTGAGGTCTTCTGGCCCCGCCCCAGCATCGATTCCGCCTTTTTGCACCTAGGGCAACGCGCCGACGCCCTGCCCGCCGAGCAGGATGCCGAGTTGCGATTGGTGCTGCGCGAAGCCTATAGCCAGCGACGTAAACGTTTACTATCGAGGTTGGATAAGAAGATGCCGCAGTGGGCCGCCGCTCTGGAAGCCTGCGGGGTGGAGGCAGATCACCGCCCTGGCGAAGTCGGCCCTGAGATTTGGCGCTCCGCATTCCATCGGCTAGATTAAGGAGTTGCCTGCCAGCGCCAACACCTCATGAGCGACGACCTTCATAACTTCATCGACGACCTCAAGGAGCGTTTACCCATCGAATCGGTGGTCGCGCAGAAGGTGCAGTTGACTCGCAAAGGCAATCGCTTCTGGGGGCTGTGCCCATTTCACGCCGAGAAGACGCCATCCTTCACGGTCCATCCCACCCGCAACGCCTTCAAGTGTTTTGGTTGCGGTGCCGGTGGCGATGCCATTACCTTCGTCCGTGAGATCGAAGGTTTGGAGTTCTTCGAGGCCTTGCGCGTGCTCGCCGATCAAGCTGGCCTGCAGCTTCCTGCCAAGTTCAGCAGCGGCAACGAGGAACAACGTGGCGAACGCGAACAGGCGCGCGAGGCCCTGCTGCAGGCACGGGCCTTTTTCCAGGCTTGCTTGACCCGCTCCGATGCCACCGACGCACGCAAGTACCTGCTCGATCGCTCGATCCCCGAGGGCAGTTGGAAGAGTTTCCATATCGGTTGGGCGCCGCGTGACCGCCAGGCCATGGTGCGCGCTTTACGCGATAAGGGAGTCACCGATCGCGGCATGTTGGCTGCAGGCTTGGTCCTCGAGGATGAACGCCAAGGTGTCCTGAAGGCGCGTTTCTGGGAGCGTTTGATGTTCCCAGTGGCCGACGCTGGTGATCGTACCGTCGGCTTCGGTGGTCGCTTCCTGCCAGGCAGCTTCGCCGAGCAGAAGCAGATGGGCAAATACATCAACTCGCCGGAAGGACCAATCTTCCCCAAGCGCCGTTTGCTGTATGGATTGGAGAAGCTGCAGGCTGGTTTGCGCAATCAACCGGACGCTCCGGTAATTTTATCCGAGGGTTACCTGGATGTGATCCAACTGCATCGCGCCGGATTCCAGACCGCGGTCGCGGCTTTGGGTACGGCCATCACCGAAGATCATGCACGTCGTTTGGCGCGCGCGGAACGGCCGGTGGTCCTGATGTTGGATCCGGATGAGGCCGGGCGTCGGGCGGCAGCCCGAGCAGGGCGTCTGATGATTATGGAGGGCATCGATGTGCGCATTGCCAGCCTGCCAGATGGGCAGGATCCCGCTGACATGGTGGCCTCAGGTCGCACAGAAGAACTCTCCGAGCGAGTGGCCGATTCGTGGGATATACTCCGTTGGCGTTTAGATACGTGGTCCCGAAAAGCGGACATCACGGTTCCCGGAGTCCTTGATAAGGCTGCCAAAGAGATTGCCGAGTGGATTGCATCCACTCCAAGTCCTGTGGTGGCAGAAACTTGGGCTAATCAGGCCTGTGCGACTTTAGGGATCTCGGAAAATGCCCTAAGAAGACTGATTCACCCTGGTAGCGGCCACAAGGGCGCTTCTTACGGGGACTCAGGACCCGCCATCTCACCCTCTAAACCATCATCAGCCAGCCCCGAGGAGGTACTACTCCGAAACGAAAGAGAAATCCTAGTTGCCGTCTTGCATGACCCCAGCGCCTACTCACGCTTCCGTGATGTCCTGGACACGCTACAATTGCAAGATTCCGTCACCATGAAAATCCTGGATTGGTGTCGACAACAACGCGAGGAAGGTCATGGATTTGACCTGGAGCAAGCATTGATTCATTTCCGGCAGGATGAAGCCGGTAATTTGTTGGATCGCTTGCGCCAGGGCCGCCCTGACGATCCATGCCTTGCACTTGAACGTGCTCTTGATGCCCTTCCGGGGAATCGAGAGCAGGCTCTCGCAGTTCCCACTGAGACGCAAGTCGAATCAGATGACCTGCAATCTTTGTTACGAGAAGTCCCAATCTCCCCGAACGACTGATCACGAATTCGCTCCCTGATTCACAAATGCCAACGAAGTCGTTAGACAAGAAAACCGAAACAGCACTGGATACCCTTATCGCTAAGGGGCAGGTGACTGGATCCTTGCCTTCCGAGGAACTGCAAGGCGCTTTGCCTGCAGAGAAGCTTGGAAACATTGAAGTTCTGCAAGCCGTGCTCGATCGTTTGGAGACGGCCGGCATCCTGCTTGTCGACACTTCGCCAGAGAACGCCGCGCAGTTTGCCGGTGGTTCGGCACCGATTCCGGTAACTCCGAAACCGTTGTCGACCTTGACTTCTCGTGGCGGCAGTCGCGCCACTCAGCCGGTGCTCGAGAAAATCGACGACCCGGTACGTATGTATCTCACCCAGATGGGCGAGATTCCGCTGCTCACGCGCGAGGAAGAAATCTCCCTGGCGAAGACTACCGAGGTCTCTCGCAAGGTTTTCCGCCGTCTGGTATTAGAGTCCGGATTGGCCCTGGACATGGTGTTGGATGTGCTGCAGCAGGTCAAGGACGGGGAGCTCGCCTTCGACCGCACCTTGAAGGTCAATCCGTCGGCACAAGCCAACTCCAGCTTCGCCGTATTGCACTTCAATCGTCGTCTGAAGAAGCAGGCTGCCGAGGAAGGTGCCGATGAGGGCACTTCGTCGAACATCGATGGCGGTGCCGGTTATGAGCTGACCAAGCAAGACTTGGAGCAGCGCTTGGGTGGTCACATTCAGGACTTGTGCGCCCTGCGTGATGCTGCCCGTGTTGGCTACGAGATCCACCTTGATAAGCGTCTGAAGGCTGGCGAACGAGCCCTCTTCCACCGTCACATGCGTTCGCGTCAGCGTTGCATCGCGGTCATGATCGAGGAACTGCACTTCCAGGTGAACATCCTGCAGGATTTCATCCGCGTGCTGGAGAGCAAAGCGCGCGCATGGTCTGCTCTCGCTCGCGAGGCTGCCGCCTTCGACTCCGCACGTAAGCGCACCAAGGCCGGCAAGGAGGAGTTCGCTGCTCTGCAGGGGCAGCTGCGTGATTGGGAGATTAAGGCCATGGAGCCGCTGGAGCCCTTCCAGCGCCGCATGGAGTTGCTGTCCCGCGCCTTGGATACCTACGAGGGTGCCAAGAAGGGCTTGTCGTCGGGTAACTTGCGCTTGGTGGTGTCGATTGCCAAGAAGTACCGCAACCGTGGCCTGAGTTTCCTGGACCTGATTCAAGAAGGCAACACCGGCCTGATGAAGGCGGTGGAGAAGTACGAATACCGTCGTGGCTATAAGTTCTCGACCTACGCCACATGGTGGATTCGTCAAGCCATCACGCGCTCGATCGCCGACCAGGCCCGGACCATCCGGATTCCTGTGCACATGATCGAGACCATGTCGAAGCTGCGCGCTGTGCAGAAACGCCTGCTACAAAACCTCGGACGCGAACCCTCAATCGAGGAGATGTCCGAAGCGGCCGAGATTCCGGTGGATGAAGCGCAGCGCGTCATGAAGATTGCCAAGCATCCAATCAGTCTCGATCGTCCGATTGGTGATTCGGAAGACTCCTACTTCGGGGATTTCATCGAGGACGAGAGTTCCGAGAACCCGGTGGAGCGTGCTGGTCAGGAGATGCTGAAGGAGCGGATCGACGATGTCCTGGATTCGCTGACCTTCCGCGAGCGCGAGATTATCAAACTGCGATATGGCATCGGAGATGGTTACACCTACACCCTCGAGGAAGTCGGCCGGATTTTCCGCGTGACGCGCGAGCGTGTGCGTCAGATTGAAGCCAAGGCAATCCGCAAGTTGCAGCATCCGATTCGTGCGCGCAAGCTCGCGGGCTTCCTGGTGGGCTCCTCGTAGGGCTCCAGGGCGCTTTCTGCGCTTAGGTCGAAACATCAACGATTTGCGGGGCTGGGAACTATCAATCCCAGCCCCGCAACGTTGTAATAGGCGTTCGTGGATCCTAACCTTTCCCAACTCATCCTCGCGCAGCTGCTGGACAAGCGTCTAGTGGTGCTGCAGCGTCGGCTTGATTCCCTGCCTGTGGAGTTAACGGAACGGGAAGCCAGTTTCGCCGCCTTGCAAGCCGAAGCCGATGAAGTCGCCGCCGAACGCAAGGCCAGCCTGGCGCGTTCTCACGACCTGGAGAATCAGGTAGGCACCCGCGATGAGCGCATTGCCAAATTGGAGAAGTCGGCCTTGGAGTCGACCGATCCCTCCGCAGCCCAAGTGGCCCGTCATGAAGCGGAGTCACATCGCAAGGCCAACTCCGACGCCCAGGAAGAAGCCTTGGAGTTGCTCGAGCGTGCCGAGGTGCTGGAGCAAAAGCATGCCGAAGTCTTCGGCAAGATCGAGGAGATGGAGGAGGACCTGAATGCCTTCCGCCAGAACGTCGAGCAGGATCAACAGGATCTACAGAAGGAATCCGAGGATCTCACGGCCCGTCGAGCCAGTTACATCGACAAGGTGCCCTCGCCTATGCTGACCGTCTTCGAAACCCTCAGCGGAAAGCATCCGGGCAAGGCCGTGGTACCGTTAAAGGGCGATTCCTGCGGTGGATGCGGCACACGATTGGTGCCGAACGACCGTGTGCGCGTGCAAGCCGCCAAGGCGCTAATCCGCTGCCCGAACTGTACCCGCATCCTGGTCACCCTGGAGATGTGGGCTGAAGCGTCGGAAACCGTAGAGGGCTGAGCCTTGCAAAGCTGGAACGGCGCTAAACTGGCCCTTCCATGCTGTTGCTTTCCGCTCTGGTTCTTCACGCCTTGCCACAACAATCGCTGGCTGGGCAACTGCCGAAAGAGGATTTAGGCGTCGCCGCCTTCCTTGAGGCCAACCCCGATTACGATGGCCGCGGCATTCGCGTGGCAGTGCTTGATACCGGTGTCGATCCCGGCCACCCATTCCTGCAAGAGACCCCGGATGGTCGACGCAAGTTGGTTGATTGGTATGACGCCACGACCGATGGTCGCCTTGATACATCCTTCACCGCCACCCTAGACACCGACGGCTCGGTGATTGGCCTTAGCGGTCGGCGCCTGACCTTCGGAAGTCATCTCAGTTCCGGCGAGGTCCATCTTGGTCGCATCGGTGCGGAGTTTCTGCCTGGAGGCCTGCAGGGCCGCATCATGGGGGATCGGCGTAGTGATTGGCAGGACGGTGCCGATCGTTATCACGAGGCCGTCGCACGCCTCTCCGCTGGCGGTGAAGAGGTCGATGAGAATTCCGCTGCCGAGATGGAAACCAAGTACCAGTGGGAGGGCTTCCACGATGATGGCCCGGTCTACGACGTCGCCGTGTGGAAGGACGGTGCCGGTTGGTTGGTAGCCATCGATGCCGACGAGGATGGTGATTTCGGCAACGATCCTTCGCTCAGTGGTTTCCGCGAGAGTGGCGACTGGGCAACCCTTGGCGATGAGGCCAACCTGAACTATGCCGTGCAGGTTCATGAAGACGGCAATCTCACCACCATCTTTTTCGACACCCATGGTCACGGCACCCATGTCGCTGGCATCATCGGTAGCTATGAGGGGCCCAATAGCCGTCTCAATGGCATCGCTCCCGGCGTAGAAATTGTCGCGATCAAGATTGGCGACGGCAAGTTCGGCGGTTCCACTTACGGATTTGCCGTGGCTAAGGCAATGGATTATGCGGTCGAATCCGGCTGCCAGATTGCCAATATGTCCTTCGGTGGCCCATCCTTTTATGCCGACGGCAACGAACCCGACGCTTGGGTGATCGATGAGGCCACAAAGCGCGGTTTGATTTTGGTCACTTCGGCCGGCAACGAAGGACCAACGCTGACCACGGTCGGTTCACCGGGTACCACCGAGACTGCAATGTCGATTGGTGCAGCGGTGTGGCCGGATACGCAGAAGGTCAACTATGGTTCCTTGGCCACCGCGCCTCCATTGTTGTTCGACTTCTCCTCGCGAGGCCCGCTGCCAAATGGTGACTTGGGTATCGATTTCACCGCACCAGGCGCGGCCTTGAGTGCCTTGCCTTCCTGGACCCTGACCAAGGGCGAGAGTTGGAACGGTACATCGATGGCGGCTCCACAGATGGCTGGTTGCGTCGCCTTGTTGCGTGGTGCTGCTACCGCTGAAGGTCTGGAGCAGAGTCCTGCGCGGATTGAACGCGCGATGCGCCTGTCGGCCAAGCGCATGCCACAACATGCTTGGGTCGAAGTTGGCCATGGCTTCATCGATATGCAGACGGCGTTGGATCACCTGCGTGAGCTGGACAAGATGAGCACCTCGGAAGTTGCATACGACATTCGTATCAATAACCCCTTCGGCATTGGTGAAGGGATCTACCTGCGTGGCTTGCCATCCACCAAGCCTTTCGAACGGGCAATCTCCATCATTCCGGAGTTCGATGACGAAGCCAGCAACGCCGAGAAGGCTGATTTCCTGGCTACCCTGCGTTTGGTCTCCGAAGCTGATTGGGTGCAGGTGCCCGACGCCATCTACACCAGTGCCGCGGGCAACCGTTTTCAGGCACGCATCAATCCTGAGTCGCTTAGCCCTGGACTCTACAGCACGCGCATTCTCGCTTACGATGATGCCAAGCCTGAGGGCGCTGGACCGGAACTTGTGATTCCGGTCACT
>JASMKM010000042.1 GCA_030749235.1 Planctomycetota bacterium | reverse complement strand
TAGGCAACGTAGACTCCATGCTGGTTACTGCTAGGGTCGAGCATCATGGCTGAAGCATTTGAGAAACCGGAGCGGCCATCAAGGATTGGCGCACCGATAAAGTCGTCGAAGCCGATGCCCTGAATACCATCCGGACCAGATTCGAAGATGGTCATCTCGCCCGAGCTGGAAATCAGGTAGGCGTAGTAGAGGCCTGTACTGAAGCCGAAGGTGGAATCACGGTCGGAAACCGTCAGCAAACGTGGGTTGGTTACACCAGGAATCACCTTACGGGTGGACAAGGCACCCGCATCGATGATGGCCAAGGAGCCACTGCGCTCACAAATCACCAACAAGTCCTCACCGTCTGGCTGCCAAACAATCTCGGTAGGTCCAAGGCCTTGACGGTTGTTCAACTCCTCGAAGATCTGGGTGGTCTTGACGACCTGGTGGAAGGTCGCGGAGTTCGGGTCGGTATCGATGAAGGTCACCGTGCTAGGACCGTTGTTCGTCACAGCCAAAGTGTTTAGGTCTGGCGACATGGCCAGGTCACGTGGACTGGAGACCGGGATACGATCGATGACGGTCATGCGGTTACTGTTCAGCACCACCAGCTGGTCGCCGGAGCGATCGAGCACGTATAGGAAGTGACCAATCTGCTGGCGCATGGTGAAGTCAGGGCAGGTCGGCTGCGTTGGAGCAGGGCCGTAAAAATTGCGACCGGAGTAGTTCATCGAACCAGTCAGTAGGCCGTCAGGACCGTTACCACCGATGGTGCCGAAGGCGTTACCAAGGGTCAAACGGTTCAGGCCGGAACCTGCTTGCGTGGGCTCCTCAGCCTGAATCACCGGCGAGTAGCAAGCGGGTGCGAGCGTAATCCGCGGTGGGTTCGGGTGTGGAGCGAAGGAGATGCCGTTACCGGTTCGGTAACCACCAGCAAGTGGGTGGTTTTGGAAGGTTGCACTTGCACAGATGTTGACACCACCGGAGAGACAGGTCGAGTTGTTGAAGGCAACGTCAAGCGGATGACCGAGCATCATGTCGATGACAGTACCGACCTGCTCGGAACCGATCAGCTGGGTCTCGAGCGAGGAGTTCTGCGACAAGGTCAAGACGCCGCGCGAACCACCGGCGATGGTGGTGGCATCCGCGGAAAGCGGCGGGAACAGGCCAGCGATCTCGAGGTTCGGGTTGAACGGGAACTTCGTGACGTCGCCGGCGATCGGGTTGCCATTGCTGTCGAAGGAAACGTTGTAGAACGGGTTCAGGGTATCGTGCGTCGGATCACCAGTACCTTGGCCGAAGCCATCGAGGTCGATCACACGCAGGCCACCAGTCTGACCACCACCATTGGAGGCGACGATGATTGCACCAGGAGCAACAGGCACGTTGACTAGGCCATCACACTCGGCGCCGACGGTGAAGGAGACCGCAGTCTCATCCAGCGAAGCAGCGTCACGGTTCAGGAACATATCCGAAGCTGCGTTATGGAAGTAGGTGACGGTGGCAATCGAACGGTTCCCGAAGGGATCGCTGCCTGGGAAGTTCACCACCGGCACGATGCGGTACTCGGTGAAGTTAAACGGGCTCACAGGGATTGCCGTATAAGGCAACGGCACCGTTTGTCCCGGAGGAGGATCTGTCGGGTGGAATGGCGGCAGAAATTCGACGGTGAACTCACTCGATAGCGCTGGAGGAACCAATCCAGGAATCGGGCCGATGGTGTGAGGCTGACAAGCCTCATCGAAGCTCCAACGAATCTCCTGGTCACAGGGGATGTCGGTGGACAGGTCAGTAGGCACGGTGACGGCATCGCCGCCAGCGCCATCCAACAATGGCTTCGGTGCGGAGGAATCAATACCCACTACCGAAGTCGCCACGCCACCGCTCTCGAGGAAACGGTTGTCGCTGGAGAGCACTCCACCGATGACGCCTGTGTTCGGGTCGGTCGATTCCTCGACACCCTTGATGACGACCCGGATGATTTGGTTTTCCGGGAAAGTCTCGTAGGTGGAGAGGTTGCCATCGGTGTCGACAACGAAGACGAAGGTGTTGGGGTTGATGAAGGATCCAGCATTGATGAAGGAACCGTCGATCACGCCGTTTGTTGGGTCGTTAGTGCCCGGGAAGCCAATCCCTGGGTTGGAATCGGTGCCATTGCGGGTAACAGTCTCAGGGGTCACTGCGTTCTGACCGTTCTTGCTAACCCAGCTCTCCAAGGTCGGTCCAGAGCCGAAGTAGGTGCTACCGTTGATGAAGCCACGTCCTTCAACGATGGTGCTGGCCCCGGTGGCTGGGTCATAGGCGACCACCGAGATCGCGCCAGTGAGGCCGTTGTTGGACAAGCCGGCTGCGGTCGGATCCAGCACCGAGGTCACCTTGATCGACCGCGAGAACTTGACCGTCACGAAGTGGTTACCCGTGTTGTTGCCCGGGTTGGTCGCGGTGGTCGGCCAGAAAGAAGGCTCCTTGACCGGATTCAGTACCGTCGATGGGTTGTTGAGCAGATCATCGATCGTGCGAATCTCCACAACCTGGGAAGTCGGAAGCCCAGTGGCTGGATCCGCAACCGGAATGACGTAAGGAAGCAGGCGACCAAAGCCGTTGCTCACCTCCACGATATTCATGGTTTCAGCCGACGCATTCGGGTCGCTTTGCAGAGGGCTGGGACCCTCGTCAGTATTGAAACAAGAGACCGCGCTAAGCAGGGCTGTCAGCGCAACGGATTTAAGGATGAAATTTGATTCCATGGGGTTCACACGCGGGCCCAGACATGTCTGGTGACCTTGACAGGAGCAACAATCATGCCATGCCCCGCCGCGCCTGCCTAGCTCTAGAATCCATGCTTTTTGCAACGACTCGTGCGAATCCGCACAGCAGCCAGGCGAGAGTTTCCCTGATACTTCCCCCAAATGACTCAGTTATCCCCTTTCAAACGTGGAAATTGGCAGCCCTAGCGGGCAAAATCAAGGACATGCGGCCACCCTCCTCCTTCGAACCCAGTGTGACCGAGGGTGGTGAAGTCGATTTCGAACGCGGCTTGCAGCCTCGGGACTTTTCGGAGTTTCTCGGCCAGGAAAATCTCCTGGAGCCGCTGCGGCTGATGATTCGCGCTGCGCTGGAACGCGAGGAGACCGTCGAACATCTGCTGTTCACCGGTTTACCGGGGCTGGGCAAGACCTCCCTGGCGATGGCGATGGCCAAAGAATTGAGTGCCCCACTGAAGATGACCAGTGGCCCAGCCTTAAGCCGCGCCAAGGATTTGATCGGCATCCTCAGTCAACTAGAAAGGGGCACGCTGCTGTTCATCGACGAAATCCACCGCCTACCTACCGAGGTCGAGGAGTACCTCTACGGCGCCATGGACCGCTTCCAGATTGAATGGACCTTTGATGCTGGCGTCCATGCGCGCCTGCTGAAGCTGGATCTGCAGCCCTTCACCTTGGTCGGTGCAACCACCCGGGAAGCCCTGCTGACTCCCCCATTCCGCTCTCGTTTTGGTCACCACCTGCGTTTTGAACCCTACTCTGAAACCGCACTGGCGGAGATCCTGGCGCGTTCCGCCAAGCTGTTGGGGATCGATTTAGACGACGCAGCCACCTCCACCTTGGCCGATCATGCACGCGGCACGCCACGTATCGCCAACCGCCTCTTACGTCGTTCTCGAGATATCGCGCAACTAGAAAACGACAACCAAATCGATGAAGCGGTGGTCCAGCGTACCTTCGGCTTGTTAGAGATTGATGAACGTGGACTCGAACGACCGGACCGACGCCTACTCGAAGCACTTGCCCAGGCCGCAGGTCGTCCGTTGGGCCTGAAGAACCTTGGGGTTGCCGTCGGCGAGGCGGAAGACACCATCGCTGAAGTCATCGAACCCTGGTTGATTCGCCAAGGCCTTTTGCAGCGTACCCCGCAAGGTCGGCTGCTCACTCCAAAAGGTTGGGCGGCGGTCGGCATGAGCGCGCCCCCTCTTAGCGATTCGGCCGAGGCATGAACGAGGTTGGGCGCAACCTCGCGTACACCGCAATGCTGTTATTGGCCTTGTGGGCAGTGAGTTACTTCTGGCCCAGCGACAAGGTCGAAGAAATCAGTTTGGAGCCGGCACTGCTGAATCCCACCATCTCGGTAGAGCTGACGGCCTTACGCGATCTGGACCGCATCGCCGTGGAGATCACCGGTCGCTGCCGCTTGGTGAATGCCGAGGACCCGCAACGGCCGGTGTTGAAGGAGTTGCACGACGTCGACGAGGACCTCTACTTGACCTTGGTTGGTCCGCAGCTCGGTCCCTACATCATGCACCAGAAGCATGTAATCCTAGAGGCCGAAGGCGACAACGCGATGCGCCTGAACACCTACTTCTACCCTGGACGGCTGCATATCCGCGTCAAGGAAGATAAGAAGAGTCGCCTCGGCCAACGGCTGCAACTATCGTTGGAGTTGCCGCTGGAGGATTATGTACTCGGTGTGGTCTGCGGTGAGATGTCCAGTCAAGTGCCGGGCTCGGCTGCGGCCTTGCGCGCCCAAGCGGTTGCCGCGCGCACCTATGCCTTGTACCGCCTTGGCCAAGGCCGCAACCTGCGCGACAACACCACCGACCAGGTCTTCCAGAGCATCGACTTCGTCACCAAAGAGGCGCTCGAGGCTGTCGCCTCCACCCGTGGCTTGGTATTGCGGTGGAAAGATCAGTTGCTACCGACCTACTTCCATCGCAACTGCGGAGGTGGCACCGCCAATGCCGAGGCGGCTGCATTCTTCCGCAAAGAGACTACCCCCCTCGCGGGCGTCTTCGAACCGGCCTGTCGCACGCCGCGCGGCCTATGGGAGCACCGCGTGCCCGCCACCGATCTGGATGAGCTAGCACGACAACGCGAGCTGGGCTCATGGCTTCGCGCCATCAGTGTGTTGCATAAAGATGCCACCGGCCGTTGGCTGGAGGTGCGCCTACTCGGCCCCGACGACCATGTCGATCTGCCTGCCGATCAAGTACGTGCTGCCCTGCACTTCCCTTCCACTCAGGTCACCGACATGGAGCGTCATGCCGATGGCAGCTTGGTGTTCCGCGGTTACGGTTACGGCCATGGCGTCGGCCTATGCCAGGAAGGGGCACTGCGCCTGTCGCGGAGCCAAGCCACCTATGCAGAAATCCTGGCGCATTATTACCCTAGTGCGCAACTGGTGCCGCTGACCGCGGACCTGGAACTGCTGCTGCCCTAGCTCGTGTCCTTCCGCTTCCTCCACCATCAAGGTGCCGCCGACGGCCCACGCCTTGGAACCCTGGTCACTCCGCATGGCCAGGTGTCCACGCCGACCTTCATGCCGGTGGCCACGCGTGGCATGATGCGTGGACCATGGCCAGATCGCCTGCGCCCGATGGGTGTGGAGATGATGCTCGCCAACAGTTTCCACCTGTTCGCGCGTCCCGGCGTCGAGGCGGTGCAGAAGCTTGGCGGCCTGCACAAGATGATGGCCTGGGATGGCCCAGTGCTAACCGATTCCGGCGGATTCCAGGCCTTTTCGTTGGCGGCGATCTCGAAGATAAGCGACGACGGCGTGCGCATCGCCCATCCGGTGCATGGTGGCATGGTCGATTGGACCCCAAAGCTAGCCTTCGACGTGCAGACGGCTTTGGCTCCCGACGTGGCCATGCTCCTTGATGAATGCCCCGCCGATCCGCGCGACCGCAAGTTGGTCAAGTCCGCCGTCGACCGCACCTTGCGTTGGGCACGGCAACAGCGTGACATGCATGATGCGCGCGGCGGTGCCGACAGTGGCCAAGCGCAATTCGGCATCGTCCAAGGCGGCGTCTTCGAGGACTTGCGCGGCAGCTGTGCCGAAGGTCTGACAGCCATGGACTTCGACGGCTATGCCATTGGCGGGGTCAGCGTCGGCGAAGGCCACGATGCAATGATGGATGGTGTGCGTCATTCCACTTCGGTACTGTCGGTGGATAAGGCGCGTTACCTGATGGGCGTCGGTACGCCGCTGGATCTGGTCGAATCGGTGGCTCGCGGAATCGACATGTTCGACTGCGTCTACCCCACCCGCAGTGGTCGTTTCGGCAGCGTGCTGACCGACGACGGCATCCTGCATCTGCACAATGCGAAGTTTAAGGACGACCCCCAGCCCTTGGTGCCAGGCTGTGATTGTGATGCCTGTGCCACCGGCGTGCCGCGCGGAGCCTTACGCGCCGGCTTAAAGGCCAAGGAACTGTTGCCGCCCTCATTGTTGGCGCATCACAACCTGCACTATCTCGTGAAGCTAATGGAGCGCGTCCGTGCTGCAATTGCCGAGGGCACTTTCGAAGTGCTACGCGAGAAGATCAATCGCGGGCACCGCCGCGAAGAGCAAGCAAGGCCGTAATCCCGACGCCCACGCCAATGAAGACCAAGGCGGTGGTGAGGATTAGCAGCAATGTCTGACCGCTGCCCTGAAAATCGATTAGCTTACTGACGAGGGCGAACATTGTGATGGCAATCATGAACACCGCCGGAATCGCCAACGGCCAGTAGTTGCGCCCCCTGTTCTTCAGGTAAACGGTGGCGGTCAATAAGGCCAAGCCGGCGATTAACTGGTTGGTGCCGCCAAATAAGGTCCACAAGGTTAGGCCGGCGGGCTTGCCGTCGATCTCGAAGAAGGCGAAAAAGCAGATCACTGCACAGGCGCACCCGGTGGCAAGGAAGCGGTTGGTCAACAAATGGCCGAGCGGCCTCAGTCCCGTCACTTTCGCTATCGATGCGCCGATTTCCTCGATGTTAAAACGTAACAAGCGCGTGGCCGAATCCAAGGTGGTCAAGGCGAAGGACACCACCACCATCGCGACCAGGGTGGTGGCCAATTCCATCGGCACACCGAGCTGGTGGATGAAGGAAGCCGAGCCACGGATGAAGACGCCGAGCTTGGCGCCGAGGGTGGCGGAGACCGCACTCCAGTTCACATACACCTTGGCCCATGCGCTGCCGCTCGAAAAGGTAGTGGTGCAAGCCAACACAGCAATCAGCCCGAGCAGGGATTCGGCGATCATGCCGCCATAACCGATTGGCCGCGCGTGAGGTTCCTTGTCCAATTGGCGCGCGGTGGTGCCACTAGCCACTAGGGAATGGAAACCACTAGCAGCACCGCAGGCGATGGTGATGAAGACGAAAGGCAGAATCGGTGGCGCGCCTTCGGGATTTGGATTGAAGGCCGGCGCATCGAAGGTCGGCGCTTGGATGAAGAAGCCGCTGTACATCAACAACAAGCCCAGCACCAACAGTAAGGAGTTCAGGAAGTCACGCGCCTGCAACAGCAACCAAACTGGCAACACGCTGGCCGCAAAAGCGTAGACCATCAAGATCCAGATCCAGGTGTTCTGCTGCGGCCAACTGGATCGCTCGAAGCCCAGCGTCGGGAACTGGTACCCCAAGCCAATTAAGCCCAGCAGCGCACTGAAGCCGACGATGGTCACCGGCAGCAGGGCCTTCTTCTTCACGTACAACAGCCAACCGCAGACCATCGCCACGATCATCAAACCAGCAGAGGGCATGACCACCTCGGGGAAGCTGGTGGTGGATTCAGACAGGGCCGCCGGGTTGAAGTCGTCGTTCCACGAGAACAGCAAGGAGATGATGTAGACGAAGACCCCCATCGCTAGGGCCACGCCGAACAGGATCAACAGCAGAAACAACGCCTTGGCCTTCGGGCCGAGGATGCTCTCGCACAAGCTGCCGATACTCTCGCCGCGATGACGCACGCTCAACACCAAGGCTGCGAAGTCATGCACGCAGCCAACCAACAGCGAACCGCAGACCACCCACACCAATGCCGGCAGCCAGCCCCAAAACACCGCTACGGCCGGACCGAGCATTGGTGCCAGCCCGGCAATCGAGGCGTAATGGTGACCGAACAGCACCAAAGGGCGCGTCGGTACGAAGTCGATGCCGTCCTCGAGTTCATGCGCCGGCGTGACCACTGCGGCATCGAGCACGAAGACTTTCTGCGCCAGCCAACGGCTGTAGTAGCGATAACCGACCGCGTAGACCACCGCGGCGACGAAGGCGACGACTGCTGCGCTCAAGCCTACTTCCGACGGGCCGGCAAGACGCGTAGTTCGGTGATAGCAAGCACACGCTCTCCCTCCACCGTCTTGTCCTCGCGCCAGGTTCCGCGTACAACGATCTCGTGATGAATGAAATCACGCAGGTTCTGGTGACCGTCGTAGCTGTGCATCGGGATCGCACGCGAGCCGCGCACCACCTTGAAAGGGATATGCGCGCTGACCTTGGGGTGATACTCCACCCAACCAATCTCGACCGCGGTCCCTCCACCTTCGGGGAGGCGTGGCTTCATCTCGCGGGCGCGTTGATCCTGCAAGGCAACTGCACGGATTTTGTCGCCGGCGGCTTCGGCACGGCGCGCGTCGGAAGCGAGGGCGGCGAAGTAGAAGCGCCGTAGACCATCGATCTTGGTCAACGAAGCGCGTGCCAGGTCGATCTCTTTGCGCTCGGTGCTATGCCAGATCACGTTGCCATAGACCATTTCGAGGTTGTCTAGGTGTACACGATCCCAGTTGTCGTTGCTCTTGGTGACAGCATCGGAAAGCACCTTCAATTGCTTGTCGGCCAGGGCACGGTGCTCACCCGGCTTGATCGCGACCTGGGCAGCGGTGAAGGGCGTCCATGCATCAGCCTTGGCAGAAGCGTTGGCGGCACGGCTACTGGAACTTTGCGAGGAATGTGATTCCGCCGAGGATGTCTGCTCGGAACTGCTGCCTCGACTGCCTTCGCTGCTCTGGGTGCTGTTAGAGGATTCCGCCGTCGCATCGTTAGTAGCTTCCACTTCGGATTCACCTTCGCCCTCGGCAGAATCCTCCGGCAACGGCACCGCGATGCGCAGGTCGGCCATATCGCTCCAAAGGCTCTGCCACTCGTTCAACTCACGTTTTGGGAAAGCCAGATGCTTGGTCTCGATCCACGCGGCGACGCTTTCCTGATAGCGCACCTTGACCCAATCCCTTTCCACCCCAAGTCGGATGACTTCATCGCCTTTAGAGAAGTGCCCCAGAGCATGGGATGCGGCGGAAGTGGATGGCAACGGCCGAATCCGCACGCGGTTCGAGGTGATGGTGCCGCGACCGGCATCGAACTCGACGTAGTCCTGGTGTACCCAGACATCGAAGCCACCTGGCACGCGCACCTTCGACCAAGGCACCAACTCCGCCACAACCTGAACCGGGAAACCCTTCTCGACCTCGAGCACCGCCGCTGCATTCTTGTCGTAGAAGGAGCGGATAGAAGTCTTGTCGACGGCAATCTCGGCGTAACGGATATCGGCCTGCGGGATGGCAGCCGGCAACAGGGTGAGGATGAGGGTGGTCAGCATGATGAGGGTGCCGACGGCCCCTTGAAGGTGAGGCCGTTACGAACCTTCCCAGTCTAAGGTTGCAGCTCGCTCAAACGAAGCACTACCTGGCGCCCCAGTGGCTTGCCATAAACGTCGTAGAGACGGAATGTTAAGGCGGGCCCTTCGGCGAAGTCAGAGGAGCCCGGTGCAGGGAAGCGAAAATCCAGCAGGCCAAAGTTCTCGACGGCGGCCAAGGTGCCTGCAATCCGTTGCGGTACTTGGCGGTCCGGCAAGGTCTCGCCGATGCCCGCCGCCAATGGCGAGGAGGTGAATTCAACCAGGTCGTAGCCGCCGTTTGGCTCGCGCAGGGCCTCGCCGATATGACGGTCGCCACTGAGAAAAAAAACGCCGCTGATTCGTTGTTCCCGGATGAAGTCCAACAGACGTGCACGTTGTGAAGGGAATAGGTTCCAGGTTTCGAAGCGATGGTAGTCCGACAGGATCTGCATGCCTGAGGCCACTACCTTGAAGTCGGCCTTGGAGTTCTTCAGGCCTTGCTCCAACCACTGCCACTGCACGTCGCTGAGGATCACCTTTTCGGGACTTTCCGGCCTTTCATTCGGCGCGCGCTCATAACGCGTATCGAGCATGAAGAACTCGACGCGACCGAAGGTGAAGGAGAAATAGATGCCGTCGTTTTCGCTCTGCCCACTGGCAGGGTTCGCCCAATAACGATTGAACAAGGACTTCGAAACTTTGCGTAAGGCATAACTTCGGTCAGAGTTATCCGGACCATAATCGTGATCATCCCAGATGGCGTAATGCGCGGTGTGGTTCAGCAAGGGCTGCAGGCTGGCCTTTGCACGCGAATGTCGCCAACGCTTCTCCATCAGTTCGGGATTCTCCCACTCGCGATCGGGATGGATGAAGTAGACATTGTCGCCGAGCCAAAGGAACAAGTCGGGGTGCTTCGTATCGATGGCGGTGAACACTGGTTGACTGGCATCCATGCCCCACTCCCCTGCGCAACTGCCAAAGGCTACCCTAAAGTCATAGGCTTGGCCGTCAGCGGCCGGCGTGTGGAAATATTGCCCATGCAGGTCTGGTAATGCACGACCAACCTTAGGCACCAGACGATAGGCGTAGGCGGTATCCGCAGCCAGGCCAGTCAGCTGGCAGGATCCACGCCCTTCACTGCCGCGGAGATCCAAACTAGCCTTGCCCAACGGGCCCTGGGCCGGGAGCCAAGGGCCATTGCGATCGAGGTTGCGGACCTGGATTTCATAGGTGGCGGCTTGCCTGGCTTCCGCCCAGAGACGCACGCCGTCGGGACGCAAGTCGGCCAACATCGGGCCGGACAACAGAGCTGCCTTGTTCGGCTGGGTGGAGAAGGTCGGCGTGCTACAAGCGACTGGTAGTAGACTCACGAGCACAGCCAACAGAAGCGGAGGGAGGGGTTGCCGGGCATGCATCGCTCCGTTGTAACGACTGCCAAAGCCGACGTCATCCTGTCCGCAGGACCCTGTGCTGCTACACTGCACCTATGGAATGGTTGCTTGCTTTGACCGGAATGGCAATCGGCATAGGGATTGGCTTTGCCCTCGCCAAGGCGCGGCAGCGTGCCAAGTTGGCCGAATCAGAAAGTGCCGCAGCCGCCAAGCAGTTGGAAGTACAGAAGCAGCTGCAGCAGGTCGAGCAGGAACTGGCCGCTGCCAGCGCGCGCGCCGAGACCTTGGTGGCCACTCACGCGGCCGAGAAACGCACCGCCGAGGACCTGCGGCGCGAGATGCGCGATTCTTTCGATGCGTTGGCATCGAAAGCCTTAAAGGAAAACTCCAGCGCCCTGCTCGAGAGAACCGAGTTGAAGCTAAAGCCTTTCGAGAAGCAGCTGAATTCGCTGGCCGAACATACGCGCGAACTAGAGAAGGCACGCAATCAGAGCGCCGGCGAGTTGAAGGAGCAGTTGAAGGCTTTGAATGTCAGCACTGTGGAACTGGAACGGCGTAGTCGCGACGTGGCGTCGGCCCTACGTGGCAGTTCGCAAGCGCGTGGCCAATGGGGCGAAATGGTGTTGGCGCGGGTCTTCGAGTTGGCCGGCATGACCGAAGGTGTGCATTATCGTCCGCAGAAGGAAATCGACAGCGGCCATCGCCCCGACTACCAGGTACTGTTGCCGGGTGGCAGCGCCATCCCGGTCGACGCCAAGGTGCCGATGGCGGCCTTCCTCGATGCCCAAGGCGAGACTGACCCGGCACGGCGCCGCGACAAACTGGAACAGCATGCGCGCGACCTGCGTGGTCATATCAAGGCCTTGGCGCGTAAGGATTATGCCGATGGTATGGACGGCAAAATCGATTTCACCGTCCTGTTCCTGCCCGGCGATCACCTGCTTGAAGCCGCCTTCCACGCCGCCCCGCATCTGCAGGAGGAAGCCATGACACAAGGCATCCTGATTGCCACGCCGGTCACGCTGTTGGCGCTGTTAAAAACCGTCGCGGTCTACTGGCAGCAGGATGAGTTGGCACGCAACGCCCAAGAAATTGCCGACGTCGCAAAGGAATATCACAAACGCATGCGCGTCTTCACGGAACACTTCGAGAAGATTGGGACAGGCCTGAAGTCGGCGGTCAAGAACTACAACAGTGCCGTCGGCAGTTATCAGAAGCAGGTTACACCGCAGGGCAAGCGCTTGGAGAAGATGACCAACATTGCGCCGAATAAGCTGATTGACGAGCCGCAACCGGTCGAGCTGGAACCGCGTGAAGATCTGTTGACCTGACCCCAATGGCGTTCAGCCGCGCATTAGCGCGTCAGCTGCAACGCCCGACGCGGTCGACTGAGGCACTTTCGATGCCTTAGCGGAACAACCCGGCTTTGCGATAAGCGAAAAAGATCTCGACGAAGGCGTCGGTCTGGTCGCTCCATCGTGAGCCGAAGGACAAGCCGAGGATATGAGCAGCGATGTCGGCGCTGGCCTGTCCAGACCGGGTGTTCAACAAGACCTCGGCGTAGGCGCCACCACCGGCTTCGGAGATATCCTGGAAGCTGCTGCGCGTATCTCCGTTGACGCCGGTTGTCCCCACCCCAAGAGCCGAGATGATGAACGGCCGCACGCCGCGCTTCGAAGCGGAGTTGCCTTCCTTGGTAACCTCTAACAACAAGCTGGCATCGACACCGAAGGGACTTTTGTTGGCGGCTTCGGCGGCGGCAATGGTCTTCTCCAGGTCACGCTCATGCGGTGGTGCGTCACCGACGATCATTACCAGCTTGTTGGTGCTGCGCCCCCAACCGATCTTGTCGCTCAAGGCGGCCTCCAGACCACCCAAGACCGATTCCGGGAAGTCGCCGCCGCCCGAGGCGGTGACCCTCTCCAATTTCTTGCGTACCTTGTCGGAGTTCTTATGCAGAGGCTCGACGATTTTGGCGCCGCCGGAGATGTCGTTGGTGTCTTTGTACTCGACCAAACCCAGACGGAATTTCGGCGAGATGCCTTCGATGATGGCGGTGAAATCCTTCAAAGCCAACACCGTGGCGTCGATGGTGGTCTGCATCGAACCGGTCGAATCCATCACAATGACCAACTCCATGCCGGCCGAACGCAAGTCAAAGGCGCGTTCGACGAAACCGGAAGAGACGCTGCCGCGTTCTTCCTCGTCGGGATCGCGCTCGACAATCACTTCCGGCAACACATGTTGATGCTTATGGTCCTTCCACCACTTGCCCCACTGCTTCGGCGTCTCGGCATCGACCTCACTGAATACGTTAGTCAACAACT
>JASMKM010000041.1 GCA_030749235.1 Planctomycetota bacterium | reverse complement strand
CGGTGAAGTCGGCTCATGTTGACTAACCTACCCAAGACGAACTACCCGGGTAGTCCTTTTTTAGATTATTTGCAACAACCTTCAATTCGCGGAAATGATTGTCGCAGTTTGACCTGAATATTCGCGGATTAGAGGGGATAGAATATCGCCCTCTGACCTGCCCACCCCACCGTGAGGCAATGTTGTGAGGACACCGAGATGACCGACTCCACTGCAACGAACAGCCATGCTGCGGAACTTGAGGCTCAATTTGGCCTGCGCGGCGTAGAACTTCGCATCAACCTATCCAAGGAAGAGCTTTTCGAGGAAGCCATCGCCAACGACCGCGGTCGTACTCGTGAAGGCGGCCCCGATACGGACCAGAAGGCCTTCCGCACCAAGCTGGGCGTCAACGGTCCGCTGGTCTACTACACGGACCCGACCTGCACAGGCCGCCCGGTCAAGGACACCTTTGGGGTTGCGACTCCCGAGTTGGAGGACAAAATCTGGTGGAAGCCTGATTTCCAGAAGTTTGATCCCGAGAAGTTCGACGCCCTGTTCGATCGCGTCGTCGCGCACCTGAACGAGAATGCAAGTCACCTTTACGTAAAGGATGTCTACTGCGGCGCGGATCCAAGCTATGCCCGCCCCTATCGCTTGGTGTCCGAATACGCCACGCACAGTCTCTTCTGCCACAACATGTTCAACCATGGAATCGAAGGCGTTGAAGATGAAGGCGGTAAGCGTTGGACCATGATTAACGCACCTAGCTTTCACTGCGATCCAGAGCGCGATGGCACCCTCACCAACCGCATCGCTTGCTTGGACTTCAAGAACCGTCGCGTTCTTGTCGCTGGCCGCGCCGATTATTGCGGTGTGGTGAAGAAGTCGATGTTCACCGTCATGAACTACCTGCTGCCGGAGATGGGCGAGATGAGCATGCACTGCTCCGCCAACGTCGGCGAAGGTGGCGACGGCGCAATCCTGTTCGGTCTTTCCGGCACCGGCAAGACCACCCTGAGTGCTGATCCTAACCGTAAGCTCATCGGTGACGACGAGCATGCATGGACCGGCAATGGCGTCTCCAACCTCGAAGGCGGTTGCTACGCCAAGCTGATCGATCTCGACAAGGAAGACGAGCCGGTCATCGCCGCTGCCATGTCGATGCCGGGCACTATCATCGAAAACGTGCCACCGCTACCCGGCAAGAAGATGGAAGAGTTGAATCCGCAGGAGCTCGACCTGTTCGACGGTTCAGTCACCGAGAACACTCGCTTCAGCTATCCGCTATCGGCGAACCCGAACGTCATGCCTGGTGCCAAGGGCGGCCACCCAGAGACCATCGTGTTGCTGACTGCCGACGCATTCGGCGTTCTTCCTCCAGTCTCGATCCTCGATAAGGAAGCGGTCATGTACCACTTCGTTTCTGGCTTCACCGCCAAGTTGGCCGGTACCGAAGTCGGCATCACCGAGCCCAAAGCTGCTTTCTCCGCTTGTTTCGGCGCTCCATTCATGGCTCAGTTCCCTAGCAAGTACGCTGAACTGTTGGCCGAGAAGATGGAGCAGCACGATACCCGTTGCATCTTGTTGAACACCGGTTGGGGCGGTGGTCCTTACGGCGTGGGCAAGCGCATCTCGATCAAGCACACCCGTGCGCTGCTCGATGCTGCGCTGAATGGCGATCTCGATAATGTCGAGACCGAGGTGCACGAGGTCTTCAACTTAGCCATACCGAAGTCCTGTCCAGGGGTACCAAGCGAAATCCTTAACCCACGTAACACCTGGGAAGACAAGGCCGCTTACGACGCCGCTGCAGAT
>JASMKM010000040.1 GCA_030749235.1 Planctomycetota bacterium | reverse complement strand
TTGTGGACGTTGTCCTTCCACTGCACAGAGGCGCCAGTGTTGTTGCAGGCATCGACCAGTTCCATCGACAGGCGCTTGGCCATCGGCATGCCCTTCTTCTTGCGGGCATTGCCGACCAACCAACGAATAGCCAAGGCTTGTGCGCGCTTCGGGTTAACTTCGCGAGGTACCTGGTAGTTCGAGCCACCGACTCGCTTGGAACGAACCTCGACGGCAGGGCGCACGTTCTCGAGCGCCTTTACGAAGACATCCTTGGGCTCAGTCTCATCGAGCTTCTTAGAAGCCATGTCGCAGGCTTCGTAGAAGATTTCCATGGCGACGGCCTTCTTGCCATCGAGCATGATGGCGTTGATGATCTTCGTAGCCAGGATCGACCCGAAACGTGGATCCGGATTCTGGTACTTGGCAGTGGATTTGTAGCTACGTGGCATTTCTTATTCCCTACTTGCCCTTACGAGTGCCGTACTTGGAACGACCCTGCCTGCGATCATCGACGCCAGCGCAGTCCAGAGTGCCACGTACAACGTGGTAGCGCACACCAGGAAGGTCGCGAACACGGCCGCCGCGCACCAGCACGATGGAGTGCTCCTGAAGGTTGTGACCCTCACCACCGATATAGGCGGTGATCTCCTTACCGTTTGAAAGGCGGACACGAGCGACCTTACGAAGCGCCGAGTTTGGCTTCTTCGGAGTCATGGTCTTCACCTGGGTACAGACGCCGCGCTTATGCGGACACTTGTCGAGCACCGGGCTCTTAGACTTGCGTCGCACCGGCTTACGGCCGTTGCGGACGAGTTGGTTAATCGTTGGCATGCTAGCGTTTCCTTTTCGTAACCCGGGGAATCGGGCTAAAGGGCGTAAAAGTCTAACGTTTCCACGGCAGGGGTCAAGCTCTGCTTGCGGAAATAGGGGCTCTCAGGAGCCCCCAGTCGGTTTGGGTTATTCCGAGGCCCCTCCTGGAGCGGCGTCGGCCGTAATCTCCTCGAGAGCCTCACCCTCGGGGGCGAGCCCCTCAAACTCATCGGCGAACTGGGAGAAGTCGACCTTCTTGTTGACGCGGGTGCGCAGCAACGAGCGGAAGCCGGTTCCGGCAGGAATCAAGTTGCCCAGGATCACATTCTCCTTCAGGCCGAGCAGCTCGTCAGACTTGCCCTTCAGTGCCGCTTCGGTAAGGACCTTGGTGGTCTCCTGGAAGGATGCTGCCGAGATGAAAGATTCGGACTGCACCGAGGCCTTGGTGATGCCCATGATGACAGGCTTCGACGTCGGTGGTTCCTTGCCTTCGGCATCGATTTCGTCACGCAGGCGACGGAACTGGTGACGGTCAATTAGCGAGTTGGGCAACAGCAGCGAATCGCCTGGGCGATCAACGACGACCTTGCGCATCATCTGACCAACGATGACCTCGACATGCTTGTCGTCGATGATCACGCCCTGGGCACGATACACGTTCTGGATTTCGCTGATCATGTAGTTCTGCACCTTCTCCTCACCGAGGATCTTTAGGATCTCAATCGGAGCCAGTGGACCATCGACCAGAGGTTGGCCGGCGCGAATCGGGTCGCCGGTGTGGACGCGCAAGTGCTTCGACTGCGGTACGAGGTGTTCGACCTCGACACCGGTCGACGCATCGCTGACTTTAATCACACGCTTGGCACGACGTTTCTCACCGAGCTCAACGATACCGTCGATCTCCGCCATCACTGCCGGACTCTTCGGGACCCGCGCCTCGAACAGTTCGGTTACACGTGGCAGACCACCGGTGATGTCCTGGGTACCGCCTACGCCTCGTGGCGACTTGGCCATCAGCGTACCGGCCTTTACCTTCTTGCCATCCTTGACTTCAAGGTAAGCGTTTTCAGGCAGAGACAGGTAGTGCAGCACTTCGCCTTCGTCGCCGATGATCAGCACCTGTGGATGCAGATCACCCTTCGACTCAACGATCTTACGACGCTTGATGCCGGTCTTTTCGTCTTGCTCGATGACCAAGGTGCGACCCTCGACCACATCCTCGAAGCGGACCTTACCGTCGTACTGAGCGAGCATTGGTAGGAAGTGAGGGTCCCAAGAGATGAGCTTGGTGCCCTTACGAACCTTGCCACCATCCTCGACGTAGACCACCGAACCGAGCGAAACGCTGTAGCGATCCAGCTCACGGCCACGGCTGTCCTTGATGATGATCTCACCAGTGTTGGACAGGGCAACGTCCTTGCCTTCTGGCCCCTTCACGGTACGCAGCTCGTGGTATTCCACGTTACCTGCACGACGTGCCTTGGTGGTACTTTCGACCAGCGCACGACTCGCAGTACCACCGATGTGGAAGGTACGCATGGTCAGCTGGGTTCCAGGTTCACCGATGGACTGCGCGGCGATGATGCCTGCAGCTAGGCCGAGCTCGACCAACTCACCGCGGGCGAGGTCCTCACCGTAGCAGCGTGCGCAGACGCCGTCGGCCTGCTCGCAGGTCAATGGGCTCCGTACACGGATCTTCGAGAAGCCCATCTCCTCGATCTTGCGTGCCGCCACCGCGGTAATGACCTGGCCATCCTCGACGACCAGCTCATCGGTGACGCGGTCACGAATCGTATCGCGAGCGATACGACCACGGACCACTTCGCGCAGCGACAGTACTTGCTTATCGCCTTGGAAGACGGCGGTTTTGCCGAGACCGTTGAGTGTGCCGCAATCTTCAGCGACCACCACCACGTTCTGCGCCACGTCCGCCAACTTACGAGTCAGATACCCGGAGTCAGCGGTCTTCAGCGCGGTATCCGCCAGACCCTTACGCGCACCGTGCGTCGAGGAGAAGTACTCCAAGACATGTAGGCCTTCGCGGAAGTTCGCACGAATCGGCGTCTCGATAATCTCGCCGGAAGGCTTGGCCATCAGACCACGCATGCCGGAAAGCTGACGAATCTGGTCAACACCACCACGAGCGCCGGAGTGCGCCATGACGAAGACCGGGTTCAAGTATGGCTTGCCGTCGCGGGTGTCATGCTCCAGTTCCTGAAGCAATACTTGCGAGACCTTATCCCTTGCCGATGTCCACAAGTCAATGACCTTCGAGTTACGCTCGTTGTCGGTAATCGCACCTTCAATGAAGTCCTCGCGAATCTGGTCAACCTCAGCTTGGGTCTCACCGATGATTTCCCACTTCGTTGCGGGGATGCGCATGTCATCTTTGGCGAAGGACAGGCCCGAGCGAGTCGCGCCCTTGAAGCCCAGGGCCTTCAGGTCGTCCAACAAAACCAGCGTGGCATCGCGACCGCACAAGGAATGGCAATCGTGGATCAAGTCGCGGATGGCCTTCTTGTCGAGCGGGTAGTTGTAGAACGGCATGCCGTCGGCCAGCGCATCGTTGATGATGCCGCGGCCAGCTGTGGTCGGCAGGACCTCGTCCTGCTTCAGGGTACGGAATGGCTTGCCGAAGGCATCTGCCATCAACATGCCCGCCGGGAAGCGGACCTTGACAACAGAATGGGTCTCGACGTGACCAGCCGAGTAGGCCAGCAGCAGCTCATCCATCGACGAATAGCAACCGGCGAGCGCCCGACTTTCTTCGGTCCACTCGTTGCGGCTCTGCTTACGCGTCGCGGTCATGTAGTACATGCCAAGGATGATGTCCTGGTGCGGCGAGATAATCGGGTTACCGTTGGACGGCGAGAACACATTGTTGGTCGCGAGCATCAAGGTGCTGGCCTCAACCTGTGCCTCGTAGGACAACGGCAGGTGGACTGCCATCTGGTCACCATCGAAGTCAGCGTTGTAGCCCTGACAGACCAATGGGTGCAGCTGGATTGCGTTACCTTCAATCAGTACCGGCTCGAAGGCTTGGATGCCCATGCGGTGCAGCGTGGGAGCACGGTTAAGCAACACTGGATGACCACCGATGACCTGTTCAAGAATGTCCCACACCACTTCCTCGCGGCGTTCAAGCATCTTCTTGGCAGCCTTGATAGTTTCAGACAGACGCAGCTCCTTAAGGCGACGGATAATGAAGGGCTGGAACAGTTCCAACGCAATCACCTTCGGTAGACCGCATTGGTGCAGCTTCAGCTCAGGACCGACCACGATCACCGAACGAGCGGAGTAGTCGACACGCTTACCGAGCAGGTTCAAGCGGAAGCGCCCCTGCTTACCCTTGATCATGTCGGTCAAGGACTTCAGCGGCTGGTTCGAGGTGCTCATCACCTGACGCTTGCAACGACCGTTATCGAACAAGGCATCGACCGACTGCTGAAGCATGCGCTTTTCATTACGGATGATGACCTCCGGAGCGTTCAAGTCGATCAAACGCCTCAGACGGTTGTTACGGTTGATCAAACGACGATAAAGATCGTTCAGGTCGCTGGAGGCGAAGTTGCCCGAATCCAAGCGAACCAGCGGACGCAGTTCCGGTGGGATCACGGGGATCACATCCAGGATCATCCAAGCCGGATCGTTTGGTGAATCACGCAGCATCTCGACGGTGCGCAGACGCTTGATGATGTCAGCGAGGCGCTGCTTCGAAGTGCAGTTCTTCATGCCTTCGCGCAGCTCCTTGGCAGTACTCTCAAGGTTCAGGCCATTGAGCAGATCACGCACTGCTTCGGCCCCCATCGAAGCCTCCAGCGACGAACCGAACTGCACGCGCGCGCGGCGGTATTCATCTTCGGTAATCAGCTGGCACTTCTTGTACTCGGACTCGCCAGGGTCAACGACCACGTAGTCCTGGAAGTAGATGACGCGCTCCAGCTCCGTCTTCTTCATGCCGAGCAAGTTGCCGATACGACTCGGAGTCACCGAGAAGAACCAGATATGCGCCACCGGGGCAGCCAGGTTGATGTGGCCCATGCGCTTACGGCGCTCGCGCGAGGTCGTGACCATGACGCCACACTTGTCGCAAACGATGCCCATGTGTTTCTGGCCACGATACTTGCCACAGGCGCATTCGTAATCCCGTTCCGGGCCAAAAATGCGCTCGCAGAACAGACCATCTTTCTCCGGACGGAAGGTCCGATAGTTGATGGTCTCGGGCTTCTTCACTTCGCCGAAGGAAGCGCCGCGGAAGTCCTCTGGAGAGGCCAACCGGATCGAGACGGAAAGGTTATCTCCCATGTAGCCGACTTGCCTTGGCGCCTCGGGTGCGGGAGTGGTTTCTGGAGTCTGAGTTTCGCTCATCGTGCTGCCCTCGCTCACTGCTGCTCAGTGGTGTGGAGTTGGATGTTGAGACCCAGGCCGCGGATCTCGTTCATCAATACCTCGAAGGACACCGGAGTGCCTGGCTCGAGGATGTTCTTGCCTTTGACCATGGCTTCGTAGATCTTCGTACGCCCATCGACGTCGTCGGACTTCACGGTCAGGAGCTCCTGCAGGAGGTATGCCGCGCCATAAGCTTCCAGCGCCCATACTTCCATCTCGCCAAAGCGCTGACCACCAAAGCGCGCCTTACCACCCAGCGGCTGCTGCGTGATGAGGCTGTAAGGACCGGTCGAACGCGCGTGCACCTTCTCGTCAACCAAGTGGTGCAGCTTCAGCGTGTACATATATCCGACACAGACACGCTGCTCGAAAGCACCGCCGGTACGGCCGTCGTAAAGGGCGCTAGTCGCGGTCAAGTCCATGTCCGCTTCTTCTAGAACCTTCTCGATCTCGGCTTCCGATGCGCCGTCGAATGGCGACGTGTATGCCCTGCAACCGACCTTCTTAGCCGCAAAGCCAAGGTGGGTCTCGAGGATCTGCCCGACGTTCATACGCGAAGGCACA
>JASMKM010000039.1 GCA_030749235.1 Planctomycetota bacterium | reverse complement strand
TTGCTGCGCAAACAAGGCCTACCATCCAACGCACCCACGTCAGCAGGTCCTCGAAGAACAGCGGGTAGATGGTCGCGGCGATCAAGGTGATGGATGCAACACATTTAGTCGGCAGCGAGATCGATCCTTCGCTCTCCCACTTCTGCAGGATAGGACCGACCCCTGGCAAGCCGAGCACCCAGCGATGGGTGCGTTCGGAACTCCGCGAGAAGCATGCCATCGCTAGCAACAGAAAGGGCGTCCCCGGGAGCATCGGCAACAGGAACCCAAGGATTGCCAGCAACAAGCTTAGGGCGCCGCATGCGAATAACAGGTAGCGTACCAAGGCGGGGTTGCGCTGGCCTTTCATGTCGATGCGGAAGATGAGTCCGGATATTGGTGGGCGATTGGGTCGCCATGGTTGCGCCTGTAACCGAACAGGTCAGTGCTGAAACGATGGGCCCGCTGAGCCCAAGCGATGATGGCGACCAACAGCAGAATCGGCAGGTTCTCGCCGAAGAGCAGCTTGGGTGCCAGAGAGTTGCCCATAAGGACAGTCTACCGCCTGACCAATCGAGTGTATATCATCTCAGTGCCATGAACGTGAGGGAATACATCGACGCCTTGCCTGACGACCGTAAGCCTGCCATGAAAAAGCTGCGTGCTGTGATTCGCAAGAACCTGCCGAAGGGATTCAAGGAAACGATTGGCTACAAGATTCCGGCTTATGTGGTGCCGCATTCCAAATACCCTGGTGGTTACCACTGCGACCCGTCACTGCCGTTGCCCTTCCTGTCGATCGCTTCACAGAAGAACTTCATCGCCGTCTACCACATGGGCATCTATGCCGACAAGAAGTTGATGGCCTGGTTCCAGAAGCGATGGCCGAAGCATATGTCGACCAAACTCGATATGGGCAAAAGCTGCATTCGCTTCAAAAAGATGGATGCAATCCCCTACGACCTAATTGGGGAACTGGTCGCCAAGATGACGCCCGAGGATTGGATCAGGCTTTATGAGAAGAACGTGATGTCTTGAGCTGCGCCGCCTATTCCGGCAGCGGCACCTGTTCAGGGCTTGCCAAGTAGACGATTAGGTCGCGCACTTCCTCGTCGCTCAATGCCTGCAGCTGTCCCGGGGGCATCAGCGAAACCGGTGAGCGCGTGATCCGTTGCTGCCCATTTTCATCGGTGAGGATTTGCGATTTACGCACTGTCTCTTTGATGGTCCCGCTCTGCAGGGTAATGGTGGAATTGTTCTCCTCCACCACCATGCCTGAGACTACACGGCCATCCCACAGCTTCACGCTGGTGAGCAGGTATTCGCGCGCGACCTCGGCACTCGGGTCGAGAATGTTGGTCAAAATGTAATCCAGGTTGGCACGGTTAGAACCGGTCAAGCCGGGACCCAAATCCAAGCCATCGCCGAATAGCTCATGGCAGACCCAACAGGTGCGCTTGAAGATTGCGCGACCATTGGACAAGTCGGCCTTGGCAAGAAACTCCTCGCTGAGCATCGCCGCGTAGCGTTTAATCTCTTGTGCAGCCTCGGCGCTTAGTTCGGTGGAGCGCCCCCATGCCATGGTGAGCAGCTCGTCGGTCGTCGGGTCATCGAGTTGGGCGAGTTGCAGGCGCAGGCTTGCCGAATCCAACAGCGAACCCGGTGCCTCCTGGTCGACGATTGCCTGCAGGAACTGGCGAGCGAAACCGATCCTCGAGGCCATCGTGGTGGCAACGGCGCCCTGTTCTGTGGTGTTAAAGCTGCTCAGTTTTTGCAATAGCAACGACGACGTCGAGGGGTCATCGAAGATGGCGAGTTTCTGAATTGCAGCGAGCCGCATGGTCGGGTCATCGATCAGTGATTGGAGGATCGGCAGGAGTTGTGGGTCCTGGACCTGCAGCAACCCATCCAAGGCGCGTAGGCGACGATCCGTCGGTTGCTGTGAATCCTTCAGCAGCTCGCGCAATGGAATGGCGGCATTGGCGTCACCAAAGCCGAGCGCGAGTGCTGTCACGGCATCCTTGGTCTGCGCGCTAACAACAGCACCGTCGTGGGTGAGAAAACGCTGACTCAACTGCTGCCACGAAGATGGCATCGGCATATCCGGGTGAGTCTGTAAAGCGATGGCGATCTGCTGGATCATGCGGGCGGCATTTTCCCAAGGTGCAAGAGCTGCGGCTTGGCAGAGCAGGTCCAAGGCTTCCCCCCCCTTGGCGGCAAGACGTCGATAGGTGAAGTCCTGCAGCAAAGGGATTGCACAGAGCTCGCGCATGTCCTCGAGGGCGAGCTTGGGATTGGCTGCCACCCAGGGTTCGATGCCGTACCAGATTAACAATGGAAGGTTCGGGTCCTCGGCGCTATCGCTATGCTGCATGAGGCCATGGGCAATGCCGCGGCGTTGTTCGAGGGGTAAGCGCTGTAGGGCCGAGGCCAAGTAGAGTCGTACGACTAGGGACTCGTCGGTGGCCGCCATGGATTCCAACTTGCGCAGCAAGTCGACCGAAAGCCTCGGTGACTTCGCGGACGTGCCGTGGTCGATGGACTGGTCCAAGGCGAGCTGGATGGTCCAGGCACGCATGTATGGATTGTCTTTATGCGTCAGGAACACGCCTGCTCCATCTTCCGAAAGGCCACCAACGGCATGTAATGCCCACAATAGTCGCAATTCTACCTCTGGAGTCTGCGGCTCGAGCAGCATCGCAACAAGCGCCTCGGCGGCGACCGGATCGGGGCCACGCTCAGCCAGAATCCGTCGTGCTGTGCGCACATACCAATCGTTGGCATGGCGTTGATACTCGATGAGCTCCTCAGTAGTTGCCTCGGCCAAGTTCACTTTGACGGGCTTCAGGTCGCCATAACGCACGCGATACATCCGCCCGTTGGAACGATCCCAGATCTCCACCTCGCTGCGGTGACATGCCTGCTTGTCATACCAATCGATGAAGTACAGGCTGCCGTCGGGGCCAACACGCAAGGCGACGCCCAGAAACCACTTGTCATTGGCAAGCATGAAGTCGGGTGCATGGGCACCGATTAGGCCGGAATCCTTCGGCAGCAGCAGTTCACTATTCATACGCTTGCCGTGTACGTTGAACACGAACAGGCGATTGCGGTATTCCTCCGGAAACTGGTCAGCCAGGTAAATCGCCGCGCCGCAATGCGCATGCCCACCACCGACCGAATCCGACAAGCCGTTGCCGCTGTGCGGGGTTGCACCTAAGTAGTGCAGGTGGTCGGCGGCAGTCTTGATGTCGTCGAACACATAAGGGTTGAAGTGCTGGCCACTTTGACGCTGGTAACGCCCGCCTTGGATTACGTGATAGAGATGCGGGATTACGCAGGCGGTAATCACGGCCTGGCCGCGGTCGTCGAAATCCACACCCCAAGGGTTACTGCTGCCCCATGCAAAGACTTCGAAATTATGGCGTTGCGGGTGATAGCGCCACACGGCAGCGTTCAGCGGCGTACGTTCCGCATCCGGCGTACCAGGCTTGCCGACGCGTGAATGGGTGAACACTCCATGACAGCCGTATAGCCAGCCATCCGGCCCCCAGTTGAAGGCATTCAGGGTCTCATGCGTATCCTGATAACCCCAACCGTCGAGCAGGATCTGCGCTTCGCCATCGGGTACTAGATCATCATCGCGATCCGGCACGAACATTAAGTAGGGCGCTGCACCGATCCACACGCCACCATGGCCAACCTCGAGGCCACTGACCAAGTTGAGGTCATCCATGAAGACGGTGCGCTTGTCGAAGTTGCCGTCTTGATTGGTGTCCTCGAAGACCAGAATGTGGTCCCGCGCCTCGTCATCGGCACGACGCACCGGGTAGGAGTAGGCTTCCGCGACCCAAATCCGACCACGGGCATCGAAGGTCATGGCGATTGGTTGATGCAGACGCGGTTCCCCTGCAATCAGGTCAGCGTGGAAACCCTCGGGCAAGGTCATGCGCGCTGCCGCTTGGTCTGGCGTAAAACCCTTAACCATGTCGCGTGGCATGTCTTTCTGCACGCGCTTGCGCACGTCCGCGCTGTCCGCATGGAATCGGAAGTCGTCGTAGTTGATGTGCCCCCAGCCACCCGCTTCCAGATCTATCAAACGAATCTGGATCTGCTGACCGATGCGCTGGCTAAGGTCTACCCAGCGTGAACTCATCTCCTCGGTGTTCTTGCCCGATGACTGGAAGATTACGTCGCCATTGGCGCCGTCGAGGATCTGCACGCAGGTCTTGGCATGCGAACCACCGGCAACCAGAAAGCTCGCATAAGGGTGAGTGACCTCAAACGGCGCCGACGTCATTGTGCCGGTCGGCCCGTCCTCATGGACCTCATAGGTGCCAATCCAATATTCACCCTGATGGTGGCTGCGCCACGGCGGCCGACGCTTGTGAATGTTGTCACCCTTAATCGGCTGCCCATCGAAAGCCTTCCCCTCGACGGTCCATCCGCTCAAGTCCCCGCGCTCGAAACCTAGGTTCAAGTCCTTGCCAGAATCGCCTCCTGGGTGCACGCCATCCATGCGGTTGTCGCTAGCGCGATTCTTGTTGTCAATCACAGCCTGCAACATTCGCTCGCGGTAAGTCTCAGCCGCAACATCTTCCGTGCGATGCTTCAACACAAAGGTGCCTTTCTTGTTGCCCACCACCACGTCGGGAAGGCCATCGCCATCGAAATCGCCGGCCACCACTTGAGTACCTACTCCGCAATCCAAGTCGATGAGCTGCGGCACGAACTCCACGCCGGCAGTGCCGCGTTGCAAATGGAACCAATAGAGCAAAGCCGGATCATGATCGGCTTTATCCTTGCCACCATGCGCCCAAAAGCGCGCGCCGGTGACGAGGTCCTTCAGACCGTCGCCATCCATGTCGACCAAGTCCATGGCGTGCAGGTTGCCAATCACCAGTGAGTATGGATTCTCGTCGGCGGCGGCACCGAGGATGAGGTGCTTGCGGAACTCCACCGGGTGGCGTGCCGAATCATCGCCGAGGCGCTCGAACCAAGCCAGGCCATAACCATGGGCATTGTCGGCGGTGATCACGTCGGCATCGCCGTCGCCATCGACATCGTAGATATACATCTGCGCGCCGCCACGACCGGCAAACCGATACGGGATGAAGGTCCATTGCGGATCACTATCCAGCGATGCTGGCTGTTCCCACCACCCCTGCTTCAGCAACAGGTCCTTACGGCCATCGCCGTTCATGTCGCCGACACCGAGTCCATGGGTGAAGCGACCGCCGATGCCGGTGTCACTGACCGGATGGAAGGTCCACGGCGCTTGCGGATTCGCTGGGTCGTATTCGGCCCAACCAAGGCGATCACCGGTCTGGCAAAGCAAGTCCGGACGGCCGTCGCCGTTGATGTCCTCAAACTGCGGTGATTCGTTGTCCACCGGTTGCATGGCCAGGAAGCGTTGCCAACCCTTCGACTCGCGCACCACCCGGCTGCCATCGGGAGTCGCAGACTGCCCGGTGGAGCCGCCCGGGTTCAGAAACCAGTAGGCGTCCTTGCCGGGGAAGCCGACGAAGAAGGCGTCGACCCAACCATCGTGATTGATGTCGTGCGGAAAGGCAAAAAAGTTGTCCGAGTAGCCTTGAACGTCAAAGGATGATGCCGGATACACCTCGATGCTTTGGCGATAGTCCGGACCGAAATAAACGAACGGCCCCGACACCACATCCTGGATACCGTCGCGATCGAAGTCGGCATAGTTTGCGCCTTCGGAGAAGAACGACTCGCTCAGCTGCGTTTTGTCGAAGCTGTGCCACTGTTGAGTCTGTGCAAGAAGAACAAGAGCGACTGTGAGCATCGTCTCAGCTGCTGATGGTAAATGCTGGGAGGTCCAGGGGCTTGCCACCGACCATGGCGGAATCATGCGCAAGTAGCCCCACGCAGGTCCAATTAGCGGATTGACGCGCATTCGGGAATGGAGCGCGACCTTCCCTAAGAGCCGAGACGAACTCATGGACCATATGCGGATGGGATCCACCGTGGCCGCCGCCTTGGGTGAAAGAGAGGTGTTCGCTACCCTCCTCGAGGTTGTAGACGCCGCCGGTGGTGAAGGCCCGAATCTCTTCGGGAAGCAAATGCGCGAAGTCCGGGCAAGTCACGCGTTCCGGAATCTCCGGCTCCGGCTTCTTGGCGGTGTGAACTACCAAGGCTTCGCCTTCGATCAACGGCCACTCCACCGCCTGCTTGCTGCCATAGACGTCGATGCTCTCGCGGTATTGACGCGCGGTGTCGAACAGGGAGCGCATCACGCGCGCTGAGGTCTTGCCATCAGATAGCGCCACGTGCGCAGTCTCGATCGCAAAGGGTGAACCATGAACCTGCTCCAGTTCGGGGCGAATCCGCCCGGAGCCGAAACAACTAACCACCGTCGCATCCAGCTTGGGAAGAGCAAGACAAGGGCCAACACAATGGGTCGCGTAGAACATCGGCGGCAGGCCGGGCCAGTAGTCAGGCCAACCATCCATGTCCTGCTGGTGCGAAGCTTGAAGGAACTGAATTTCGCCTAGGTCGCCCTGCTCGTAGAGTTGCTTCATAAACAGGAACTCACGGCTGTAGACCACCGTCTCCATCATCATGTAGGACAATCCGGTCTTTTCGGTCAGCTCGACGATCTTGCGACAGTCGTCGACCGAAGTC
>JASMKM010000038.1 GCA_030749235.1 Planctomycetota bacterium | reverse complement strand
ACGAAGCCAATCAGCAGGGCAACCACCAACAGTCCGACGACCAACATCACTATCGGGTACATCATCGCCGCCTGCACCTTGTTGCGCACGCGCGCCTGCTCCTGCATGAACTCCGACATTTTCATCAGCACTTCATCGATGTGGCCAGAGGCTTCGCCCGCACGCACCATCGACACGTTCAAATCGTCGAAGTAATCAGGGTGAGCCGCGAAGGCGTCGGCAGTCGGCGTACCTTGGGAGATGCGTTCGCGAATATCGCGATAGACAATGCTCAAACGCTTGCTCTCTGTCTGCTCAATGATGGCACGAAGCGCCTCGGTAATCGGGATACCGGCGCGGGTTAGGGTGGCGAGCTGACGGGTGAAGGTGCAGACGTCATCGGTTTTAGCCTTGGTGCGAGTGGCACCCCCTTGGCGACCACGTGCGGCATCGACCCGCGCGCGAATCTTGGCCATCTGCTTGTTCTCGGGTTTGGCCTTCTTCTTGGCCAGCGCCTTGGAGCCGGACTTCGATTTGGATTTGAACAGTCCGCCACTCTTGACCTTCTTGCCGCCCTTGAGCTCGGCGACTTCGGTGACCATGACGTTCTGGCGCTTGCACTTCACGCGCGCATCACGCGGTGAATCAGCATCAACTACCCCCGAGGCCTTCTTGCCCTTCTCGTTAAATCCCTTCCACTCGTAGACAGGCATAGCAAATTAGGGCTAGCTCAAGTCCAACTGAGTCACGCGCATTACCTCTTCGGGGGAAGTGACGCCCTCGATGACCTTGTTCATGCCATCCTGACGCAAGGTCTTCATGCCACCGGCGATGGCAGCGCGCTTCAGCTCGGCAGCGGAAACGTTCTTCATGACCAGTTCACGCATCTCCTCGGTCATGGCCAGCAGCTCGTAAATTGCAGTCCGACCTTGGTAGCCGGAGTGGAAGCAATCGTCGCAACCAGGCGAGCGGGCAATCTTGCCCTCAGGCAGCATGTCCTTGGTGATGCCAACGCCGCGCAGGGTTCCAAGTTCCTTGTCGTCCGGCTCCACCCAAGTGTGGCAGGTCTTGCACAAGGTGCGGACTAGGCGTTGGGCGATGACCAACACCAGTGACGAGGAGACAAGATAGGACTCCAGGCCCAAGTCGATTAGACGCGTGATGGTGCTCGGTGCGTCGTTGGTGTGCACGGTTGAGAAAACCAAGTGACCGGTAATCGCAGCACGGATGGCGATTTCGGCGGTTTCCACGTCGCGGATTTCACCGACCATCATGACATCGGGGTCTTGACGCAAGAAAGAGCGCAAGCCAGCGGCAAAAGTCAGCCCCTTTTTGGTGTTGACCTGCACCTGCGAGACGCCATCGAGTTGGTATTCCACCGGATCCTCGATGGTGAGGATGTTCTTCTCACCAGTAGAGATCTGCGTAAGCCCGCCATACAGCGTGGTGGTTTTACCTGAACCGGTAGGGCCGGTGACTAGGATGATGCCGTGCGGAAAGCTTAGGTAATGCTTAAGGATCTTCAGGTTCTCCTCATCGAGACCGATTTCCTCAAGGTTGTAAGTACGCGCAGTCTTGTCCAACAGACGCAAGACGCATCGTTCGCCTTCCGCAGTGGGAACCACGGAGATTCGCACGTCAACTTCGCCGTCGCCGATGCGAATTGAGGCACGCCCATCCTGCGGCATGCGCCGCTCGGCGATGTCCATCTTGCCCATTACCTTGATACGCGAGGTGACCGCGTCTTGGGCATTCTTGGGGATGGACTCCATGTCGTAGAGGATGCCGTCGATACGAAAACGCACCTGCATGCGGTCGGTATACGGCTGGAAGTGCACATCGGAGGCACGCAACTTCAGGGCCTGGAATAGGACTGAGTTGACCAGCTTGATGATGGGGGCCTTATTGGCTACATCGAGCAGGTCCTCGCTTTCCTCGATCTCGGCGGCCAAGCCGGCGATATCGGTATCTTCGAGATCGTCGAGGGCATCATCGACGCCATCGGCACGATGGCGGAAAGCGCGGTTGATAAGTTCGGTAATGTCGGAGCGTGGCGCCAACGCGAACCGCACCGCGCAGGGCAGCATTGCGACTAGGTCATCCTGTGGGTGGATGTCTAAGGGGTGTGCGCACACCACCACCAACTCACCTTCATCAACCTTAACCGCCACCATGTCGTGAGCGCGGGCGAAGGACAGGGGCACGTTGTCAACGAAGATCTTTGGCACCTGGATGCCTTGAAAATCGGTAATCAACTCCATGCCGAGATCTTCGCCGAAGGCACCGAGCACGGCAGCTTCCTCGAGGCCTCGAGTCATCAACACGCGATCCAGGGTCTGGCCAGTGGAGGCTGCCTGGTCGCGCAACTTGCGCAACTCCACCAGCTCCTGACCTGTGGACTGGGCCAGCCGGTCGATCAAACTCGGGGGAGTGGTTACCTGATCTTGGCTCACCGGCCCTCCTTCTCGGTGGTTTCCGTGCTCACCTCAACCGCATCTGGATCATCCAACTCGCCACCTTTGGTGTTGTAGGTAGGCGCAGCGAAGCCGGACAAGTTTAGAGCACCCATTTCAGCCTGACCGTCGGCATCCTGGTCGAGGATGACATCGACCGGGTTGTCCATGTTGAAACTTGGATCAATCATTCTTACACGGTCCAGTCCGATAGTCTCGGCGGCGCGAGCCTTGCCCTGCTGCGAGATATCGTTCAACTCTTCGAAATCCTCCATGATGCGAGGCGTGCAGAAGAAGAACAGCGTCGTGCGAACATTGGACTTGGTGGTGCTCCCAAACAAACCGCCGAAGACAGGGATGTCCGATAAATAAGGGATTCCCGTCTCGCCTTCGGTCTGGTCATTGCGGATAATTCCACCAAGCCACATCGTTGCGCCATCCGGCAAGTTTACGCTGGTCTCGATGGTTCGCTTGATGGTTGGAGGCGGTAGGTTGCCAGTTGCCTCTCCACGGAAGGAGGAGACCTCGAGATAGATTGACAATCTCAAGTACTTCTGTGCAGAAATCGAAGGCGTGATATTCAGGGTGATTCCCGCAGTTGTCGTCGCCACGTCAGTAGCAACAGTTCCTTGGACTGCGTTCGAGGTCTGGTACGGAATCTCGTCCTCAGAAGTTACCGTCGCGCCCTTGTTGTTAGCGACCAATATCGATGGCACCGACAGGATGTTGGCATCGGAGCGGGATTGGGCCATTTGGATGATGAAGGGGATACCAAGATCCTCGCCATCGAAGATACCCAAAGTCAAACCAGCAGCAGTCGGTGATGGGAGGCGTGCGTCACCGATGGCGTCGGCCGAGGTGATGCCCGTCGAAGTGAAACCGAATCCTCGTTGCGTCTCGCCTGTCGGAGTCTCCAGGTTGGCATATTCAATCCCGATATCCTTCGAGAAGTCGGAACTCACCTCGATCAAGGCAGTCTCAATCAAAACCTGAGCCTGACGACGATCCAAGGTATCCAGCATGGCCTTAAACTCAGCCCACTTGGTGCGGGTGGCGGTCACCATCAGTGAGTTGGTCTCCTCGTGGATCTCGACAATAATCTTCT
>JASMKM010000037.1 GCA_030749235.1 Planctomycetota bacterium | reverse complement strand
TCGGCGTTGCTAATTCCGCCTTCCAGACGCACCCAAGCCTCAACGGTAAAGGGGCCATCGATGGTCAGGTTCGCATCGACATAATCGTCGCCCTGCCCACCTAGGAATAACCCCGGCACCTGGTCGACGGCTAAGCGTTGCTGCAGTTCCAACAGGGCGTCACTGTCGCCCAGATGCTCCCGCATCCGTTCCAGGCTGCTGAGGCCCAGACCTTCGATGCCGATCCGGTCGGTGGTGATCGCGGCGAGCAACTGCTCCGCTCCCCGCTTGCGTGACAATAAAGCGTCCAGGGAAGCCTTGCGGGTGCTGTGCTCGAGACTGGGCCAGACCTCTTGCAATAAGGTGAAGGCCTCTTCGCCTTGGATGCCCGCCAAGGCTGCCACCGCCACGCGACGAATTTCCTCACCAGGCAGGCTGGCGTTGGCGACCTGATGGAAGATTGTGCTTTGTTGACAATCCAACTCCACCAAGGCCTGTATACAGGTCAATGGATTGGCACTGCGCTGTTGTAGCAGGGTGATGACATCGGCTTCGAGATTTTTGCAACGCAGTTCGCGGGCGACCCGCAGCAGCAGATCGATGTTGGCATGGTGATGGTCTTTGGCCAGCAGCTCGCGCGTAGCCCGCGCCATAGAAGTGACCAAGGCCTCACTTTGCCATTGTGTGCGCGTGTCCAGCAGTAGCTGGATGGTACTGACTTGAGTATCGGATCGTGCCAGCCAACTACGCATGGCGGTGAGCACGTCGGGCTGCTGCATGAAACGAGCCAGGAAGGCGAGTTCCTCGGCGGTCGGCGGCACCGAGGTGGACGTCACCGCTTGGGCGAAGGCACCGGCGGCGGCTTCGGTTCCCGCGCTCAACCATACGAAGCGTTTCATGCCATGGTTGAGTCGTTCGCCAGCAGGCAATCGCAGGTAGTCCATCGCCACAGCCGGGAAACGCTCGATAAAGGCGCGCACCAAGCTGCGTTCGAAGGCATCATCGGAGGCCTCGCGCGGGGAAGGGAAATCACCGGTGACGCCACTCAGCAGCTGCAACAGGAAATCGAGTTCCGCTTCGCTGCAGTCCTGTTGTGCAGTGATCGACTGAATCAAGGCAATCCGCACCCGCGGATCCCGTTCCTTGACGCGGCTGCCAAGTAGCGCAAGTTTTTCCTGCTTGCCTAAGCCGGATTCGCCCGCAAGCCGCGCGGCTTCGCGGCGGATGGCGAAATGTGGATCGGCAACCAAACCCTGCAGCATGACACTGGTGACCGCATGAAGATCCTGCAAGCACCATAAGGCCAACACGCGATCGCCGATCCTTGCGCTTCGGTCGGTGGCGAGCTCCTGCAAGGTCGGAACTAACTGCACGGCTTGGCGGTTGCTGATTTGATGCCAAGCGGCGCGCGCAGTCACAGTGTTGCTAGCACTGAGCAAGCCCACCAACTCGTCATCGCTGGCCTTCGTCACGTCGACCGGCGCTGCGACTTCTTGCGACTTGTGGCGAATGCGCCAGATGCGGCTACTGATCTTGTCGCGGTCAGGATGATCACGCGGCACTTCATTGTGCGAGATGATCGGGTTGTACCAGTCGACCACATAAAGGCAACCGTCAGGGCCGAAGTGGATCGCAACCGGACGGAAGTTCTTGTCCGCCGACGTCATCAGGTCCGGCACCCGCTCCATCTCGACCTCATGCGGCGTGGCGGGATCGCGGGTCACGCGGATAGACTGCAAGGAGGAGATGATCGGATTGGCGAGGAAGAAGGTCTGGTTCCACGGCGGCGGGAAACCGTTACGGTCATCGGACAGGGCCAGGCCGGACAAGCCAGTGCCGCCCATGCGGAACAGCGTCGACGTCGGTCGCCATGGCGAATACAAGTGGAACTTCTCGCTGCCGATACCCGGATAACTCATGCCATGCTCGAAGGGCGTGACCGGCCAACCCAAGTCATTGGCTTCCTGGATCCACTTGTCGCCGAGGCGGTCGATGACGAATCCCCAGATGTTGTTGAGGCCGATGCCGACGATCTCGAACTCGCTGCCATCCTGCCGGAAACGCGCGACCTTGCACTTGTTGAAGGTGGTGACGTCGCCGCTGGTGGTGACCACTTCGGAGGAATTGAAGGCGCCTTGGGCCATGTAGATCCAGCCGCCCGGTGCGCGCACGAAACGGTGCGGCAGCAGGTGGGAATCCTGCACGCCGAAGCCGGTCAGCAAGACTTCCTGGCGATCGGCGCGACCGTCCTGGTCGTCATCGTAGAGCCGCAGGATGTCGGGACCATGACCGACCAGCACGCTGTCGTTGTCAGGCAGGATCGCCATCGGAATGAACAGGCCGTCGGCGAAGACTCGCGGAGTCTGGACTCCCTTCTTCCACGGTTCATCGAATACCAACACCTGGTCGCGCCCGCCCTTGCGATAGAGGCTCAGCACGTCGGCGGATTCGTTGCCGTCGATTGGATATTCGACGGCGGTGATGGCCCACATACGGCCGGCATCGTCGAAGGCGATATCGACCACCTTCTGCATGCTCGGATCGGCGGCGACCAGTTCCACCTCGAAACCACCGAGCACATCGAAATCCTCCATCTCCTCTGCTGGGGTCTTGATCGGCGACTTGCCTTGGGCGGCTACGCTCTGCGCCTTTTGGAGACGACGCCAAGTCATGGCGCCAGGCGTGGATTCCAGTTCAGTGAGGTGGATGTTCTTCAGCGACACTTGCACCTTGCCGCCACTGTGCACCTGCAATCCCAGATGACCATCCCGCGGGATGTTGCCATCGGCTTCGGTGTAATCGATGGTGGCCACGCCGTTGATCCAAGCCTGGAGACGCCTTCCTTCGGCACGGATGCGGTAATGGTTCCAGCCGTGCTCCTGGACGACTTCGGCAAGTGCGGCAGGATCACCAGGTTCGGCGATCACGCGATTGCGTCGCGACTCGTCGTACATCTTGCCCCACCAACCGGCACCGGCGTCGACTTGATAGCCGCTCATCTCCGCGCTGCCTTCGACGCGCACGCTGCGCACCTGAAAGCCGGAGTTGATAAACCCACCGTTGCCTTCGATCAGGATGTCGAATTCCAAGTCGAAGTTTTGGAAGGATTCCACCGTCGACAGAAAGGTGTTGTGTGGAATCGTCTCCTCCAGCGAGCCGCCGACGATCATGCCGTCGACCACGCGCCACCACTTCTGATCGGCACCGATGGTCTCCCAACCCTTGAGGGTCTCACCGTCGAACAGGGAGCGCGGTTCTTCCTGGGCAACGAGTGAGCCGGAGATGGCCAACAGGAAGCCGATCAGGCCAATCCTCACGACTGCCCCTCTTCCAAGTTAAAGTCGAAGACGACCAACCGCTCCAGATGCGGAACCACCACCTCTTTGACCCGTTCGTGATGTTCATGCGGCAAGTAGGCATCGCGAGCGGCGGGGCTCTCGAAGGTCATGATGAAGCCATGGGTGAAGCCATCGTTGAGGCCTTCAGCACTGTCATAGGGGCCGAAACTGAAGTCCAGGAGCCCAGAGATCGAACCGACCATGCCCTGCATACTCGAAAAGCACGCATCGATTTGGGCAGCGGTGGTGCCGCTCTTGAATTGGAAGACGCCGAAATGTTTTACGCGAGGCATGGATGGAAACTGGGTTCAGGCTGTTGATTGATTACGGAGCAAGGCCTCTGCGCAAGCAGTGGCGAAGGCGGGATCGTTGATCTCCAGGTCGAGAGATTGGACTTCGATGTCGGCACGCAAGTTCTCTTTGATTGCGTCGAACAAGACGGTATCTGCAAGTGGATTGTGGAAGGCTTGGCCGGCTGCACTGATCACGCTAATTGCTCGCAAGGGCAGCAGCACGGTGGTCGGCGCTTGATAGGCGTTAACCTTCTCGGCGAAGATGCGACCGAGTTCGGCGTTCTCTTCCACATTCGTGCGCATCAAAGTCACTTGCGGATTGTGATGATAAAAGTTGCGATCTGCGAACCGCTCCGGCACAGTCTCCGGCGCGCCGAAGTTAACCATGTCCAAACAACCGGGCACGACAATCGAAGGCACTTGCTGCTGAGCAGTAGCATCCAAGCGTGTGGAGCCTGCGGAAAGGGTTCCACCCACAAGCTCATCGGCCCATTCGGTGGTGGTGATATCCAACACGCCGGCGACCATGCCGCTGTCGATCAAAGATTCCATCGAGCGGCCACCGGAACCGGTGGAATGGAAGACCAGCACCTCATAGCCGGCTTCCTCCAGCAGTGGAATCGCCGCATTCACGCAATCCGTGGTGTTTCCGAACATGCTGGCGACCACAATCGGGCGCTCCCCCTGCTGCGGGATCTCGCTGTCGACCATGCCGCAGATGGCACCGGCCGCGCGACAAAAGACCGTCTTCGAGATCCGGTTCAAACCTGCCACATCAACGATGCTCGGCATCATCACGATATCCTTGGTGCCGACGTAATGCTCGGTATTGCCGCTCGCCAAGGTCGAAACCATCAGCTTCGGAAAACCGATTGGCAAGGCGCGCATCGCGGCAGTTGCGATTGCGGTGCCGCCTCCTCCGCCAAGCGAGATCACGCCATCGATCCTGCCCTCAGCCAACAACTGCTGGAGGATTAACGGTGCAGCTGCAGCCATCGCGGTTACGCATTCCCCGCGGTCACGTCGGGACAACATGGAATCAAAATCGAAATCGCCCGCAGCAGCGACCTGCAGGTGATCGATGTCAGCCGTCACGCCTTGCGCGCCCATCATGCCGACATCGATCAACAAGGGCTGGTGCCCATGGCTGCGGATCTGCTCGGCGAGGAAAGCGTGTTCCACTCCTTTGGTGTCGAGAGTGCCGAGGACTGCGATGGTAGCCATGGTCGTGATGCGGTGATGCTCCGGCGACAGCGCTTTATGCCTGTTTGGGAGTGGGCTTATAGTCCCCTATCTGATGCTGCCTGTCCATGATGCACAACCACAACGACATGTGCGAGGAGCGCACCCTGGAGCCCAAGACTCGCCTCCAAGTCGTACGTGCCAACAATCGCCATGCGTGTGGCTGGCTTCAGCCGGGGCCGCTCTGCCCAGATTTGAGTGAACACAATGAAAATTGCTAGCCAAACTGCCTTTTCCTCGGCTTTTTTCTTCTCCACTACTTTTTTACGCTGGTGGCGCGCCTGAGCCTGTCGAGGAATCCATCCGAAAACCTAGTCAGAGGGCCAAACGGCCTGTATACTTCGCCGCTCATCATCCCCGATAGCTCAGTTGGTAGAGCAGCTGACTGTTAATCAGCTTGTCACAAGTTCAAGTCTTGTTCGGGGAGCCAAACAACAAATAACCCGCTGGCTTTGCCAGCGGGTTATTTGTTTTATTTGGGTTGGTGAGCATTTCGGGCGTGAACCTAGTTGATTATCCTGAACCCGTAGAATGGCGGGAAGGGAATCACCATGGACAGACGAGATTTTTGCAGATCAGCCATTGCGGCAAGCCTCACTGCCGCAGCGGTGGCCAAAGATGGACTGAGCGCCGAGCCCATCTCAAATAGGGAATAAACCCGAAATCGGTACTCTTTCTAGCTGTTACACTCTTTCGCTAATGGATGACGATGGGGAACCCTCAGGATCACCTGCAGCAATGGGTGCGCAGCCCATCAGCCCCATAGGCAAGGCATGGATGCTCGGCATCCTCGTGCTGTGTTTCATTTGCCAAAGCTACTTGGTCTACACGGACTCCACCGAGAGCCGCGTCCTGGTTGGCGAAGAGTTGGCCGGTCGCCGCGTTTGGCTGGCGAATAACTGTCAGGCTTGCCACCAGTTGTATGGATTCGGCGGTTTTCTCGGTCCGGACCTCACCAACGCGGCGTCGCGCTTGCAGAAACCGCAACTGGCCGCACTCCTGGCTTTGGGTGAAGGTCAAATGCCGCGCTTCGATCTGCCCGAAGAAGAGGTCGAGGCCTTGTGGAGCTTCCTCAGAGCCATGAATGAGACTGGCATAGGCCAAGCACGTAATCCTTCGGCGGTTGAAGAGATCTTGAGTGTGTCGGGCAATGATGACGCCATCCAAGGCTTCGAGATCTGGCGCTCGTACTCTTGCGTCGGTTGTCATGTGCTGTTCGGCGAATCAGCCATTGGTGCACCGGACTTATCCCTTTCAGGCACTCGACTCAGCGCGGAAGAGATTCGGCAAAAGTTGGAAGTGGGTGTTCCGCCGATCATGCCGCCGTCGGCACTTCCTGCGGAAAAGATCGCCCAAGTCCAAGCCTTCATCAGTTTCTTGGCCGAACATCGTGATGAGGCCATGGCCTTGGTCGAAGAGGAAAACGACGACGCCTTCTGGTCGAATCTGCCATGGTGGGAGTTCTGACCATGGAGCCTTCGAGTTCGCTCGATGTCGACCCCAGTAGACGTTACGCCACCCTGACCTTCCTGCGCGGGGCGGTGCTGGCAATCTGCATCGCCGTGCTTGCCGGTCTACTTGGCGCCTTCTATTACATTCCTCAATTCGCCCCAGTGCTGCAGGGTCTGGGCGTGGAGTTCGCCGCCTTGCGACCGCTGCACACGACATTCGCAGTGGTGTTCATCCTGCTCGGTGGAATGGCGGTCGTGCATCGTTACTTCGAGGACGTCGCCGGCCCGATGACTGCAGGCGAAAGGCTACGCCTGCGCGTTCAGGTCATTTCCTGGGCGATCGCCGGAATCGGTGTGTTCTTCACCATGCTGATTGGCGTCGGTTCAGGGCGCGAGTACATGGGCTTCCATCCGATCTTCTCGATCCCGATCGCGCTTGGTTGGCTGATGTTCACCTGGAACTATTTCAGCCACCTTGGCCGTGGCTTCATGTCGCGCCCGATCCACACCACCATGTGGGGCATCGGATGCTTGTTCTTTCTTTACACCTTCTCCGAACAGCATGCGTGGTTGCTTCCTGAAATCTTCTCGGAGCCGATTCATGACATGCGGCTGCAGTGGAAAGCGACCGGCACCCTGGTCGGCAGTTTCAACCTGTTCGTCTACGGGACGCTGTATTACGTCGGGTGCAAGCTGAGCAACTGCGAACGCTATGCACATTCCCGCCTGGCTTATGCCTTATTCGCGGTCGGGCTGCTCAACTCCTTCACCAACTTCGCGCATCACACTTATCACCTGCCGCAAAGCCAGACGGTGAAGTGGATCAGCTTCGTGGTCAGCATGACGGAGATCATCCTATTCTTCCGCGTGATCATGGACATCGCTGCCATGGTCAAGGCCAGCAAACCGAGCCCACCCTGTGGCATTCAAGCATTCCTGACCGCGGCGAAATGGTGGACCGGTTTCATCCTTGGGACTTCCTTGATCATTTCCATCCCGCCGATCAACTCCTTGATCCATGGCACGCAGCTGGTCATGGGCCACGCGATGGGTGCTGAGATCGGGATCGACTGCATGGCCTTATTCGCAGGCATCACTTGGATCCTGTCCGAGATCCAAAGCCGACGTGGAGTGGATGGCTCGGTGTTCGCATCGGAAAGCTATCGCAATCTGGTCAAGGGCCTGAACGTGGGCGTAATCGGCCTGGTCGGATGGCTGACGATCTCGGGAACTGGCACTGCCATCTACCGTTACGACAGCCTAGCCAGTCCGACGTGGATCACCACAGCCGGCCCTTGGATCTTTGCGGCAAGCGGCATCGTGGCAGCTTACTTCTTGATTCGCCTGCTGGTCATCTGGCTCGGTATCCTGCTTCAACGAGTCAGCCCCACTTAAGGAAGCCTTGGTTATCTGGCGAGCGAGGCCCAGATTGAAGACTGTCAACCACGCAGCTCTTCCACCATGCCTTCCATGCGCGCCAGGCCTTTCTTGTCGCACAGGCTCACGACGACCGCGACGAGGAAGCCGACGATGAAGGAAGGAAGCAGCACGTCCAACGATGCGAGATAACCAGACCATTCTTCATGACCGGCGGCGTCGAGCAGCGGTGGGATCGCCCACTTGAACAGCGGCACGGCCAGGAAGCCAGCGACCATGGCGCTCTTGGCGCCGAGTGCGGTGAGCTTCGACCAGAACAGGCTAAGGATTACCGTCGGACAGAAGGTCGCAGCGATGCCGGACCAGCCGAAGATGATGGTCCAGAAGACGCCGTTCTCCTTATCCTTCAGCATGATGCCGATGCCAATCAGGAAGGAGATCAACGACAGGGTGATCGTGACCTTGCGCGTGAGCCCGAGTAGGCGTTCATCGCTCATCTCGGGGTGTCTGGATTTCTGCCAATAGTCGCGCACGCCAGCACTGGATGCGACCACAAGAAGTGAATCGATGGTCGACATGATCGCGCTCAAGACCATGGCGATGAACAGACCGGCGAAGAAGGCTGGCAGCAGGTCCTGCGCCATCACCGGCAGGATGTTGTCGGCATTACCGCTCAAGGCATCCGGCGAGAAGATCGCACGCCCGAACAGGCCGACCAACACCGCACCCGAATCGGCCAATACCGTCCAGACCCCGGCAGTAATCGTGCCAGGCAGGATCTGCTTCTCGTTCTTCATCGAAATGTAACGCACGAAGACCTGCGGCGACCCCATGAATCCGATGCCGATCGCCGCCATGCCGAAGATGGTGACGATGGCCGAGGTATTCCACCCACCACTGCCTGGGCCGTCCTCACCTGGCCCATGCCATGACAGCAGGTGCGGGTCGATGGACTCCAAAGTGGATGCGATAGCACCCCACCCACCGGCAAAGTCGAAGGCCACCAACGGTAAGGCGACCAGGCCAATCACCATCAAGCTGCCCTGGAATACGTCGGACCAGACCACCGCGGTAAAACCACCTCGGGTGATGTAGAGCATGACCACGCCGAAGCCGACCGCGGCACCAAAAAATGATTCCAACCGAGGAATGCATGGAAGGCGGTGCCTGTTGCGAAGACTTGTGCACCTGCATAGATTGGCACAAACACCACCAAGGCGAAGGCGGCGATTAAGCGCAAGGTGTGGCCCGAATCTCGCAGACGACTTTCCAGGTAATCCGGAACGGTGATCGAATCGTAACGGTCGGTCAGGCGCTTGAAGCGCCGCGACATTAACATCCACGCGCCGCAGACGCCGAGCACCTCGCCAAGCACCACCCAGAATGCTTGCACGCCGACGGTATAGCCCATGCCGGTCAGGCCGAGCAGCAGCCATGCGCTTTCACCGGTGGCGCGCGCCGAGAAGGCGACGTGGAAGAAGCCTAGGTTCTTACCGGAGGCGAAATAGTCACGGATGCTCTTGACTCGCTTGGAGGCCAAGTAGCCGATGACTAACAGGATGGCGGCGTATAGGCCAACCGCTAGCAGCTTCATGGAGAGTTCTTGAGTGATGTCGTTTCCTTTGGTACGAGACGACTGCAGAAACGAAAGACGCCTCCGCAGTTGCCCTATCATAGGACGTGGATGATGGCCAAGTGCCCTCCACCACCACATCATGCTCAGACGACTTTGCCTTCTTTCTTGCCTTTTCCTGTTCTCGCTGGCTCTGCCCCTAGCGCAGGCAGCCACCGCACAATCGCCGACGGGAATTAGCATTCCCGAGCATATTGATCTGGCTGACAGCTTCAGTTTGCGGTTCAAGGTCCGCCTTGACCATGCACCGGCCAATCTGCCAATATTGGTGGCGAATAAGGCTTGGGAGTCCGGAGCGATCAAGGACTACACCACTAACAACAGTTATGGTTTGGGGCGGGAATCTGGTGCATTGGCCGGCTTCGCGATCTCTGTCTTGCCCGACGGAGCGTGGACTTGGAACATTGGCGATGGTCATTCGCGTCTCGATCACCGGCCCGAAGCTGCCGACCAGAACATCGCCGACGGCCGTTGGCATGAAGTCGGCTTTTCGATTGATCGCGAGATGGGCGTTGCGCATCTGTTTCACGATGGACGACGGGTGGCGCTTCACGACCTGCAAGGATTGGGCAGTCTTCGCTCCGAATCGGCAACCATGCGACTCGGTGGCCTGGATAGTCTGCAGATTGAAGACGTGCGGTTTCAGGCAGGAGTGCTGCAACCAGAAGAAGTCAATGCTTCCTTCACCGAACGCTTCGGCGAGGATCGTCAACCGCGGCAGCTAACCGAATGGGACGGCCAACCGCTGAAGGTCTTGGCCTGGAACATCTGGCACGGTGGACGACGCAAGGGCAAGGATGAAGGCGTGCGGCGGGTGGTCGACGTGATCCGCAGTTCTGGCGCCGACATCGTCCTGATGCAGGAGACCTACGGTAGCGGCCCGCGAATCAGTGCGCGATTGGGATTTGACTACTACCTACGCTCTAGCAACCTCTCGATTATGAGTCGTTATCCGATTCGCAACGTGCATCGGCTGTTCAGTTCCTTCCATTTCGGTGGCGCCACCATCGAACTGAAGCCTGGCGTCGAAATCCAGGCCTATTCTCTATGGATTCATTACCTGCCCGACGTCGGCAAGGAACTGGAAGATGGCTTCACTGCCGCACAGATCGTCGCGGCAGACCAGGAGACGCGCGGCTCACAAATCGATTCCATCCTTGCCGAGTTGCTTCCCCATCTGGACCGTGCGCCGGCGGTCCCGGTCATCATTGGTGGTGACTTCAATAGCGGTTCGCACCTCGATTGGACGGAACAAGCTGCGCATCTGGACAACCACATGGGCCGCGTAGTTGGCTGGCCAGTGAGCGTAGCTATGCAACGCAATGGATTCGAGGACAGCTATCGATTGGCGAAACCTGATCCCGTCGCGGCACCGGGCCTCACTTGGTCGCCGGAATTCCCCGATAGCCATCAGGACCGCATCGATTATGTCTACATGCGCGCTGGCGATTGGAAGGTCCTGGATTCAAAAGTGCTGTCCACACACCCGGATGGTTGGCCAAGCGATCATGCCGCGGTGCTCTCCACCTTGGAACTGAACAAGCCGCTGCCCGAGCTGAAGGTGATGAGCTACAACATCCATTACGGCATTGGCATGGACGGCAAGTACGACCTGGAACGCATCGCAGAAGTCATCCAATCGGAGAAGCCCGACATCGTCGGCCTGCAGGAAATCAGCCATAAGGCGATGGCCGAGGAACTCGGTCGATTGACCGGTATGACTGCGGTCTTCGGCGCATCTAAGGGCAGCGATGATGCCTATGGCGATGCCGTCCTGAGTCGCTTTCCCTTGCAAATGGTCCATAGCCTTTCGCTGCCTAGCGCCAGCTCCAGCCGTTACCAAGCTATGGCCGTCGACGTCAACCTTGCAAAGCTGTACGGCGAAGGCCATTCACTACGCTTCATCAATACGCATTTCGATTGGACCGATAGCCTTGGCTCCAAGGAAGCACGCCGCGCCTCGGTCAGGGTGATTGAGCAAGGTCTTTGCGGGGATATGCCCGGCCTAGCAATCCTCACCGGCGATTTGAACGCGGTTCCAGGCAGTGCGCCGCTATTGGATCTCGACGAGGTGGGCTGGCATCACAGCGCATTCGGTCAACCGATATTCACTCATGGCGCGCCGGACCCAACGATCCAAATCGATTATGTACTACTGCGACCCAAGGTAGCTTGGAAGGTCCTAGATTCCCGCGCCGTCGACGCACCGATGGCCTCCGACCACTACCCGACCGTTATGAGATTACGCCCGGTAATCGATTCGCCGGAGTCTCGTTAACAAGCATTCTGTCCGTAGTCGTGGTTCCTGAGAACAGGTTCAAGGCCTTGACGCCGCGCAAGTGATTGGGATTCGTGCCCGCCAATAGCCGTCATCACCTGCCAACCCGGTAGGTGCAATCGGAAGCAGACCGAGGGGGACAAGAAGAATTCATCCCCCATCCCCGTATAAGAGAGCTCGCTGGCGTTTCCAGAGAAGATGTGCTCAGCGCAACACGCCGCACCGCACCATGGCGCGCGCGTACATCCACTGCAGGATAGCAAGGACGATGATGATCACCGAGATACCGATGTCCTTGGCGCTACCCATGACCTCCATCGCGCCACCGAAGCCGTAATTGTAGACGTTAATCGCCACCGCGCAGATTAAGGAGAGCAAGAAGACCGGCGTAGCAAAACCCTTGCGCAACAGCAGCAGAATCGAGGCGAACAAGCCGCACCAGACTGCCATCGCCCAACCTGCGGTGACCCAGGCTGGGGAATTCCACACGAAGTCAAGCGCCTCTTGTGGAATGCCCTCAAGATATGCCTCGTTGCGCAGATGTGTCATCGAGTAGTTGAGGGACCCAAAGCTATTCCATAACAACGACAAGACTCCGATGATCCACAAGTGCAAAGGAGTTGGGGAGTATTCGGTGTGATTCGCTTGAGTCATTGGGGTGATCTCCGTGGCCATCCTAGCGTTGAGTTCAATCCGGGCTATCCAAGTTAGCGTTTCCCCTTCCCTACAATCCAGCGATATGTCCTCCATGCTGAGCCTTCCACGGTTCCTTGTGGCCCCGCGGTTACCTGCGCTTAGGTGATTTCGACATCCAGGACCACGCAGAGCTCGGCTCGGCAGTGACCGACTGGCGCGATTACGGCACCAATCGACGAGTGGCTGATGGGGACTTGCCTAGCATGCTACGATAGCCCCTTCATGGAGGCCGACGTACCCGCCAAGATCGAATTGCTGGCACCTGCTGGGTGCTATCCGTCGTTGCGTGCTGCCATCAGCAATGGCGCCGACGCGGTCTATTTCGGGTTGGCACAGCTGAACATGCGCGCCCGCTCGCGTCGCAGCTTCGAGCACGAGGATCTCGCCGAGATCTGCCGTATCTGCCGCGAAGCCGGAGTGAAAAGTTATCTGGCGCTCAACACCGTGCTCTATCAGCATGACCTGAAGCTATGCAAGTCCCTGCTCGAAGAGGCCGCCAAGCAACAGGTCAGCGCAGTGATTCTCTCCGACATGGCGGCTGTAATCATCGCCGAGGAACTCGGCCTGGAAGTCCACCTGTCCACCCAGTTGTCGATTTCCAACGCCGACGCCGTGCGCTTCTACGCCGCACATTGCGACCGCATCGTGCTTGCGCGCGAACTGAGCCTGCCGATGATCAAGTCGGTGCATCGCCAGATTGTCGAACAGGACATCCGGGGCCATTCCGGTCGCCTGATGGAGCTAGAGGCCTTCGCCCATGGTGCCTTGTGCATTGCGGTCTCAGGCCGATGCAGCATGTCCTTGTACTCCTCCAACGCCTCAGCCAATCGCGGCGCTTGCGATCAGAACTGCCGCAAGGAATACATCGTCAAGGACGCCGAGACCGGCCATGAGATGCTGGTCGACAACAACTACGTGATGTCGCCGACCGACATCCTCACCATCGGCTTCGTCGACAAGATGGTCGAAGCTGGGGTGCAGGTCTTCAAGATTGAAGGCCGCGGACGCGCCCCAGAATATGTGGGCGCGGTGACTGCCGCCTATCGAAAGGCCTTGGACGCCGTGCAGGCCGGTAACTTCAGCGAGCAGCTGGCCAATGAGCTGATTCCGGACTTGGAGAAAGTCTACAACCGTGGCTTCTCCTCCGGCTATTACCTCGGCCAGAAGCAAGGCTGGGCCGAGGTCGGCGGCAGCAAGGCCACGCGCCAGAAGCAGATGATCGGCACGATAATCAATGTCTACCAAAAGGCCGGTGTGATTGAGGTCGAAGCCAGCGCCGGCAAGCTACATGCAGATGATGAATACGTGATCATCGGCCATACCACCGGCGCTGTGAACGGCACCGTATTGGAATTACGCGTCGAGGATGAAGCCGGCACCGCCAGCAACCCGTCCATGGTGGCCAAGGGCGACCGTTTCACCATGCCCCATGTCGGCGACGCGCGCCGCGGCGACCAACTCTATCGCTTGGCACCGATCGAACAGCCCACATCAGTCTGAAGCGATGGCGAAACCAGGCAGCAACGCGCATATGGTGATCCGACATAAAGCACTGGAGTGCATCGGTTGCTGCTTGTGCGAAGAAACTATTCCGCAGTACTTCCAACTCGACGAGGATGGCATGGCGCAGCTGCTCAACAGCGCCCAAGAAGGCGTCTTCCAGCGCGCCAGCGCCCTACGCCTTGATCAGGCAGAAATCGAGGAAGCTGTTGCCGGCTGTCCAGTGGACATCATTCGGCTCGACAACAGTTAAGAATTCTCGGGTCCAATCGCCTGATTAGACCGCTCCCTGGAGTACTGGCGCGGCTCGACCTACAACACCGTAGTCTGAACGTTGTCGGTCCATAGGCCACTCGTCAGGTCCAAGCCCTGCAACCATGCCGTCACGCCGGCACCCCTGGATGGCACACGCACGGTGATGGTGCCTACGCCATTGGAGTTCTGGTAGACCGTCGGCAACAGCTTCAGCGGCGGTGACAGGTCGGCCATGCCATAAGAAGTCATGTACGGGCCGCTGCCGGTGGTGCTGTAGTAGATGAAGGCGGAACCGTTGGGCGCGCAATCAGTCAGCGTGAAGGTCGCTAACTGACCGGCGGTTAAGGTCGGTACCTGCAGGACCGGGCCGTTCCCCCCGACCGTGGGTTTCCAACTCGCTGCCGTCGACGCAGTATTGTTCAAGGAACGCACATTGTCCTGCGAACTGTTGCCCATGGTGTAGCCGTTGTAGCTCACGTTCGGGCCCGACCAACGGTCAATCTCGGTGCCTGGCCAGTAGGCCATGATGGTGCGGTATTGGTTGTTCGAAGTGCGGAAGCCGAAGCTGTAGGAGTAAGCACCGGAACTAGCGTTCTGAGGATCGTGGTTCGATCCAAAGTTGTGCCCGAGCTCATGCGCCAAGGTCTGCGAGTTCTGCATGCAGCTGTAGTTGACCACACTGAAGGCCCACGAGCGGAAGCTGGCGCTAACATTGGTCATCAGGTAGGCCAAGCCGCAGTACTGAGAATTCATGCACAACAGGCTGACGCAGTCGGCACCGTACTGGGTCCGCAAGGAATGCACGTTGTCCATCTTGCCGTCGTTGTTTCTCTGCAGGTCCTGCAGCATTTGGTTGAAGCTGCTCGGCTCGTTGTAGCCGACCATCTCCTCCGTGTGCACTAGGCGCACCTCCTGATTCACGCCACTATCGGCGAAGGCGGCATTGGTCTTGGCCATCGCCAGGTTGATCTTGCTGTTGGTGGACGTGGCGCCCCCCATCAGGTTCTTGGCTGGGGTGGTGTAAACCACCATGACATCGATTTCGGTGATGCTGCCGCGGGAAGCACTCGGTGGCGTGACTTCGGTCGGCAGATGTACGCCGAAAGATGCGTCGGTGCCGCATTCAGGACCAGCGGAACGATCCACTTGATGGATCCAGAACACGTTGTTGCCAGCACTGGTGAGCGAATAGGCCTGGTCATCGAAACTGATGAAGGCGCTGACCATGTCGTCAATCATCGAGAACATGACACGAGAATCCGGATATCCCTGCAAGGAACCCATCCAAACCACGCCGTCGGCATAGGCAGGCTGCAGGTAATTGAAATCGGCGACCAACTGCACGTCGTCGAACAGATTCATCTGCACTTGGGGTGCTTGACCATCGCGCAGCAGGTCCAGGTTCACGTTAACCAGGCGCGAACGCAGTGCGGTCGCGTCCAAGCCAACGCCCGGTTGGGCGGCCTGGCTGGGTGCCGAGAACAGCTCTAGAGAGGATTGCGCTGCGGCAGGACCAGACAACGCGACGAGGGAAAGAATGGTGATAACGGGAATCATGAATCTCATGGCGCGGACTGTATGGAAGCTGACCTACTGGACTGTGGTCTGGTAGCTGGAACTCCACTCGGCAGTGCTGACATCGACACCTTGGAACCAGGCGGTCACACCGGCGCCACGTGAAGGCACGCGCACAGCCACCGAACCGTAACCGTTGTTATCGACGTTCAGGAAGGGCAAGGTGCTCAAGGGCGCGGTCAAATCAGCCATGCCGTAAGCGGTGGAAGTAGGACCGACGCCGCCTGTGGTGCTGTAGTAGATGTAGGCGACGCTGTTCGGCGTGCAGTCATCCATGCTAAAAATTGCGTACTGACCTGCGGTCAGGGTAGGCACGTTCATGGTCGGGCCACCAGGGCCGCCACCCGTACCGCCATCGCGCCAGTCGGCCACAATCGGCGCCGTGTTGTTCAGCGAACGAGCGTTGTCCTGGGAACTGTTGCCCATGGTGTAGCCTCCGTAGGTCACGCTCGGACCGGAGAAACGCATCACGCGCGTGCCTGGTGAGTAGGCCATCACCGTCCGGTAGGCGTTGTTCGAGGTGCGATAGCCGAAGCTGTAAGAGTAGGCACCGGAGCTGGCATTCTGCGGATCATGGTTTGAACCCATGTTGTGACCGAGCTCGTGACTGAAACTGTAGTAGCCGGTCATGCAGCTGTAGTTGCACACGCTAAAGGCCGAGCTCTGAAAACCCGGACTCGGGTTGGTCATCAGGTAAGCGATACCGCAATACTGACCATTACGGCAAATCATACTGACGCAGTCAGCGGCGTATTGATCGCGCAAGGCGTGCACGTTATCCATGTCGCCATCGTTGGTGGTTCTGAGGTCGGTCAGGATCTGGCTGAAGCTCGAAGGCTCGGTGTAGCCAATCATTTCCTCGGTATGGACCAGGACCAATTCCTGAGTGACACCACTAAAGTTGTAGGCTGAGTTGCTTTCGGTAATCGCCAAGTTAATACGGCTTTGCATCGCATTGGTGCCGCCGACGGCGTTCTTGGCCGCAGTTGAGTAGACCACCATGACATCGATGTCCGGATTGCCTGCACGACCGCCAGCGCCATTTACCTGGCTCTCGCCCGGCGCCGACGTCACCGCATGCGAAGCATCCGTGCCGCAACGTGGCATCGCTGCAGTGTCGACGAGATTGATCCAATGCGTTCCGTTGCCGCCGAAATCGACCTGGCAGAGCTGCCCGTCCCAAGTGATCGAACCGGCCACGGCATTGCCCATCACTGAGAAAATCGCCGACTCAGCCTCGCTACCGATGATTGAACCGACCCAGACGGTGCCTCCACCGTAGGCCTGCTCAAGGCGATCGAACTTGGCGACCAGCTCTATGTCAGCGAACAGGTTCAGGCTGAGGTATTCCGTAGCCGTGGTCAATTGGTCGATATCGATCTCGACCAAGCGCTTGCGAATCGAAGCATCCTCGGAACTGGCAGCGACTAGTGGTGCGTTCAGGGTTGCAGCGAACAGTTGCGGGACTCGATCATGATCGATGCTTTGGGCGCTCGCTGGACAGGCGAGCGCCATGGTGGAGATTAGGGAGAGAGTTAGGGCCATCTCTTCCTTGACGCTGAATTCCCGCCTAAGTTCCGCATTCCATGTGTGAAGCTACCCGCATCTTCGTTGCCTTTATCCATATTACGGCCACCTCAGTTACGGAAGCACAATCCCGCAGAGCATCCCTACCGCATGATTGCCCTGAATGTCCCCTGCCGCTGGAGCACCGATCAACAATAATTTTTGGTTGGTCCCGGTGTAGGCGCGCCCAACCGTCACCGACGCGCCGAAGCAGTCATCGACCTCCGCTGCCGAGTAGGACATCAAGGTACTACCGTTACGGCCATTGAAGACGATGGTGTCGTTCCCTGGCGATTGGTATGAGTAACCAGCCCATTCACCAGGCGCACCAATCACATAATCATCGCGACCATCGCCATTGACGTCGCCGGCACCAGCCAGCGAGTGCCCCCACCCTTGCTTCAGTCCACCGCTTGAGCCAGGACCGATATGGCTGCGGATGAGGTTGCCGGACTTGTTATAGAGGTGCACGGTGTCCTTGCACGGCTCACCGACCAGGAAATCGGTTATGCCATCCAAGTCAGCATCGCCAACGCCTGCAAGACGGTAGCCGAACCAGGCGTTGGTGCTCTGCCCCCTGATGCGGCGGATGCGGGTGATCGAAGCGCCACTGATTAGGTGAACATCACCACGGTTACTGCGCGCATAAGGTTCACCGACCACGAAATCGGAGATGCCGTCGCCATTGGTGTCGTCCAAAGCAGCCAAACCCGTGCCCAGGCCGCCACCAGAGGATTGCCCGTAGTAACGACCGATCTCGCCGCTGCCATCGCCACTGAAGGCATAGACCACGCCATCGCCGTTGTATTCCCCAGGGGCGCCAACCAGAATGTCGGGAATGCTGTCGCCGTCGATGTCATCGATGCTGGCGATGGAGACCCCGAAGTGGCCATTGGCCTTGGTCCCATGCACCCAAGCCAAGCGCTGGCCGGTAGCGCCTGACCAAACGTAAACTGCACCGGCGCGGAAATGATTCGTGCTTTCGAGTGGAGCACCGGCTGCGTAATCGGAAACGCCATCGCCATCGAGATCCTTCAGTGCGGTGGCGAAACGGCCAAGCTGCGAGGGTGCCATCACCCCATCGTGGCGACGAATCTGAGTCAGGCTAGCGCCATCATAGATATAAACTGAGCCCGAATTAATACCGTTAAAATCAGTACAAAATGCCCCCGTGCCGATTTCAGCAATGCCGTCACCGGTGATGTCGTCCAGGACGAATGTTGACATTCCCAAACCGTCCCAATGGGACGTGCCGGGGATCTCAAATGAGTGCTGCAAAGCACATAATGCGATGAGGGAGAGAATCATGGGGATTTGCGGGAAGACAAACCAAGACTATTTTACCCGATAATCTGCGCTTCGTGCGCGTTTTTACTCCTCCCTCCACACCTGCCATGGAGTTCCGCCTGGCGTTAATTCTGAAGGACATCCTCGGGTATTCGATGAAACTTGCAGACGTTGCAACATTCCGTTTCCGACTGTGGATGTCACACCCGACGCTTGTCAAGAATTGTCCGGAGGGAGGATGCCAACGGAGTTGCGAGACCGTATCCTTATGCACTTCGAAAGCGAAGCGGGACCAAATTAAATCAAGTTGCCGGCAACCTTTTGCTTCTGACCTTCCTTAGTTGCTATGCCTTCGACAATGCTATGAAGGTGTAAAACAGGTAAAGGTTTCCGGCTCGCTAGGGTGAATTGTGTTTCTTTTTCGCCGACACCGTGGGGGTTGGCGGCGACTTAGGCATCATTCTCTCTAGCGGCTTTTTTCGACCCGGGGGGTCCCCTGTACCTCCGATGCTTCAGCCGGTAAACCCGCTGCACCCGAGGACTTAGGCCAGGGCAGCGATCGCCAGAATCAGGGCGCAGGACAGCACTGCCATCAGCAGCCATTGCACCGCACCTGCGAAGACCGGTCGCGCGCCAACATGGATTAGGTCGCGCAAGCTGGTCTGCAGGCCTACGCCTGCCATGCCGATGGCCATCAACCAACTACCTCCTTGCTTCAAGTTGGTCGTTCCGAACCAACCTTGCTCAGGCAACCAATGCAGGGAGTTGACCGCGGCGAACAGCACGAAGGCGACCAGGAACCACGGCATTGGGGAGACATGGGCCTCACCGGAGCCTGCGGACGAACGTCGGCGCGCGCGCGCCAGGTACCAGACGATTGGTGCCAGCCAGCAGATGCGCACCAGCTTGGACACGGTGGCGACTTCGGTCGCCTTCGCACTTACGGTCTCGCCGGCCGCGACCACCTGTGCAGTCTCGTGCAGGCTGGCTCCTGCCCAAAGGCCATAATTGAAATCGTCCATGCCCAACAGCGGCTTCAAAAAGGGGTAGAGGAAGATGCCGATGGTTCCCAATAGGGTGATTACACCAATGGCGACAGCGGAATCACGTTTGTCCGCCTGCACCACCGTGTCAGCAGCGACGATTGCCGAGGCTCCACACACGGCGCCGCCGACACCGATCAGCAAGCCAAGCTCCTTTGGCAAGCGCAAGCGCCTAGCCACCCACCAGCCGAAGGCCACGCCGACCACGGTGGTGATCGAGACCACCACCAAGGAGGGTAGGCCGATGGTGGCGAGATCTCCTAAGCTCAAACGCAGACCCAAGGCTGCGACCGCCCATCGCAGGATTGGCTTACGGGAGGTCTCCAGGCCCGGAACTGCCCATTGCGGCAAAGGCAGGATCAAGCGCAGGCCCATGCCCAACAGGATGACCACCAACAACGCACCCATGTGTAGGCGGTCGTGAAACAGCGAGGTTGCTGCAAGAGTCTTCGCTGCCCACGCCAACAAGGTGGCCAACAGGATGCCGGGAAGTAGGCGTGCCAAATCCCAAGGAGTCTAGCACTCACGAATCCAAAGTAGGCCCTGAATCCTATGATGGCCTTACCATGAAATCGCCGACCTCCAATGACCGCGGTGCCCTGCTGCCTGCGAAGCCACGCATTGCCGTGGTCGGCGCATCGGGGCTGGTGGGTGGCCAGATCATGGATTGCTTGCAGGAGCGCGAATTCCCGTCGCGATCGATCACTGCCATCTCGCCGCGAGGCAATCAACCGGCCGCAGCCGCCGATGCCGACTTGGTCTTCCTCGCAGCCCCCACCGAAGTCTCGCGTCTCCAAGCGCCACGCTTGGTCGCCGCCGGTTGCTTGGTGATTGACCTGTCACCGGCTTGGCGCTTGGACGACGACGTGCCCTTGGTAGTTCCTGAAATCAATGCTGAGAACTTACGGATGCATCATGGCATCATCGCCAGTCCCAACTGCACCAACGTGCCTTTGGTCATCGCCCTTGCGGCCTTGCACAAGCAGCGCGTGATTGAAAAGGTGTTCGTCACCACCATGCAGGCTGCCAGTGGTGCCGGACGCCCTGGTCTGCAGTGCCTTGAAGGTGGCCCAAATCCTTTCGCCAAACCCTTGGTCGGCAACCTGATTCCGCAGTGCGACGACTTCGACGCCAATGGCGTCAGCGCCGAGGAATTGCGGTTGGTGGTCGAGACGCAACGGCTGCTGGCCAAGCCGCAGATGAAGATCATGGCCAGTTGTGTGCGCGTGCCCGTGGCGGTGGGACACGCGATGACGGTTCATGTGGAACTACGCGACAGCTTCAGCGTGGATCAGGCCCGGGATTGCTTCGCCTCGATGGCAGGCATGCAACTGTATAAGCGAACCGACTACCCGAGCGTGTTGGATTGCGTTGGCAATGACATGGTCCATGTTGGGCGCTTGCGCCAAGGCAATGAGTCCAACGAGCTGCATTTCTGGCTGGCGTGCGACAACCTACGCAAAGGTGCTGCCACCAACGCCGTGCAGATTGCCGAGGAGTTGCTGCCCCATTGAGTGCAGCCGGTAGTGCTAATCCGGCGCTTTTCGTTCCGCTGGCGGACCAATCGACAACAAAACTGCCACAGGTTTTGTTCGCTCGGAGGCCAACAGCACGATCTGAATGGCGGAGGTCAACGGCACCGCCAAGAAAGCACCCACCACACCCCAGATTCCTGCCCACACCACCACCGAAACGATGATGACCAAGGGTGACAGGTTCAATTCTCGACCAAGGATCTTCGGCTCGAGGAAGCTACCGAGGGTGAGGTTCACGGCCAAGTAGGCACCGGCGACGATGAGGGCCTTCTCCCAAGATCCCTCGAAGGCCAACATGGTGACCGTCGGGAAGATGCCTGCGATGATCGACCCGAAGGTCGGGATGTAGTTGAGCATGAAGGTCAACAAGCCAAACAACAACGCGAAAGGTACACCCAGCATGGTCATCACCAGGTAGCACAGGGAGCCGGTCATCAACGACACCGCAGTCTTCACCCCGAGATACTTCTGAATGCCGCGGCCGATGGTATCCAGGACGCGACGTGCCTCGTTCTCACGCGGGCCGGCTATCGACAGGATCTTGCGTCGAAAGACCTTCTGCTCGGCGAAGATGAAGATCATGTAGATCATCACCAGAGTCAGTGCACGCGAGAAGCCAAGCCCACTGCCAAGGACTCCCCGCGCTAAGCCTTCCAGGTCAAGGTCGTTCAGGGAAGATGCAATCAGGCTGCGAGCGGCGTCGGGCATCGACGAGTTCTGCATGCGCTCTTCCAGGCCGGCAACCACCAATGGCCAGTCGAGGGAATCCTCGGGACGGACCTCGGCACTCGGGTCAATGGGCGCGGTGACTTGGGCACCGTCTTCGCGTGCTTGCCCAAGGAACTGGCTAATGTTCTCCTGCAGCAGGATGCCGGCTTGGGCAAGACCGACGAACAACACCGCAACCAAGGCGATGACCGTCAAGGCCGGTGGGATATGCCAGCGCGCAAGCCGCACCACGACCGGCTGCAACATACTGGCGAGCAGAAATGCAATCACAAGTGGCTGCAAGATGGCTGCGCCTACATGCAGTACCCATCCCACCAGGATGGTTGCCAGAATGCTGAGCAGAATCAGGACGGTGCGATTCGAATTCCGCATGCTGGAATCGTAGCGAATCCGCCGGGCCGTGACTGCTGCAATGAAAACCACTTGCTATGATTCGCCATGCGTCTGCTTGCATTTTTATCCTTGGTTGTCCTGCTGGGAGTCTCAGTCTGGTTGATTCTCTCGCCGCCGCAGGATGACCTAATCGGGAACGGACACGCTTCGGAGCCTGCCGAGATCGAGAAACCGGAGGTCGAGGAGATCACCGACCTGAGCGAGGAGGACCTGCCGCAACCGGAAGAGGTCGGCGCCTTGCAACGTACCGACCTGGATCCGACCGCACTTGGTGGCAAGGATCCGAACGTGCAATACGCCGAGCCGGCTACCGAAGGCATCACAGTGACGGTGGTCGACGCCGATGGTGGCGAGGCCTTACCGCTGGCCGAGGTCATGGTGCTGGACATGGGCGTGGTCGATGAGTCCACCCTGCAGATGCAGATGATGCAGCAGCCGGATTTCGAATCCTTGTTCGAGGACTTCGGCGTGATCTATCGCACCAACAAGGAGGCCAAGGTGATGATCCCCTACCCGGAGGGCAACTTCCTGTTGGCCGGGCGGACCAACACCCACTTCGACTTCACCCTCAGCGCCGACACCGTCGATGACCAGCTTGAACTGGTGATCAAGCGTGTGGCCTTACTGCGCATCCATGTGGTCGATGAACGGGGCGTTGCGGTGGAAGGCGCGCCGGTCGGCCTGCGCATGAAGGAAGACATGTTCCAGCAGGACATGATGCGCAACTACACCAACGAGGAGGGGTGGACCAACCTGCGCCTGTTCCAGTTGCTGCTCGACCGTGTGGAGGCCGGCACCACCTACGCCGCCATCATGGGCTTGTTCAAGGAACCGGTCGAGAAAGCGGTCGACCTGCGCGACCTGCCCGAGGATGGCGTGCAATTGGTCATGCCCGATGCCGGTTCGATGACGGTGACAGTAGTCGATCAGGAGGGCAATCCGGTCGAGGAATACGTCGGCGTCCTGCTGAACATCATCGATCCCAACGCTGCCCCGCAGGAGGACGAAATGTTCGAGCAACAGGACTTCGTCGACACCACCCAATCCGGCAGGCTGACGATCCCTCGTATCGGATTCGATCTAGACATCGAGGTCAAGGCCACCACCATGAACGAGATCCTCAGCGGAACGGTGACCATCGAAGGACCCACCCGCAGCCATCCGCATGTAGACGTCGAGGTGCAGATCGGCATGGAGGCGGCGGTGATCCGTGGGCGCTTGGTCAACAGCGAGGGCAAGCCAGGACCGAACATCACCCTGCGCAGTCGCATGAAAGAGGAGTACGAGAACGGGTCCTCCTCGACCGGTGGAAGCGTGCGCACCGATGAGGAGGGGTACTTCCAGATCAAGCTCGACCAGGCGGAACTGCAAGCTGGGGCTACGCGCACCTTGACCTTGGTCATGAAGGCCACGCGCAAGAAACCGGAACGGGATGTGGTGGTCGACTTGAGTCGCAACTTCCCGCCCGGCGTCACCGACCTCGGTGACGTGATGGTGACCACTCCCCCGCTGGCCGCTTCCGGCACGGTGCTGAAGCCCGACGGCACGCCGCTGCGCGAAGCCGAGGTCCGATTGGAGCGCAACCGCACCTATGGCACCGGCCCGGATGATTTCCATTGGGATTCCATCTTCGAGAGCCGCGTGCACACCGACAAGGATGGGCATTTCTCCATGGCTGGGCGCTTCGAGCCGGGGCAATACCGCCTGCAGGTCTCCAGCTCCCGTTACCCCAATGTGCATCAGCCGGTGCGCCTTGGCGAGGAAGGCCTAGAGATCACGATGGTGGTCGGCGGCGGCCTGACCGGCGTCTTGCTGCTCGACAAGGAGATCCCGCGCAGGGAGATCTCGCTGCGCCTGGAGCGCCACATGGATGGCGTGACCGACTCCGACATAGTCAGTAGCTTCGGCATCAACGTGGAGACCAGCGGCAAGTTCCAGCATCGTGGATTGACGCCGGGGACTTATGACCTGGTGTTGAGTTGCGACGACAGCGATGAGGAGTTCTTCCGTCAGGACAACATCATCATCAACTTGAGTGACGACGGAGAATCCACCGACGTCGGCCAGATCGATCTACGCGGCCAACTGCGCACTTTCCGACTCGACTTCCGCGATGAGGAAGGCCAAATGGTGCAGCCCGTGCGCGTGATGATCGGTGATCCGAATCATTACAGTTGGGCTTGGAACGGCAACTGGCAAGTGGTCACCGCCAAACCCGGTCTTGACTTGGACCTCACGGCGTATGGCTTCCGCAAGATGCAACTGAAAGGTGTCAGCGAAGATACCGAAGTCACCTTCCAGGCCGGAATCAAGGTGCGCCTACGCGTCACCAACCCCGACGCCGTGCCAGCCGGCTATTCGATCACGCTGAGCCTTCGCCCTGCCGACCCGCACAGCCGCTCCTCGTTCATGTTCAACAATCACCTTGGGCTCGATGGAAACCATGAGCAGCTGGTCTACGCCATGGAAGCCGGTGCCTACGTGGTGGAAGCGCAGCTCTCCCAAGATGTCGGCGACCACGCCGATATCTGGTGGGGAGTCTCCGAACCGGGAAGCAGTGCGCCGATTCAGGTCGAGGACTTGGGCGGTGAACAGTTCTTCGACATCGAGCTCAATGCCGATAGCATCGAGCGCCTTGTGAAGCAGATGGAGGGTTCCGACTGAGCAGGCTGGTTGGCCTCAGCCTTGCATGTTCGGAGCCAACCGTGCTTGGGCTTCCTCGACCGGAATCTCTCGGCGACGCGCGTAATCCTCGACTTGGTCTTGCGCAATTGAGCCTAGGCCAAAGTAACTGGCTTCGGGGCTGGCGAAGTAGAAGCCGCTGACGGAAGCCGCCGGCATCATGGCGCGTGATTCAGTCAAGCTGACGCCAATTCGTTGTTGCGCACCGAGGATGCGAAAGATGTCGTCCTTGAGGCTGTGATCGGGGCAGGCAGGATAACCCGGTGCCGGTCGAATGCCGCGATAGAGTTCGCGAATACGCGATTCGTTGTCGCTCTGCTCCTCGCTTGCATAAGCCCAGAACTCGGTGCGCACCCGATGGTGTAAGTGTTCGGCGAAGGCTTCGGCCAAGCGATCGGCAAGGGCCTTGGCCATGATGGCATGGTAATCGTCGTGGTCAGCCTCGAACTCGTCGGCGAGCTCGGCCGCGCCGAATCCGGCGCTGACCACAAACAAGCCCAAGTGATCGCGCACGCCCCCATGCGAAGGCGCAATGTAATCCGAAAGGCAGCGGTTGAAAGAACCGTGGCGACCTTTACGCTGCTGACGCAACATCGGAAGGCGGTGCTCCGCTGCGGATTCGTCGTAGACCACGATGTCGTCGCCATCGGCGTTGGCCTCATGAATTGCGAAGACGGCGCGGGCGGTGAAGAGCTTCTCGTCGAGGATTCGCTGCAGCAGGTCTTGCGCGTCGGCGAGTAACTCCTTGGCCTGTGCGCCATAGGTTTGATCCTCGAGAATCGCGGGATAACGCCCCTTCAACTCCCAGGTGGCGAAGAATGGCGACCAATCAATATTCTCGACGAGTGATTCGAGTGGATAATCCTCCAGTAAATGGAGACCTGGTTTGGCCGGCAGGGCCAAGTCGGCGCGTTGCCAATCGAGGAACTCAGCGCGTTTGCGCGCGCTGGCAATCGGCAGCAGGCCACTCTTGGACTTGCGCCTACGATGACGTTCCTTCGCCTCGGCCTGTTTGCTGCTGTTGCGCTGCAGGAAATCCTCGCGCTGCGTATCGCTGGTCAAGGCCTGCACCGCCTGGGCGGCGCGCGATGCATCGGTAGCATGCACCGTGGAACCTGAGAACTGCGGCGCGATCCGCAAGGCCGAATGCGCCAGCGAAGTGGTCGCCCCACCAATCAACAAGGGCTTGTCGGAACCAGTGCGTTCCAGTTCCTTAGCCACATGGATCATTTCATCAAGTGATGGCGTGATCAGGCCACTCAAACCGATAATGTCTACATCCTGGTCGACTGCGGCCTCAAGGATTGTCTTGGCCGGCACCATCACGCCTAGGTCGATGACCTCAAAACCGTTGCAGGCCAAGATCACGCCGACGATGTTTTTGCCGATGTCGTGCACGTCGCCCTTGACGGTGGCGAGCAGAACCTTGGGCGAATCGCCGCCGCTGTTCACTTGTTGCTTAGCGGCTTCCAGGTGCGGCTCCAACCATGCCACCGCGCGCTTCATCACGCGCGCGCTCTTGACCACCTGCGGCAGGAACATGCGGCCACTGCCGAAGCGTTCGCCGACAACACCCATGCCATCCATCAGTGGGCCTTCGATCACTGCCAAAGGATTGCCATGCCGCTGCAACGCTTCCGGAAGATCTTCCTCCAGATAATCGCCAATGCCATGGATGATGGCGTAGCCCAAACGCGAGGCAACATCCTCGCAACGCCATGCGGCTTCCGCAGCTTGCTGGCCACCGCCCTCCTTCTGAGCCAGGAATCCCTTGGCGATCTCCAGCAGGTCCTCGGCAGCTTCCGGACGCCGCGCAAGAATCAGGTCCTCGCAGCAATCACGTAAGTGCTCGTCCAGATCGTCGTAGAGCGGCAGGCGACCGGCGTTGACGATGCCCATGTCCAGACCAAGCTTGACCGCATGGTAGAGGAATACTGCATGTAGCGCTTCACGGATGCCTTCGGCGCCGCGAAAACTGAAGGATAGGTTGCTGATGCCGCCACTGAAACTAACTAATGGGAACTTGTTCTTCAGCAGCCGCAAGGCCTCTAGGAAGGATGCGGCATATCCATCATGCTCGGCCAGGCCAGTGGCGATGGCCAACACGTTCAAGTCGAGAATGATGTCCTGATCACGGTAGCCTTCCTCGCGCAAGATGCCGACAGCACGCGTGCAGATCTCCAGACGACGGTCCACGTCGACGGCTTGGCCTTGTTCATCGAAGGCCATCACCACCACCGCAGCGCCGTAACGTCGAACGAGGCGCGCATACTTGCGAAACTCCGCTTCGCCTTCCTTCAAGCTCAATGAGTTGACGATGGTACGCCCTTGACAGTTCTTCAGCCCTTCCTCGATGACCTCCCAGCGGCTGGAGTCAATCATGATCGGTACGCGCGCGATATCGGGCTCCGATGCGACCAGGCGAAGAAACTTCCGCATGGCGATTCGCGAATCGAGCAGGCCTTCATCCATGTTGATGTCGATAACCTGAGCACCGTTTTCGACCTGCTGGCGCGCCACCGCCAAGGCCGTGTCAAAATCATCCTCGCGAATCAACCGCGCAAAACGTCGTGAGCCTGTAACGTTGGTGCGCTCACCGATGTTGGTGAACAAGCTGTCCTCGCGCAACTCCAAACGCTCCAATCCCGAGAAGCAAGCCATCGGTGGCACTTTCGGAACCACGCGCGGCTGACATCCCTGCACTGCCTCGCTCATCGCGCGGATGTGCTCGGGAGTGGTGCCACAGCAACCACCGACAATGTTGACTAGGCCACGCTGCGCAAGGTCACGCACGTATTCCGCCATCGGTTGCGGTTCCAGGTCATAGCCACCCATCTCGTTAGGCAAGCCGGCGTTGGGATAACACAGCACATGGCAATCGGCCAACTCGGCAACCGCCTCAACGTGCGGCATCATCTCTTCCGGTCCAAGCGCGCAGTTGAAACCGACCGCAAGAAGTGGCAAGTGCGAAACCGAAGTCCAAAAGGCTTCGACGGTCTGCCCCGACAAGGTACGGCCGGAAGCATCCGTGATGGTCCCGGAAACCAACACTGGAATGCGTTTGCCGCGATTCTCGAACAGTTGCTCGATGGCGAACAATGCCGCCTTGGCGTTCAGGGTATCGAAGATCGTCTCCACTAACAGGCAATCCACCCCACCGTCGTACAGCCCTTGGGCTTGGGTCAAATAGGCTTCGCACATGGCGTCGAAGTCGGTGGCGCGCTCGCCGGGGTCCTCGACATTGGCGCTCATGGAACACATGCGGTTGGTCGGTCCCATCGAACCGGCCACAAAGCGTGGCTTCGACGGGTCCTTGGCGGTGTAGGCGTCGGCACTGACACGTGCCACTTCGGCAGCGGCACGGTTCAGGTCATAGCACTGATCCTCCAACTGGTAATCCGCCTGACCGATCGAGGTGGCGCAGAAAGTACAGGTTTCGATGACGTCGGCACCGGCTTCCAGGTAGGCGTCATGGACCGAGGCAATCACGTCGGGGCGGGTGAGCACCAGCACGTCGTGATTCCCCTTCAGTGGCACCGAATGGTCCCGGAAGGTTTCGCCGCGGTAATCGGCTTCTTCCAGGCCATGGGCCTGCACCATGGTCCCCATGGCCCCATCGAGGACCAAGATGCGCTCCAGCAGGGTTTCCGCGAGCGAAGGGCGTTGAGGGGGTTGGTGCGTCATGTCCGTGATTGCATGGGAAGGACAGGCACACGCATCATTCCGGTTCCCCGGGGGTATTGCCACCGTGCCTCAATGACCGGTTGGCCGAGCTTCAAAGGGCCTGTCCCTCCACTCGTCTGAATGCGGCGGAAGTGTAACATGACAATTGGCCCTCGACAATCCAACCAACCATGAACCGTTCGCTCCTCGTCCTACTGATGCTGACCGTTGCCCTAGCATGCGCGGCGTGGTTCGTGTTGGGCAGTGGACCGCGGGAGCCTGAGTCGCAGCTTGGTGCTCCCGAGCAGGCTCAAGAGCATGAGTCCTTGGCTGGCCTCACCGCCGAGGACATCTCTACTCTGGAAAGCGGTCTGGGCGAACACGGCCCTGGCAGTGCCTTCACGCGCAGCGACCTGAATCCTGAAGCGGAGGGCCCGCTCGCCGATCCGAACTTCGGGGAGGTGCGCGTGCAAGTGGTCGATGCCAAGTACCAGCGGCCGGTACATGGTGCCACCGTTTGGGTGCTGAATAACAAGTTGGTCGAAGCCAGTTCGATAATGGAGACCTTGGCGCTGGCCAATGGCGTACGCCCGCTGCTGAACCAGGTTTCCGAGCGCGGCACCACCAACCAAGGCGGCATCGTCGTCCTGCCCTACTTCGGCGGCGGCCTGCAGATCGCGGCCCGCTACGGCGAAAGCTTCGTTTTTACCAGGCGCAAGCTGCACGAGGAAGATCCGATTGTTGTGCAACTGCGGCCTGCTTTGAACGTGCCGGTCAATGTCGTAAACACCGAAGGCGAGGCTATGGCCGACGTGCCGGTGTCCTTGCGCTTGAGCTTGGGTGGTGAATGGCGCATCGACCTGTTGCACACCTACACCGACGACGAAGGATTGGCGGTGCTCGAGAACGTCGGCCTGTTCAAGGAAGAAGACTACATGCAGGATTCCCTTTTCGTCGGCTTGCCGCTGCCGCTGGTCGAGCCGGTGGAAGCGCAGATCCTGATTCCAGGCGATAAGGAGGAACGCCTGAACCACGCTTGGCCGGAGGATGCCGAACCACTGTTATTGACCATGCCGGAAACCGGGCCGGTCGAGGTGCAACTGTTGGACGTGGATGGCCAGCCCTTCCACGGCGAGGCGCCGGTCTTCCTCTATCTAGAGGAGAGCCTTGGCGAGGATCCGAAGAATCATGAAGAGATGAGGAACCAGGTGGTGCGTGCCGCAGTGACCGCCAAGGATGGTTATGCGCTGTCTCCTTGGTCTCAGACCGGCAAGACCTTGGTGGCCGAATCCTCCTTCGGCGGCGACATTAAGCGCAGCCGCGCTACCGGCCCAGGGCCAGTTGCTAAGGACAAACCGGCGAAACTGGTCCTACGGCAAAGACCTGGCAATGCCATGGTCCGCGGGCGCTTGCTGCTTGACGAAGACAAGCCCTTGCCTCCACAACGCCTCCAAGCGTCACTGCGTGCTGACTCCCCCACGCGGATAAAAGCCAGCGAGATCTCGGTGGTAATCGATGACGACGGCAACTTCAATTTTTCCGCGCCAACGATAAAGGGAGGCGACGACGTCACCTGCACCTTAGTCTTCGAGGTCAGCCACCAGGGCCACGTGCTAATGGCCTTCTCGAAGCTTCCGCTGCCATTGACCGAAGGAAGTTTCGATTGCGGCGACATGATGCTTGAGCCACCGCCGTTGCTGGTCGCCGGGCAAGTGGTGCGCCCCAACCAGCAACCGGTCATCGGTATGGACCTGCGCGTGGAGATGCAGTTCCTGCGCGGCGAGGACCGACGCTGGCGTAACGACAGCACCTTGCGCACCGCCACTCAGCTGGATGGCCAGTTCCGCATCCACGGGCTGGTGATGGACGCGCGGTACCGGCTGAAGATGTACCCGCGTGACACGCTGCCGGTGTCGGAAGAGTTCCAGCCCGGCACCAAGGACCTGCGCGTGATCCTCGAGCCGAGCGGCAAGCTGGTCGGGCGCGTGCTGGTCGATGACTTCCTGGAGCCGCGTGACGTACGCGTGACCGCGCGATTCGCCGACACTTTGGCGCACACCAACGAGGACAGTCACACCCAGGATCGCCGCAACGTGAGTCGCGACGGCAGCTTCACGCTACGTCGTTTGCCGATGACGCCGGTGGAGTTGGAGTTCCAATTGCGCGAGGGTGATGAGCAAATCCTGACGTTCTCGGGGATTGCGCCGAAGGAAGGAGATGAGATTCACCCGAGCCTGGATCCCGTCGACTTGCGCGGCCTGGTGCACCAGCGCAAGCTCTATGTCACCGATCGCAACGGCGAACCGATCAATCGATTCTCGGTGCGCTGGATGTACGAAAATAAGGAAGCCAGCGCCGAAGGGCGCAAGGGGGAAGCCACCATCATCACCACCAACCCTTCGCTGGACCTGCGCATCTTCAGCAACGGTTATCGCACCTACGACCTCTTCGGCCTGCAGGGCGATACCGACGTCGTGCTCGATGGCCCGATCAAGGTCGGCATCGAGGTCCAACCCTTGGCGCCGGTGCCGGAGGGCTATCGCCTCGGCGTGCTGTTCCGCCCCAAGGGTGGGCGATTCACTTGGCAACGTGCGCGTGTGGAACTGCTGAACGGCAATCATCGCGCCACCATGAAGCTAGGCGAACCGGGCACCTATCTGGCCACGCCCTTCCTGCAGGCCACCAAGCTGAAGGGCGCACAACGCGCTTGGATCGAAGCCGACGGCAAGTGGGTGGAGCACCGCTTCAAGGTCAAGGACAAGGGTGGCCAGCAATACAGCTTCGAGCTCACCGGCGCGCTGATGCAGGATGCCGTCGATCGCTTCGAGAGCGAACGCTGACCCTCGCTGCCGCTACTCCCCGGTTGTCGCGGTCACTCCCCTTCCAGGTAGGTGTAGCCGCGCAAGCCGTCCTCATAGAAGCGCATCAACACACGACTCTCCGCCGGCGTCATCACCTGCCGACGTACCGCCTTCTCGCAATCACGACGTAACTTAGCCGCCATGCTGTCGGGTTCGTATTGCACATATTGCAGCACCTCGCGGATCGTATCGCCCGGCACCACCTCGTTGACCGACCAACCCCCATCCTCCTCCAAATGGATATGCGCCACATGGGCGTCGCCGAACAGGTTGTGTAAGTCGCCCAAGGTCTCCTGATAGGCGCCAATCAGGAAAGCTGCCAAGTAATAAGACTGGCCCGGAATCAGTTTGTGGACCTCGAGCACTTCCTTGTTCTCGCCATCGGAGATGAAGTGGTCGATGCGGCCGTCGGAATCGCAGGTGACGTCGGCAAGGATGGCTCGCTCGGTAGGTTCCTCGTCGAGGCGATGAATTGGCATAATCGGGAACAGCTGCTCGATCGCCCAAGAATCCGGCATGAATTGGAACAACGAGAAGTTGCATACATAGGTGCCGCGCAGCAAGGTCTCGATCTCGTGCAGCTCCTCATGGGGATCCTCCTCCAGGCGCATCAGGTCGCGGATCCGCACGCAGCTGCTCCAATAGAGGCGTTCGGCCAGTGAGCGGCCTTCAAGGTTTAAATAACCTAGGGCAAACAAGTCTAGGGCCTCGTCGCGCGCTTGCGCCACGTCGTGATAACTTTGCACTAGGTTGTCGGGCGCGATCTCGGAGTAGCTCTGGTGAAGTTCCTGCAGTGGCTTTGGCACCTCGTTCTTGTGCGCCCAAGCGGCGTAACTTTCGCCATCCCAGACGATGCTCTCGGCCGAGTTGCTGCCCAACACCGGAAACACCAACACGCTGTGCTGCGCCACCATGGCACGGCCGCTCTCACTGATGATGGTCGGATGATCGATACCCGCCCGGTTGCAGGTGTTGCCAATGCGGCTCACCACGTCGGCGGCGTATTCCTCGAGAGAATAGTTCATCGACGAATCGATGGCGCGCTGGGTGCCGTCGTAATCGACGCCGAGGCCGCCGCCGATATCTAGGTAACGCATGCCGGCACCGAGGTTGACCAGTTCAACGTAGATCTGCCCCAACTCATTGATAACGCTCTTGATTAGGCGAATGTTGTGGATCTGGCTGCCGACATGACAATGCAAAAGCTGCAGGCAATCGAGCATGTCATGCTCCTCTAGCACCTTGACCATGCTCAGTACCTCGGTGATGAACAGGCCAAACTTGGAATGATGGCCGGAAGACTCGCGCCAGCGACCGACAGCTTGACTGGACAACTTCACGCGCACACCAATCTGCGGACGCACGCTGTACTTCTCGGCATATTTGATGATTAGGCCAAGCTCATCGAAGCTCTCCACTACCGGCACGATATTGCGTCCCAGCTTGCTGGCCAAGACCACCGCCTCAATGTAGCGATCGTCCTTGAAGCCGTTGCAGATGATCGGCCGTTCCGGATCGGTAGCCGTCATCGACATCACCGCCAGCAATTCCGGCTTGGAGCCCACTTCCAGGCCGAAGCCGAATTCGGCACCGAACTCAAAGATCTCCTCGACCAAGTGACGCTGCTGATTGACCTTGATCGGATAGACGGCACTGTAAGCACCGCGATAACCGTTGTCGCAGATTGCTTGCTGAAAGGCTTCAGCCAGGTGCCTTAATCGATGACGCAGCACATCGGGGAAACGCAGGATCATCGGCGCGTCGAAGCCGCGATCGGTCAGACCGACCATGATTTCATGCAGCGAGACACCACCCGTTCCGGTCTTGGCGGGATCCACGAGCAGGTCACCATCACTCCCAATCCGGAAGTAATTCTGGCCCCAGCCTTCCACTTGGTAGAGGGCTGCGGAATCAGATGTGTGCCAATGCAAACCTGTCTAGACGACCTACTAGAATCACTTATTCTAATAGCACAGAGTTATCCATGATAACTATCGTAATTTCAGACTCGGGTACTCCAAGCGATACGATTACTCTTGAATATCTTTGCCGTCCAGCCCCCCGGCACCTTGACTTGGAGGGGCGTCTAATATCCCATGGCCGGCCGAGTAAGCGCTCCTACTCAACACTAAGGCATATCGACCTTAATCGAACGCGTCAAGCGTGCGTCGTTCTCTTGTGAGGTGATGGCCTGGAAGTAGACGGTCTGCAAGGACCATTGTGTCGGGATTGGCTCAAGGATCTCGAGGGTGCCGTCGGTGGCGATCTTCGAACTGGCCAAGACGCTGGCTGTACGTGGATCCAAACCGAGGGTGCCATAGGAGGTGGAGAGGTTCGCAGGAGTCAGCGACCAAACCATCAAGGAATTCTCGCCGGGTAAGCCGGTCATGCCGACTGAGATGGTGTTGGGACTGACCACTTCGGGAGTGGCCCAGAAGCTCGGTGCAGTGGCTTCTCCCTTGTGCGCGACAGGCTCCAAGTCGGCACCGAAGCCGAACATTTCACCGTAGAGTTCCTCTTCCCCATACAGTTCGGCACGCAGGAAAGCACCGACATAACGACGGTGCAGGCGCTGCTGCTCCGATTGCGACATGGGCTCATTGGTCGGTGGATTGTCGGTGCAACCGCCATGGCCGGCACCTTCCAGCATCACGATGTGACGACGCTTGGCAAGGATGCATTGGTCGTACATTCTCTTGGCGTTTTCTAACGGGGGAGCATCATCATCGAGACTGCCAGCCAGGACCAGAATCGAACCGGTGAAGGCCCGCATGTTATCGAGGCCTTGCGAATCAAAGCCTAAGCCATTGATATAGCCTTCCATTGGAACGTAGGTCTGGATGCGTGGCTCCAAACCCATCATGTATGTCAAGGATCCTCCGCCCATCGAGTGTCCGATGACACCAAGCTTTTTGCTATTGACCATGGTGTAAAACCGCGACGAAGGTGTGTTCGACTCATTCACGACCCAAGCCATCAGGGCGCGAGAATCGGCGGCCTCGCGCACCATGTTGCCGAAGAACCCGGTCTCGGTGCCGATGCTCGAGACGATAAACCCCCAACTGGCCAAGTGCTGGCTGAGGTGATGATAGTTATCAGGCGTTCCGAACCAACCGTGGTTCAAAGCGACCAGCGGATAAGGACCACCTGCGACATCCGGCCAAGCGTTCTCGCCGGTGCTGGCTGCTGGATAATAAATCCGACCACGCACATGGCCGCGACCATGAAAATTGTCCCAGAAATCGGCGGCGTACCAACCGACCTGGTAGATGCCTGCATCCTCAGGGGCGGCCTGGGCGCTGAGGTCAGGGCAGAGGAATGCGATGCCAACCAGCAGCGCAGCGGAAGGAAGGTTTGAAGCCGACATCATTCCCCCAAGGTAACTCATATCAAGCGAACCCGCTATGCTTCTCCCATGCAACGGGCCCTCATCCCCTTCCAACTGCTGCTCGGGTTGCTGCTGACCACGACTGTGGGCCTGTCCAGTTGCAGTTCCAAGGCCGAAATCGAGCATCCGCTGCTTTGGATGGTCAGTGGTCATGGCGCTGAGGCTTATCTATTCGGCACTATGCACGTCGCTGACCCGCGCGTCACTACCCTGCACCCTTCTGTAGATAAAGCATTTACGTCGTCTGATGCGTTCTACACCGAGGCTGGCGAGACCACCCCTGCGGAAGCCGCCAAGTTTGCCACCGCAGGCACTCTGCCGGAGGGGATGAGCCTGCGGAAACTGGTGCCAGCAGAATTGTGGGCTGACCTGGATGGCTACTTGGCGGCCAAAGGATTCGGCGGCGCGGACATCTACAAGGGCTACCGCCCATGGTTCGCCTCGCTGCAGTTGGCCCAAATCGATGCGATTCCACTGCTCCAGGGTGGGCAGGCGCTGGACTTCGCCATGACCGCGCGCGCCAAAGCCACCGGCAAGGAGATTGGTGCCATCGAGGATATTGAGGAACAGATCGCCGCCTTGGCGGTCGGTAACCTCGCCGACCAGGTCCACATGCTCGAGGTCACCCTACGCAAGCTCGAGAAGGAAATGGTGGCAAGTGAATCAGCAGTGCAACGCCTATTGGAACTCTATATCGCCGGCGACACCGACGCCCTGTGGGCCTATGCCATGAAGGAGACCAACCTCGACGACCCAGTGCAGGCTCGTGCTTGGCATGCCCTGCTCGCCGAACGCAACGTGCGCATGATCAGTCGCATCGACGCCAAGCTGAAGGCGGCCAATGGGCGGCAGTACATGTTCGCCATCGGCAGTCTGCATTACGTTGGCCCCGATAGCGTGATCGCCGGCCTTCGTGAACTCGGCTACGAGGTGACCCGCATCGACAGCTGAGTTCAGTCACGCATGCTCAGCACCGCGCTGGCTAACTTGTGATAATCATCGAGACTGTTGTAGAGCTGTGCCGAGATCCGCACCGCGGCGCCGAGCGGGTCGGGCAACGGGATCACCGGAGCCTGAACCCCCCACTGCTCGCGTAACTCGGCGTAGAGGTTGCTGCCACGCTTGTCGATGCGGGCGATAATATCTCGTGGCACAAGGATGGTGGACATGCTGCCGACCATGCTGTCAGGTGCGGTAGGCTCCTGCCCCCATGCCTCGCAGACCAGGTCGCGCGCTTTTTTGGCAAGATTGTGGTTGCGCTTCATGATGGCCTGCCAGCCGCCTTCCATCTTCGATTCCATGTCTTCCAATGCGAAGGGGATGCTCGCCCATGCGCTCAGGTCGAAGGTTCCCGGCCAATCGAACTCCTGTTGGTATCGACCGCGTTCCGATGTGTCGGCGTTATAGCCATGGCTAATTGCCACCGGGTGCAGGTCCTCTTGGTTGCGCTTCGGCACCACCAGAATCGCACTTCCCTTGGGTGCACAAGGCCATTTATGCAGGTTGCCGGTGTAGTAGTCGGCATCCAGGTTGGCCAAGTCCAAGTCCAGTTGGCCCGGTGCATGTGCACCATCGACCAAAACCTTGACGCCTCGTTCCTGCAGTGCCGGTACCAGCTCCTCCATCGGCAGCACCAAAGCGGTGGGTGAGGTGATGTGGTCGATTAGACAGAACACCGTGCGTTCGGTGACGGCAGCCAGCATCATGTCGATCACCTGCTGAGGGTCGGCAATCGGGAAGGGAATGTCCACCACGACTACTTTCGCGCCCCAACGCGCGGCTGCATAGTCCAAGGTGTTGCGGCAGGCGTTATATTCGTGATTGGTAACTAATAACTCATCACCTTGCTGCCATCGCAGTGAACGAATCACCGCATTCACGCCATGCGTGGCATTCGGCACCATGACGATGTCGTCGACGTCGGCGCCGAGAAACGGTGCAAGGCTCGCACGCGCTGCATCGAACATCGCATCACGTCGGCTCATGAAGAGCACCGGTTCGCGTTCCATCTCGTCGCGCCATCGCTGCTGATGTTGCTGCACCGCCTTGGTACATGCCCCATAGGATCCATGGTTGATAAAGGTCACTTCGGGATCAAGCGACCAGAACGCGCGGAAAGATTTCATCATAAATCTAGTTTAGTGACGTGAAGGCCCGGCCTAAGATGGAGTTATGAACAAACAAAACCTGTTTGTCCTGTTGCCCGTCCTGGCTATCGGCGCCTGCGCCCAGCCTGAGACCAATCGGGACATGAATACCCAAGCTGCGGAGGCCACTACCTCATCGCAGATGGCTGTCAGCAAGACAGTCATGCTCCATGTAACCGGCGCCACCTGAGCGAAATCATGAGGTCCCTCGATCGAGGCAACCCTCATTGCGCTACCGTGGGTAGAGCAAGCGACGTTCGATAAGGCAACCGCCACCGCGACCCTAGTGGTCGGCGAAGGCTACGATGAGCACGCGACTATCGGTGCTTTCGAAGGCACCAAGTTCACCGCGACGGTGCAATCCTAGCCAGCATTGTGGGTCGCAGCACAGGTGCTGCGACCCACAATTCGTTCTTAAGGTCTTTATTACAAATGCTTTACTGGTTATTCATGCGAGTTATCCACAGCCTTTCCACGTAACCGAAGAACTGGCCGATATGATTGCCGAATGCTCCTGTCCGTTTCAGCCAGCCTTCTTTGCCTTTTCCTGGCCCAGCAGCCCGCCAACACTGTCCCAGGGCTGGAAATCGGTAACGCCGGCCGCATTGAGGCCGATATACGGAAACTCGTCAGCTTCGGCACTCGCTCCACCCTGTCGGAGACCGAATCCGATACGCGTGGCATCGGTGCGGCGCGCCGCTGGCTACACGATGAGATGGAGTCGATCTCGAAGCAGTATCACGATGGCCGCTTACGCGTGGAACTGGAGTTCTTCGACATCCCCCCTGGTCCACGTACCCCTGAGGGAGTTCGTTTAGCCAATGTGGTCGCCTACCTGCCTGGCAGCGACTCCGAACGCTTGATTGTGGTTTCAGGGCATTACGATTCGATGCCATCGTCACCGACAGATGGAAAAAGTGATGCACCAGGCGCCAACGATGACGCAAGCGGAACCGCTGCGGTATTGGAAGCAGCACGATTGCTCGCAGGTTGGAAGCCACGCGCTGACGTCGTATTCATGGCCGTCGCCGGTGAGGAGCAAGGCCTTCTTGGTGCAGCTGCACAGGCGAAGCATTGGCAAGAGCAAGGCAAGTTTGTCGAGGCGATGTTCACGATGGACATCGTCGGTGGTGCAGTTGGCACATCCGGAAAGCATGAACCGATGCGCCTGCGCGTCTTCAGTGAGGGCGTGCCGACGAAGGGACCGAAAGTAATCGGTAGCGATAATGATGCGCCTTCACGCCAAGTCGCGCGGTACCTGAAACGCACCGCAGAGGCCGCAATCCCTGGTTTTGAGCTCACCTTAATCTTGCGCCAGGATCGTTTCCTGCGCGGAGGTGATCACCGAGCTTTCAACCAGCTCGGTTGGGCGGCAGTGCGCTTGACAGAACCGCATGAAAACTACACCCATCAACATCAGGACGTGCGCGAAGAGGACGGCGTGTTATACGGCGACTTGCCCGAGTTCGTCGACTTCGCCTATGTTGGGCGGGTAGCCACCAGCGTAAGCAGCGCGATTCTTGAGATGGCGTCGGCACCTGCGCCACCGAAGGGCGTAATCGTTAGCATCCGCAAGCTCACGCCACACACCACCTTGAAATGGAAGCCGAACAAAGAAGAGGACCTAGGTGGTTATGCGATTCTCGTCCGCAAGACCAACGAGAAGACCTGGACCGAACGCCACGATGTCGGCAAGGTCACAAATACGACCTTGGAGGGATACAGCAAAGATGATTATCTCTTTGCAGTCGAATCGTACGATAAGCTTGGTAATCGGAGTCTTCCGGTCTACCCAACCCCTCGCCGTTGATGTTCGTTCTGCCCCTACTGTTCGCCGCGCTGCCAGCCCCGCAGTGCTCCAGCATAGACGCCAACGCCGTCTTCCATGATCAGTCACCTGTCTATTGCTCGCCGCTGGAGCCAATGCCCGGCGATACCGTCAGTTTGCGCCTTCGGGCCGCGCATAATGACCTGACCTCCGCCACCGTACGCATCTGGGATACCGGCCTCAACGGCGGCGCCGGCGGTGAGGTGCTAGTGCCGATGTGGATTGAAGGACAAGTGGGTCCCGGCAACCAATTCGACATGTGGCGCGCCGACGTCCAGGTCGGCAACAATCACCTTTGGTATCGCTTCCGCCTGGAGGACAACGGTTGCGTGGATTACTACCAAATTACTGGTGTGCTCGATTGGGCGACCATCAGTATCCCGGATTTTCAAATCCATCCCGGTTTCCAAGGACCACCATGGGCGCGCGGCGCGGTTGGTTATCAAATCTTCCCCGATCGTTTTCGCAACGGCGACCCGAGCAATGATCCGCAGACCGGTGATTGGGAATACCCCTCCCCTGGTCAGTACATCACCGGCCATGGCAATTGGAATGCCACTCCCACCGGCGGCACCGACTTCTTCGGCGGTGATTTGCTCGGTGTTTGGCAAGGAAGTGATTACCTCGAATGGTTGGGCGTCGAGTTCATCTGGTTCAACCCGGTATTCGAGAGCCGTAGCAATCACCGTTACGACGCCATCAACTACGACCACATCGATCCGGCCCTCGGTTCCGATTCCGACTTCAACCTGTTGGTGCGCGGTCTTAAGCGCAAAGGCATCCGCGTGATCCTCGATGGCGTGCTGAATCACTGCTCATCTTGGAGTGAATGGTTCGACCGCTATGAACAGTATCCATGGACCGGCGCGCACGAGAGCCCGTCGACCAGCGCTTGGGGTGATTGGTTTACTTTCCTGCCGGGCTTCGACCATGTCGCCGCTCCGGAGAACTACTGCTCGTGGTACGCGATAAATACCTTGCCAAAATTGGATTTCAGCAATCCGCAGGTACGCGACCGCATGGTACGCGCCCCCGACAGCGTGTTGCGCGGTTGGCTACAGACCGGCATCTCCGGTTGGCGCCTCGACGCTGCCGAGGACGTCGGCCCTGGTTGCAGCGGCGACGACCACAGCGTGTGGCGGGAGATGCGCGACCTCATCAAGCAGGACGACCCCGATGCTCTTTTGGTGCTCGAGGAATGGAGCGACGCCTCAGCGTGGCTCTACGGCGACCAGTTCGATGGTGTTATGAACTTCCATGGCTTCTTGTTTCCAGTGCAAGACTATTGCCTGAACCGTTCCATCTCGACGCAAGATTTCGTCGATCGCTTCACCCGCGGTGCACGTGCCTACCCTGCCACCGCCAACCACAGCTCCTGGAACCAGCTCGGCAACCATGACTTGTCGCGCGCCCTGACCCGCGCCAATCAACAAGCTCCACGCATGATGGAAGCCACCTTCCTGCAGTTCACCCTGCCGGGAACGCCAGTGGTTTACTATGGCGACGAGATCGGCATGGTCGGCGGCAGCGATCCGGATAACCGTCGCACCTTCGATTGGAACATCGGCAACTGGAACACGCAGCTCACGCGCTTCACCAAGCGCTTGGCGAAGTTGCGCGCCAATCACCCGGCACTGCGGGAAGGTAGCTTCGACCCCTATTGGATCCACCACGCCGGTCGCGTGATGGTGTTCGCTCGGGAGCATGTCAGCGAGACCTTGATTGCCGTAGCCTCCAGTGGCAACCAGGATCTTGATGTCACGATTCCCGTCGGTCGTTACTTCCCCGCCGGTGCGGTGCTAGAGGACCTGCTCACTGGCCAGACCATCACTGTCGGGGCCAATCGCACCATAGACCTAAGTGGTACGGCGCGGCTGGAAGCGCATGGCTCGCGCCTCTATCGCACGCTTTGATCGACAGGCCATTCTTCAACAAGGTCGCACCTGCTCCCAATGCACGCGCTGCTTACATTGTTGGCGTCGCCGACAAACTGGATTCGTTTCATTTGAATGGGTTCGGACTGGAACGGATCAGGCTGTAAGAACTGCAGCTAGGTCCGACCCAGGGTGAAGCAACTCTTCCGGGCACCCTGCGCAAAAGAGAGATGCGTCGCCACCGAGAAGCTCATACTGGTCCTTTTCACGAAGCAAGAAGGTCCCCTCATGTAATCCCAGAACCTTCAGGGAGTTCATCTCATGGTATTCCGCGATCCGTTCGGCGCGGGTCTCGCCGAAGTGCTCGATAAACTCATCACCCTCGCGTACCCACACTTGGCCGTGGTAATAATGGGAGTTGATTTGGAATGGGATTAGTCCCAAGGTCTCGAAGCTCTGCGGCATCACAATCGGCATGTCGTTAGTGGTCTGCATGGTTGGACAAGCCACATTGGTGCCTGCCGAGGCGCCCATATAGGGCATCCCTTGCCCCACGCGCCGCTTGATGGGCTCGATGAGGCCGAAACGCTGTAGGTCATGAGTCAGGCGGAAGGTGTTGCCGCCGCCGACGAAAATGGCCTCCGCTTCTTCGACTGCCTGCACCGGGTCGGCACAGGCATCGATGCCGATCAGTTCATAACCCGCATCGAAACCGCGCTTGTGCAGGGCCTCTAGATAGGCTTGATGATCATGCAGCGCATAAGGGATGAAGAGAATGCGCTTCACGTCGTCGCCAAAGAAGGAACGCATCTCCGAACGGAAGAAGGCGCGCCTTTCCTCATTGCCGAAACCACCGCTGCCGAGCAAGACTCTCATGTCGAAAAGGATACACTAAGCGCATGAAGGACTGGCTATTGCTTTTCTTGCGCTTGATCGCCGGTGTCGGGCTCGCCTACTGGGCAGGGTACGGCAAGGTTTTCGTCGAGGAAACCCGCGAGGCCTACTCCCAAGTGCTTGCCGATGCCGGGATCCCTGCTGCCTACTTCATGACGCTCTTGTTTGGCGTGGTCGAGTTCTTCGGCTCTTGCTTCCTCACAGTCGGCTTCTTCACCCGCAAGGCCACCGCCTTGCTGATAATCTCGGCCGCTGCCAGCGGCGCCATCCAACTGTTGATCCTCGAAGCGCCGGTCGCCAACCTGTTCCTGCTCGACCAGGATGCGGGATTCGGCACCGGCATCTTCCTGATTGCCTACGTCGTGCTGCTGCTGTTCGGACCTGGCAACATCTCCTTCGATGCTGGCCGACGTTCGCAAACGGCGTAGAAGTAGCCACAACAAAGAAAGGCCGTCGGAGTCAAACTCCGACGGCCTTCACTCATCTCCAGGGTAGTGGCTTAAACCTCAGCTTACTCCACGAATTCTTCGACAACGTTCGACACCCGACCGTTCTGCACGGCTTCGAGGTAGATGGTGCGGTTGAACAATGCTCCAGGAGGAACGACTCCGAAGGATGCTTCACCGGAACCGTTCGAAGTGGTGGTCATGGCGTAGATAGCATTGGCCATACGCACGGTGACACCCAAGGCAGCGACCGGAGTGCTACCTAGACCAACGAAGGAATAAGCCAGATAGACCGGGCTGTTCGGCGTGGCGTTGTGCACCAACAGGCTGTCGGAGACACCGGTGAAGAGGTGCGGAACATCGAGCCACAAGCCAGCAGGGACCAGCTTGCTCACGGTGTTGTTGCCGCAGACGTAGACCTCGCCATCGGCATCGATACCGAGCGAACGACCACTACCGGTTACACCACTCTGCGCAGTGTGATCGGTGAATGCAGTGTAACCACCGGCACCGTCGTAGCGCAGCGACCACAACTCGCGGCTGCCTGCATCGGTAAAGAAGTAACGACCTTGCATAGTGGCCATGGTGCGTCCACGGTAGACCTCACTACCGATGATGCAGTTACGGAAGGTCGGGAAGAACCGGTGGTCGTACTCGTAGATCGGCATCTCAAGCCCCGTGGTGTTACAACCGCTGGAAGGGTTGTAGCAGTCCGTACCTTCGATGATGCGCCAACCATAGTTCAACCCTCCAGGGCTACCGGCGTCTTCCACATGAATGTACTCCAACTGGTTTTGACCGACGTCGGCGATGTACATGTCACCGGTCTCGGAGTCGAAATTGAAGCGCCATGGGTTACGCAGACCAAGAGCCCAGATCTCGTCCCTCACGCTCGGGTTACCGACGAATGGGTTACTGGCTGGGATGGTGTAAGGCAAACCGTTGTCGACATCGATACGAAGCATCTTGCCGAGCAACGAGTTGCCGTTCTGGGCGCGGTTGCCAGGGTCACCAGCGGAACCGCCGTCACCCGTACCGATGTACAAGTAGCCATCAGGACCGAAACGGATATCTCCACCGTTGTGGTTCGAATAAGGCTGGCTGATCGTCATGATGATCTGCGCAGAGTTCGAATTCACGACATCGGGGTTGGCGGATACGGTGTATCGCGCGACCACGGTGCTGCCACCGTTGTTGGTGTAGTTGACGAACACCCAGCCGTTGTTGTCGTAGTCCGGGTGGAAGGCCATACCGAGCAGTCCGCGCTCGCCACCGGAGCTGTTCAGGGCCTGAACGTCCAGGAAGTACGTACCGAGCATGGTGCCGTTCTTGACAACACGGACCGTGCCGCGCTGCTCTACAATGAAGATTCGGTCGGTATCGCCTGGCGCGTGGGTGACCAGCAGCGGCTGGGACAGCCCTGAGGCCACCGTGACGCTGTCCAGTTCCACTTGCGCACTCGCAATTGGGCCAGAGCCAAGAAAAGCCAGGCTGAGCGCCAAGCTTGTGAGTAAAAACTGTGGAGTTGAGTTCATGGGTTGAGGTATTAAAAATACCAGATTCAAGAACATTGCGCCTGGAAAAGGCGGAACTACGCACAATTCCTAGATCGCCCAGATGAAATTCACCCCGCTCCTCGCTCTAATTTGTGCCTTGGCCAGCTTGGCATGCTCAAGCGACACCAGCAATGTCACCAAAGCCAACATGACGCCCGAAGAGACCACCCCACCGTCTGAGACTCCGGAAACCAGCGAAGACCAGCGAGTCGTCCGTACGGATGCGGAATGGCGTGCCATGCTCACTCCGGAGCAGTACTACATCACCCGGGAGTCCGGAACCGAGCGCCCATTCACCGGGGCTTACTGGGACAAAACCGACGCAGGCACCTATGAATGCATTGGTTGTGGCCAGGAGCTGTTCCTGTCGAACACCAAATTCGACGCTGGCTGCGGCTGGCCAAGCTTCTTCGAGCCGGCCACGGAAGGCGCGGTAATCTACCTGGAGGATCGCAGCCTAGCGCCTAGAATCCGCACCGAGATCCGCTGCAGCCGCTGTGACTCTCACTTGGGCCACGTATTCGACGATGGACCACCGCCCACCGGCAAGCGCTACTGCCTAAATTCCGGCGCGATGCTGTTCAAGCCAACGGAAAAGTAGGCTTCAGTCCGCGCCAGGCTCGTATTGGAGCCGCAAAAGAAAAAACCAGCGACCGTTTCCAGTCGCTGGTTTCCTTTCCCCTTGCTACTTCTAGAGGTCGCCATCCCCAGCGACTTTCTAGTGGAAAAACCCATGCGCAGCAACTATTCCATCGGCCGGGAATATCGGCGACTTTAGGAAAAATTTGATTTATTTTGCAATTTTGTAGTAAGCCCCCTAATGCCTTAAAAATAAAGCACTTAAGCTTTGGTCCAAATCCCGGCTAACCAGCGTCCACGACCAATACAGGATTCGAGCACCAATCCTTGGGCGGCCATGGCTTCAGCGGTGGTCTGCCAATGACGACGCAAAATGCCGCCCGCGAACAGATTCCCTCCTGGTGCCACCAAATCCGCCAGGTTGCCCGCGCCAAGTTGCAGGATGTCGGCGACCAGATTGGCCAAGACGGCTGGCCATTGCCCAGCGGCACTCTCGAAGCCACCGCGCCAGAAGTTGCATTGGCTGGACACTCCATTGATTTCGGCCATGGCATTGGCCTGCACAGCGCTGAATGGATCGGGATCCATGCCAATCACCTCTCTCACCCCTCCCAAGGCTGCCGCAACGGCAAGAATCCCTGATCCTGTCCCTACATCGAGAAGACGAGGTGGCGGCCCACCGGCACACCATTTCTGCAAGGTCTTCAAGGCCAGGCGGGTAGTCGGATGGGTGCCGGTGCCGAAGGCGGAGCCGGTCTTGAGTTGCAACGGGATATCTCCCGCCTTGGTCGGCAACTCCTCGAGCGGCTGAAAATCTGCATGAACCACAAAGTGTCCGCACCGAAACGGCTTCCATTGTGCTTGCCAATCGCTGATCTGGAAATGCTCCTCAAGCCCATGTTGCTGCTCCTGGAAACTCCAATCTGCAGCGGACACCCCGAGGTCTGCCATCCACAGTTGCAATGCATCCCGAAAGGCATCGGCCTGGTCGAGTTCGAGCAGCACACGCAGCTCTGTTTCTAAACCCGGAGCGTCGATCTCGGTGTCGACCGCTCCTAAGGGATAGCTGCTCTCGCCGATGGCACTGCCGAAGCCATGCTCAGCAATCAGCCAAGTTAGGCTTTCCTCCCACAGGTTCGGCAGGGTGATGCGAAACAGCACCTTCTGCTCGGCATCCTGTGGTGAAGCGGAGGAACTCACGGTGCCCTACCATACCCACCGATGGCTCCCCCAACCCTGCCCCGCAAGCGCAACGCCGATTTCCCGTCGCGCGAGAGCTTGACCGCTCAGCGCGCACGTGCCGCTGAGGTCATGCAACGTCTGCTCGGTCACTTCCCTGAAACGCGCACCGCCTTACACTGGAAGACGCCATTCGAACTCTTGATCGCCACGATCCTGTCGGCGCAGTGCACCGACGTACGGGTGAACAAAGTCACGCCCGAACTTTTCCGACGTTTTCCCGATGCGGCGGCGATGAGCAAAGCCAGCTTGGAGCTACTGGAGGATCTAGTGCGCACCACGGGTTTCTTCCGCAACAAGGCCAAGAGCCTCTCGGGAACGGCCAAGCGCTTGGTGGACGTCTTCGATGGGGAGGTCCCGCGAACCATGAAGGAGTTGCTGACCTTGCCGGGAGTGGCGCGCAAGACTGCCAACTGCGTGCTGGGAACTTGCTTCGGTATTAAGGTCGGCGTGGTGGTCGACACCCATGTGGGACGTATCGCCCGGCGCATGGGCTTCACCCGCGAGACCAATCCGGTGAAGGTCGAACGCGACCTGATGAAGGTGTTCGAACGGGAGCTATGGGTCAAGGTCAGCCACAGCATGATCGACCATGGCCGCGAGACCTGCACGGCGCGGACAGCGCGTTGTGAGGGCTGTCTGCTTGGGGATCTCTGCCCGCAGCGGCTTTGAAGCTTGCAATGCTGGCCAGTTGACGAAAACTGGCAAACTCTGGTAAAATCCACGAATGGCGTCCGCAGAACGCAGCTTCGACATCGCCACCTTGGCTCAGAAAGGCGGCGTAAGCTCCCGTACCATAAGGTATTACGGGGAGCTTGGACTCTTGGCTGCGGAATCCCGTGGGCCCGGCGGTCGTCGCCAATATGGTGCCGATGCCCTGGAGCGCCTGCGCTTCATCACCCGCCTGAAGAAACTGGGCTTGAGCCTCGGCGAGATTGCCGAACTGAACAAGACCTTCGGATCGGGCGCCACGCCCGCCATGCTTTCGCATCTAGATGAGCTACTAAACGCCCGCTTGGTAGAAGTCGCCGAGCGCATCGAAGAACTGCACGCCCTACAGAAGGATCTGCACAGTTACCTTGGCCGCATTCGCGTGAAATCCGGCCAAGCGTCGGCACCGGGAAAGACCTCATGACTACAAAGACCGAATCCGTGAACTCCAACGACCAAGAATTCTCCACTGCCAACAAGCTGCGTTTTGTGACGGCGGCCTCGTTGTTCGATGGCCACGATGCCGCAATCAACATCATGCGCCGCATCCTGCAACAAGAAGGTGCAGAGGTCATCCATCTCGGGCATAACCGCAGTGTCGAGGAGATTGTCGAGGCCGCCATTGAAGAGGATGCTCAAGGCATTGCAATCTCTTCTTATCAAGGAGGCCATGTCGAGTTCTTCAAGTACATGGTCGAGTTACTTGAAGAACGCGGTTGCGGCCATATCCGCGTATTCGGCGGTGGTGGCGGCACCATCACCGATAGTGAGATTCAGCAGTTGCATGCTGCTGGCGTGGAGCGCCTGTACTCGGTCGAGGATGGACGTTTGATGGGGCTGGTGGGCATGATCCGCGACATGCTGCAGCGCGCCGATTTCGCCACCAGCGAAGCCGATACCGAAATCCCTGCCGGTCTCCCCCATCGTCAGGCACCTGCGGTCGCGCAGACCATCTCGATTATCGAGAAGCTGCACGCTGAGGATTGCCCTGCCGAACATAGGAAGCGCTTGGAGGACCTATGCAAGGGATTCAAGGCGTCGTTGCATGAGAACGCACCGATGGTCTTGGGCATCACCGGCACCGGTGGCGCGGGCAAGTCCTCGCTAACCGATGAACTGGTGCGCCGCTTTCTGGACCGTTTCCCTGACCGCACTATCGGCATCCTTTCGGTCGACCCCAGCCGCCGACGCACTGGCGGTGCCTTGCTCGGGGACCGCATCCGCATGAACGCCGCCAAAGGCCCGCGCGTCTTCATGCGCTCGATGGCCACCCGCCGCGCCCATGCTGCCACCTCCGAATCGGTGCGCGATTCGTTGCTGGCGATGCGCGCCGCGGGCTATGACATGTTGATCCTCGAGACTGCCGGAATCGGCCAAAGTGATAGTGTGGTGACCGACCTGTGCGACATGTCGATCTATGTGATGACGCCCGAATTCGGCGCGCCGACGCAACTAGAGAAAATCGAAATGCTCGATTTTGCCGACGGTGTGGTGCTGAACAAGGCTGACAAGCGCGGTGCCGAGGATGCGCGTCGCGAGGTCGCTAAGACCGTGCAACGTAACCGCCAAATGTTCGAAACCAACCTCGACGACATGCCGGTTTTTCTGACCGCGGCCAGTCGTTTCGGCGATGGCGGCGTAGATGGCTTGTTCCAATGGCTTATGGGTCAGGTCGCCGAGCGGACTGGTCGTGATTGGGACCCGGGCGAAGCGCCGCATCGCAACACTGATGTGCACACCGTGGTGCCGTCGGAACGCATACGTTACCTATCGGAAATCTCATCTGCCGTGCGCAAGCATAAGGCCGACACTGATTGCACCGCTGAACTTGCTGGCCGCGCCGACTCTTTGGCCCACGTGCTGCGCGAGTTCGGCGACGACGTGCCAGTGGTTGATTCGGAATATTCCGCCGATGACCTGCTCGATTCAGAAGTGGCCCCTGAGATTCTGATTCTTCGGCAGCGTTATCAGGAAGTGCTGCATCAGATGGGCCATGACCTGCGCAAGCAACTGGCTGAATGGCATGCGTTGCGCGAGCAATATGCCCAAGATGATTTCGTCTACAAAGTACGCGACCGCGAAGTCCACGTGGCGGCGCAACATGTGACCTTGTCGGGATTGAAAGTGCCGAAAGTCTCATTGCCGAAGACCAACAGCTGGGAAGAACTGGCGCAGTGGTTCGGCTTGGAGAACCTGCCGGGACACTACCCTTACACCGCCGGCGTATTCCCCTTCAAGCGCGCCGGTGAAGACCCTACGCGCATGTTCGCTGGTGAAGGCACCGCCGAACGCACAAACCGCCGCTTTCATTACGTCAGCCACGGTCAACCTGCAGTACGCCTGTCGACTGCCTTCGATTCCGTGACGCTATACGGAGAGGATCCGGCCGTACGCCCCGACATCCTCGGCAAGGTCGGCAACGCCGGGGTGTCGATCTGTTCCTTGGATGACGCCAAGCGGCTCTATTCGGGTTTCGATTTGTGCGCCCCTACGACCTCGGTGTCGATGACCATCAACGGCCCAGCGCCGATGATGCTGGCCTTCTTCTTGAACGCCGCCATCGATCAACTGGTCGAGCGTCGCCTGAAGGAGACCGGTCGCTGGGAGGAGGCTCAGAAGAAGATTATTGAGCTCTGCCATGGCCAGCAGCCGACCTATCGCGGCGACTTGCCACCAGGCCATGATGGCTTCGGCCTTGGCACCTTGGGTGTCTCGGGCGACAAACTTATCCCCGCCGAGGAATATGCCGAGCTGCGTGCCCGAGCCTTACAGTCGGTGCGCGGCACCGTGCAGGCCGACATCCTCAAGGAGGACCAAGCGCAGAACACCTGCATCTTTTCCACCGAGTTCGCGCTGAAGATCATGGGAGACGTGCAGGAATTCTTCGTCGACGAAGGCGTGCGCAACTTCTACTCGGTGTCGATCTCGGGCTACCACATCGCCGAAGCCGGTGCGAACCCGATCTCGCAGCTGGCCTTCACCCTCGCCAACGGCTTCACCTTCGTGGAGTACTACTTGGCGCGCGGTATGGATATCGACAGCTTCGCACCGAACCTTTCCTTCTTCTTCTCCAACGGTCTCGACGCCGAGTACTCGGTGATTGGCCGCGTAGCGCGACGCATCTGGGCGGTAGCCATGAAGAACCTCTACGGCGGTGCCGATCGTTCACAGAAGCTGAAGTACCACATCCAAACCAGTGGTCGTTCGCTGCATGCGCAGGAGATTGACTTCAACGATATCCGCACCACCTTGCAGGCCTTGTACGCGATCTACGACAACTGTCAGAGTCTGCATACCAACGCCTACGACGAGGCCATCACCACGCCGACCGAGGAATCGGTGCGTCGTGCCTTGGCTATCCAGTTAATCATCAACCGCGAGCTCGGCGAGGCCAAGAATGAGAACCCCCTGCAAGGCAGCTTTATCATCGAGGAGCTCACCGAGTTGGTCGAGGAAGCTGTGCTCGCTGAGTTCGATCGCCTGACCGATCGAGGAGGCGTGCTAGGTGCGATGGAGACCATGTACCAGCGCGGCAAGATCCAGGAGGAGTCGATGGAGTACGAGATGCAGAAGCACAGCGGCGAGTTGCCAATCGTCGGCATCAACACCTTCCTGAACCCACAAGCCAATGACGGTTCGGTGGTCGAGGTCGAGTTGATCCGCTCCAGTGATGAGGAAAAGGACGCTCAGGTGGCACAGGTCGCGCACCTGCATGAGCTGCACCGCTCCGATTCCGAGGCCGCCTTGATTGCGCTGCGCGTTGCCGCTTCCGAGAACCGCAACATCTTCGCCGAGATGATGGAAGCCGTGAAGGTCTGCACCCTTGGCCAAATCAGCCACGCCTTGTACGACATTGGGGGTCAGTATCGCCGCAACATGTAGGTGCGCACAATCAACGCCGTCTCCTGGAGGCGGCGCGCTCAGCGCGGGAATGAGACAGACTCAGGATCGGAAATCCAGTCGGGGCTTCCTTGGACCGTGGAGCTGGATTACCAGATGAACGGAATCTTGATGTATTCCATAATCGGCAGTGGACTGGACAGATTCATCTGTCCGCCACCGGCGTTGGCCTCGAAAGTCACGCGGTAGCGAATGTAGCGCTTACCAGAGACCAGGGCAGGCGTCAGGTCCTGGTGCCAAGTACCGGCACCTCCAACAGGAGCCTCTGGATCATCAGCGACCTGGAACTGGATGAAGACATCGGTGCTATCAGGCAGGCCATCCTTTACGCCCGAAGTAGCGACGCGGAAGAACTTCTCCTTGATCGACCATACCGGGTTGCTGCTGTTCAAGGCGAAGGTCAAAGGACCATCCAACAAGGAGGTCGCCAGCACCAGGGTCTTGGTCGTGGCGCTGTAGGACACATCGACGATTTCGAAGCCGACATCGCCAATGGAGTCAGGCATGAGATCGTAACCCACCATCAGATTCGGCGAACGCAGGAAGTGAGGCGCTGCCGCGAAGACCGTATCCGCATCCGGGATGGTCATGCTATAGGCGGTGATGGTCACGTCGCCGGTGGAGCCGGTCGCGATGTCGCCAAGCTTGGCCACCGAGGTGCCGGTTTTCTCCACGCGACCGAGGATCGTCGTCGAAATGCCATCGAAACCCAAGACAGGGTGGCCATAGTCCGGGTACAGCGAATCATCGCCGAGACGCAGTTCCGCTCCACCGGTATCGATCCACTCCGACACGATGCGAGAACGCGATGAATAGAAAGGAACCAGGTTATAGGCACGTGGAGCCGAGACTAGGTCGAGGACCTCTTCGGTCTCATCGGTCGGAAACTGAGCAGCTGCCAGGTAATCGGCGATGCCATCCCGTGCGTTGGGGTGCCAAAGGATGTCCAAGGTCGGATCCGGCACGTGGATTTGGATGATGCCGTTGGCACCAGCACCACCGCGACCGGTACCGAAGGTCGGGTTCCCGTCGTTGCCCTGGACCAGCGGTGCAGCCCAACCACGACGGCCACCAAAGGCCTGGACATTGTTGACCGGGGTTAGGTTCGGCACCTGAGCGGCGATGGTCGCGGTCCCCACATCGATATCACGCAGATCCAGCTTGCTGGAGGTGTGCAGGATGATGTGACCACCGGAGCCGCCACCGGAACCGGAGATGCCTTGGTCGTTATAGATCAGTGATTCACCGGAGAATCCGACGCCGCCGTTGGCTTGGATCAAGCCGGACGAGCCGATTTTAATGTTGCCAATCGACATGATGATCAGCTGACCACCACCACCACCGCCACCAGCACCCTTACGGTAGGTGTCCCAACCGTCAGAAGTGTTATTACCAGACTTCTGGAAAGGAACCACTGGATAGAAATTCAACAGTGGGTCGATGATGCCATCGCCATCGCGGTCCCAGACCTCGATCAGCATCGAGTCTCCGCTACCACCACCACCGTAGCCAGCCCATGGTGCGAGCATGACACCTTCGTTGACAGTGCCGTCGGCCATCAGGCGGGATCCGAAGAAATCGGACAGGAAGCGGCGGTCGTCAGAAGCGATCGTGAAGATCGATGGACCAGCCTCGCCACGGTCAGGACCCTGGGTCGGGTGACCGAAATAGAACGGGTTAGCGTTGCCGGTAGTCCATGCAGGGTCGTAGGTGTTGCCCTGAGCATCTTCATCTGACAGGGCGTCTTCCATGCCGTGCACAGGGTATCCGCCAAGCGGGTAACCCGTCGTGCGAGCAGAGCCACGGACGCCTGGCTCAGCACCGAAAATTGCGTTGGCGAAGTCGCTGTAATCGTTCGGATCCGGATTCGCCATCGCGGTGTGCTTGGTCACGCTGTGGTCCGGGCCGGCGTTGTCGACGTTGTAGGGGCGCCATTCACCATTGCCGAGTGGCCATTCGTCCCAAAGCACCGCTTCGTTCTGGGTGCGGGCGAAACCACCGCCTCCACCACCCCCGACGAGCGTGCCGTAAAGACCGCTGGTACCGGTGTTGTAGAAGTCGCTGTTGAAGCCACCTTCACCGCCACCGCCACCGCCACCTTCTGCACCGAAAGGACCATCGCCTTCCTCGGCGCGCAAGGTTTCAGCATTACCGACTTGGGAAGCGTCGCCACCGCGGCCACCGCCACATTCCCCCGCTGCGCCACCTTCGACAAACTGCGGAGAGTTTAGCGAGGTCGGCCAAGTCGCATTGTTGCCGCTGACATTCAGGGTGCCACTGATATCTACCTCGCCAGTGGCGTAGATCACTAAGGGGTTGGTGCCGCGGCCACGCAGTGATGCACCGGAAGCGATGGTGAAATCGTTGACGGTCAAAACACCGTTCTGGACCGTGTGTTGACGGTTGTTCGAGTCGGTGAAGACCGACTGCGAATCTGTGATGATGACGCCTGACGCACCGAAGCTTAGGAAGAAGTCGTTCTCTTCCGAGACGAAGGTACCTGGGAACTCGAAGCTCGCTGAGACAAAGCCTTCGCCAATCGAAGCGGCCGGCACTGAGAGCGGCTCATCGAGATCGATGAAAGCAGTGCTGTCGAAACTGTCGCGGAACTCGTCCACGGCCAGATCGGTCTCGGTCCAAGTCGGGTCGTTGTAGATATCGCCGAGGCTAGGCGTGACGTGACTTCCAATCACCACCGTGGCAGCGTTTGCTTGCCCGACTAGGTCGGTGAAGGAAGTGCTCAAGCGCAGCGAAAGCTTTCGGTTCACGGGCAAAATGCCGGTGACGTGGAATTCAACGAAAGAGCCCTCATCGCTGCAGTTCTCCACCAGGACCAGGGTACCGGGCACCTGGTTCTCGGCAGGGAAAACGTTCTCTCCAGCCGTTCCCACCTCGTCTTGGGAATACAGCAGACTCACGTTGGTGGTGTTCAAGTTGCTACTGCGTCCGTCGATAGCTTGGTTGAACTGGATCGCGACGGCCGGATTCGGGTCGGTGAACAGGTTCAGGCCGGCCGGAAACTCAACCGACGTGGCCACCGGTGGGCCAGCGACACGATCTAAGAACTGCGGCTGCGAAGGCTGTGGAGTCTGGAAGGTGCGTCTCAGACCTAACTCCAGTGCACGACCTTCGGTGTCACGCAGGACCGTCGGACTGTTGCTTTGCGTGGGCAGAAAAAGCTCATAGCTATATCCGCCTGGCAAGAAGGCGCCATCGGAGTTCTCGTCGTTGGTTGGGCATGCGGGGCGGAACAGGATGACGCGCCCCCCACTACCAGCTTCCAACTCGAAAGTACCAGTCACCGGTGTGCTGCTGTTGCCATTGGTCTCGGCGCGGATTTGGATCGAACCAAAGTTGATCGAGGTCGGATCCACCGGATGGTTAAATTCCAGGCGGATCGGCCGGTTCAGCTGCCAGTCCATTCCTTCCAGAATGTTGGTTCCTTCGGCGAGGAA
>JASMKM010000036.1 GCA_030749235.1 Planctomycetota bacterium | reverse complement strand
GGTCAACCGACACACTGATTACGACACCCTCCCCAAGCAGTTACACTTTTTGGGTTAAAAAAAAAGAAATTCCTCATGACCAATCTGGATCCCAGCCTCGACCTCGACGCAGCCCTCACCGAACTCAAGGGTATCGGGCCGAAGCGTGCGGCGGATTTCGCAAGTGCGTTCGGCATCGAAAAGATAGGGCAGTTGTTGTGCTTGATGCCGAATCGTTATGAGAGTGCTGCGGTGCCAATCGATGGTCAGGATCTGCAGCAATATCAAGGTCAGAAAGTACGTCTGACGGCCACCGTGACCGGGCTTTCGCTCTGGATTCGAGGCCGACGCAAATCCACCATGACGGTGCGCCTGATTACCGAGCATGGTCAGAAGCTGGCAGCACTTTTTTTTAACCAAGGCTACCGCAAGAACCAGTTTCCGGAGGGGCGGGTGGTGCAACTGGAAGGGCAGATTTTGGTCAAGAATGGGGTGCAGATCCTCGCCCCGAAAGTCATTCAGGAAGACGAGGAAGTGCAATCTTTCTTGCAGCCGATCTACCCCGAACGGGAGTCCGTCGGTCGCAGTACGATCGCCCGGGCTGTGCAAGCGGCAGCGGATTATTTCAACCATGTGACCGAGCCATTGCCGGACTTCCTGCTGGAGAAAGCACAGGTGCCGAAGCTGCCGCAGGCCTTGGGACAACTGCACCGGCCGCGTGACCTGCATCAAGCCGAGCAGGCACGACGTCGGCTGGCGCTCGGTGAGGTCCTGAACCTGGAGCGACGTCGGCGGGCTTCCCGACCCAGCGCGAAACCGCGCCCCATGGCTGCCGAGGATCATCTTTGGCAGCGGATCCTCCAGCGTTTACCTTTCGAGCTGAATGATGAGCAGAAGGCCGTATTGGCAACCTTTCGTCACGAGTTAGCAGCCGGCCAGCCGATGCGCCGCCTACTGCATGGTGAGGTCGGCAGCGGCAAGACCGCGGTCGCTTTCGCCTTGGCCCTGGCCGTCGCAGCCGAAGGTGGGCAGGTAGCACTGTTGGCGCCGACCGAGATCTTGGCACGTCAACACCTAGCGACCTTCCGTTCTTGGTTGCAAGGCGCACGCTTGAAGGTGGTGGGCTTACTCGGAGATGACCGGGCCGTTCAGCGCCGTGAGACCTTGGCAGCATTAGCCACCGGCCGTGCCCAAATCGCCATTGGCACGCATGCCCTGTTCAGCAGGGATGTTGTCTTCCAGGACTTGCGCTTGGTGGTGTTGGATGAGCAGCATCGATTCGGCGTGCGCCAGAAGGCTGCCCTAGTCGCCAAGGGAACTGCACCCCATGTGTTGACCATGACCGCAACGCCGATCCCGCGCACCATGGCTTGGGCGCAATATGGTTCGCTGGATCCGTGCATCTTGCGGAGCCGGGCCGGCACTAGCGGCAGCATTCGGACCAGTGTGCTGTCGCAGGATTGTTGGCAAGCGCAAGCCGAGGCTCAGCGCGCGCGGATCGAGGCCGGCGCCCAGTCCTTTGTCGTGGTCCCACACATCGATTCCGAGGACGGTCTGCTGGCTTGGCATCAGCGCTATCTGCAAGGGCCTTGGCGTGGTCTCCGGGCGGGGCTGGTCCATGGACGTCTAGCGGGTGAGCAGACCGCCAACATCGTGCGTGATTTCCGCGACGGCAAACTGGACCTTCTGTTCGGCACTACCGTGGTCGAGGTCGGCCTGGATATTCCTGGCGTGGAGTTGATGACCATCCTGCATGCGGAGCGCCTCGGACTGGCTTCGCTGCACCAGCTGCGGGGACGATTAGCACGAGGAAATGCCTCCAAGGAGGGTTTTTGCCAGCTTTTTTGCGCCAATCCGGATTCTTTCGAGCGCCTCAAATTTCTCGAGAGCGCTGCTGACGGCTTTCAGGTCGCCGCCCTGGATCTGCGTCAGAGGGGGCCTGGGGCCATGCTCGGCACACGTCAGCATGGGAAAACCGGTTTCCAAGCCTTCGACCCGCTGCACGACGACGACCTAGTCGACCTACTTCGCGACAAAGAGTTGAGAAACTGGTTGGCCGACCCGGAGTAGAATGGTCGCCCGTTTGGGAGCCCGTTTCCCCTGGTCTCGATGATTGCCCGCCTACTTCACCTTTGTCTCATCCTGTCGGTGCTGACCCCAGCTGTTTCAGCGCAGGGCAGTCGCCTGGACTTACCACCGCCGCCGCCCAAGCAGGAAGAGGGGCAAGACGACCCCAAAGAGGGGGAGCAGATTGCCGAAACCGAGCAGGCTGAAGAAGGTGGAGAGGAAGTTCCCGCATTGTGGGCCGACGCCGAAGGTCCAATCGAGGAGCTCTTCAAGCGTTTCGAGATGGCTCAGGATGGCAGCAAGTCCACCCGCGCCCGATACCTGGAAGAGTTACGTGGCCTAGGGCTCGGCTCGCAACCAACGGCCTTGAAGGCACTGTCGTCGAACTATCCGCCAACGGTGATGTTGGCCGCCGAGATCCTTGAATGGGTCGGCGAATCCAGGGACGCCAATCGCCTGATCGAGGCGGCATCGTCGGTGAACCACGTCGAAGCTGTCGGTGTTTGCCTGGATAGTGCGCTACGCCTAGCCAACGGCGTCTTGCCGGAAGCCGCCGTCCTCCTGCTCGGCCATCCCAAGCGCCAGATGCGCACGGTCGCCGAGTCACGCCTCTCGGACAATTCGAACCTATCGCACCTGCCGAAGCTGCTGCAGTTCTTGAATTACGGTCGCGACAATGACATCCGCCTACGCGCTGCGCGCCTGCTGTCCGCCTTCCCAGACAATCCCGACGCTCGCCTCGGCCTGCGTCAGGCTTTGAAAGGGGATTCCATCGATGTGGCGATGTTGTCGGTGCGATCCTTGGCGGCCGATGGTTCCGACGCCAATCTCCAGTACTTGCACGATGAGTTGCTGACTGCGGCTACCGAAATAGAATCGGCTTACCTGTTGATGGGTCTCCTGCTGCACCAAGACAGGCGCAGCGACCTGATTATCGCCACCAATCTGGAGGAGCGTCTGCGCCACCTGTTGCGCAACAAGGATCCATTCATCAGTGGCACCGCCGCCGCCGCCTTGGCCGAGTACGTTTTCCGCGCCGAGTTGGCGGGGCCTATCGAGGAACTCGAGCGTGGCGTGCCGCAAGCGCTGGTGCGTGCCGTGGGCGGAGTAGATTTCTACCCGCAGTATGCACGTTTCGCGCCACTGGCCGAGCGTAGCCTGCGTCGCATCAGTGGTGCCCATTTCGAGGATCAAGCCGGTTCCGCGTGGGTGCAATGGTTAATGGAGAATCACCAGGGCTTCCACTTCGTGCGAGGTCGCATCGCCCTGGAAGAAGGCGATACGGATGACTTACGTGTCAACTGGATTGGCACCGATGGCATCTCGCGCACCTTGGTCGGCTCACGCGCCGTGCGCCTGGAGGGCGACCGCGTGGTTGGTAAGGTCGGTGGCGAGAAGCTTCTGGCGATGATTCAGAAGCCTGGCTTGTTGAGCGCGTCGATGATGCCCGGCACGATGGGCTTGGCCGATGCGCCGCTGACCTTACAGATCGATATTTCGGTCGGGGACCGTCGTAAGAGCCTGAGCTTCCGCGGTTCCGCTGGCGCGCCATGGGTAGAAACTCTGAGTCGCGGCTTGATGACACTGCATGACTCCACAGGGTGGCAAGCCTTGGCCGGTACCGATTCGGCAGGTCGCGATTTCCTCGACCAAAACCTGGAGCGTTTCGACGCCGACGACTTCGTCAACGAGGATGAACGCACCGCCACCTTGATTGCCCTCTCCACTGGGCGACTCGGTGGCCTGGAAGAGGCAGTGTTGCGCACTTGGGTCGCCGAGTTGGAGACCATTGGCATGCGTTCGAATTATTGGACGCCGGAGCTTTCCCGTGAATTCCTCGGCTTGATTCCCTTGTATGCCCAGGACGGCCCATTCTCAGCGAGCCTGGTAAACATGGTGATGTCGGACAAGACTCACATCATCGATGCCGAAGCTATGGACCTGCTTGCCAGTTTGGAGGAGCCCAGCCGCTCCGACCTGCTGCTGCGCGCCCTGCTTCAAACCGGCCCCGATGCCTGCGGTGCACTGCTGGCCGACGAACGCCTCGCCGTGCGCCTCGCCGCAGTACGTGCCTTGCCGAGCTTCGACGCCCAAGGCACGAGCTACTTGATTTCCGCCTTGGACGACCTGCACCCGCTAATCCAGCGTACCGCCTTGCATGGATTGGGGTCGCAACGCGCCGTTGCCGCCCGCGACATCATCACCGTCTATACCAAGGAAGGCATGCCGGTCGAGTTACGTCGCGCTGCCATCATCGCCTTGGGCCAGATCGGCAGTCAGAAATCGCTTCCTGGCCTAGTCGAAATCAGTCGTTCTAACGACATCAGCCTGCAGTTGACCGCGGTCAACGCCATCGCCGAGATCCCCGGGGTAGAAGCGGACAGCGCTATCGGTGGCCTGTTCCCAGCTTTCGCTGGCACCCCGGTGGAGGGCAGTTATATGCGTGCCTTGATGATGCGCGGTTCAGGTTCGGCGCGCACCATCCTGCGTCCCTACCTGATCAGCGAGAACATGGCCTTGTCGCTACGCGCCGCCCTGTTGGCCGGTTCCCTCGGGGATCCGGTGGCCGCTCCGGTGTTGATGGATTGTTTACCGCGTGAACCACGTAACCCTGAACTGCTACTGGCCCTGGCCAACTCCTTGTGCGTGGATTTCCGCAGCACGCCTGATCCAGCTGGCACCTACCAAGCCTGGTGGGCGGACAACAAGAACTTCACCTCGGCGGAGTGGTTGCGCAGTGCTGCCAACGACAGCGGCTTTGAGATTCCGCGTGGCTTTGACGACCCAACGCGCGTTGATCCCAAGACCACCGTCGACGCCTTGTTGACCGTCCTGGAATCCGGACCCGCCCATATGCGTGCGGTAACTTGTTACTTCCTCAACACGCTGACCGGGGTGGATGCCGCGGTCATTGCCATTGGCACGCCCCGCACCGAGCTGTTGCGCCGCGCCCAACCCTGGCGCGATTGGCTGGATTCCTAGGCTGGCTTTCGTGAACTCCACAACGCGTAAACGCCTTGGTCTTGCCCTGCTTGCGTTGGGGCTTGCCTTCGTCGCCTCCGGTCTGTTCCTGAAGTGCCGTACCAGCGGTTTCGAACGCGTGAGTGCGTGGATGCCCGACATCCACATCGCCGCTGCCGAAGCGGGCGTGGATCCCTATACCCTGGCAGGGCTGGTCTATGCCGAATCACGCGGTAAGCCCGGGGCGATTTCCAGTATCGGAGCCCTAGGTCTTTGCCAGTTGATGCCCGCCACCGCTGCAGAGGTGGCGGAGCGCATCAAGGTCGACGGTCCGCCCTATTCACCGCAGGATAACTTGCGCCTAGGGGCCGATTACCTACGTCATATGACGGCCTATTGCGATGGCGATGTAGACCTGGCGATTCTTTCCTACCGACTTGGTCCCGCACGTGTGCGTCGCGACGTCGCCGCTGCCGGTGGGCAAGAGCAATGGTTCGCCGAAATCAGCGCTGTGCGACCCTCACCTTGGGGTTATCTTGAGCAGGTCAAGGAGTTGCGCGACCGCTTCGCCGCGGCCGACGCTGAGGAGCGCGCCGCCAAGGCTGCTGATTCGAAGTAATCCCTTGAAGAATGAAGATGGAGACCCCCGATAAGATCCTGTTCGTTTGCACCAATCAACGCCTCGCCAAATGGGGCAAAGAATCCTGTGGTGATCACGGCTCCAAAGATATTGCCGAGCATTTTCGCCGCGTATTGAAGATGCGTGGACTGAACAAGACCCTGCGCGCCTCCGCGTCGGGCTGCTTAGGCCCATGCAACGAAGGTCCGCATGCCGTAGTGATGCCGGACAACATCTGGTACTCCGGCTTTCGCACCGAAGATATAGAAGAAATTGTCGAGAGTCATCTGCTTGGCGGCAAACCCGTGACCCGTTTGCAGTCCTCGCCAGCAGTTAGCCAGCAACCCCCTGAAGAGGTCTAATCATGGTCAAGGTCGCAGTTTGTCTTTCCGGTTGTGGTGTGTTCGATGGCACCGAGATCCACGAGAGCGTCATCACCTTGTTGGCCCTGGATCGTGCCGGCGCCGAAGTAGTGTGTTGCGCACCTAATGTTGATCAGATGCATGTGATCAACCACCAGCATGGTCTTGTCATGGAAGACGAGAGTCGCAACGTCATGGTGGAATCGGCGCGCATCGCGCGTGGGCCGGTGGTCGACATCGAGGAGTTGAAGCCGGCTGATTTTGACGCCTTGATCCTGCCCGGAGGATTCGGCGCCGCCAAGAACCTGTGCGACTTCGCTAGTGAAGGTGCCGACGCCGTCGGTCATCCAGCAGTCATGGAGTTAATCAACGATTGTTTGGAACAGGGCAAACCGCTGGGCTTGATGTGTATCGCTCCGGTGGTTGCCGCAGTCGCCACACGTAAGAGTCCGGCCCGCTTGGAGTTGACCATCGGCACCGACATCGACACTAATGCCGGGCTGGAGGCCATGGGCGCACAACCGCGTCCCCATGCTGTCGACGAGATCCATGTCGATGTCGAACGCAAGGTCGTCACCACCCCAGCCTATATGCTGGCCGAGTCGATCTCGGAAGCCGCGACCGGCATTGAGAAGCTGGTCGATAAGGTCCTGGAGTTGTGCGCATGAGCCTGTGGCCTTTGATCTACATGTCGTGGTTGATGGTATGCCAGGACCCCTCGCCACCCGGTGGATTGCAAGGGGCTCCAATCCCACCGCAGATGGCCAAAGCCAACTTCGAGGGATATCCGAAGCAGGATGCCGAGTCTTATGTCATCGACATGAACATTCTCAGTAGCGGCAGCTTCGAGGGCGAGGTGCTCTATCGCTTCCGTGCGTTGGAACCCCTGGAGCACATCATCCTCGACTTCGAGGCCAATAAGAGCTGGTCGGCCAGTTTTCAGAGCAAAGATGGCAAGCCGTTGACCGTGGTGGCGGGGGACTACAGCGTGATGGTGCCAGTTGGTGGCACCCTGAAGGTCGGCGAAGTCTTCGAGTTTCGGGCTAAGATTGGCGGCACCGCCACCGGGGCCGGCTTATTCCGTGAGCGCAACCGCTATGGCGATTCGATGGTCTATACCGACCACTTCCCGGCGCGGGCACGCGGTTGGTTGCCTTGTGAAGACTCCAATACCGATCGCGCCTCCTTCGACCTGACCTTGTCGATCCCAGCCGGTTGGGATGCTGTGGGCAGCGGCGACTGGCAGGAGCTGGCTAATGTCGAAGGCAGTGGCAAGCATGGTCGCTCCTTCCATGGCAAGACCACCAGCGACCTACCACCAAGCCTGTTCGCCTTCACCGCGGGGCCGTTCCTTCGCCTCGAGGAAAGCGGCGACCCACGCCTTTTGGCCCACTTCATCTATCCGCAGGACAAAGATCGCGCCGTCACGGCCTTGCAGTACCACGCCGAATGGATGGTCATCATGGAGGAGACCTTCGGTCCCTACCAATACGCCAAATATTCGACCATTCAGACGCCCACCATGTGGGGTGGAGTGGAATACCCCGGCAACGTGTGGCTGGCCGAAAGAATTTTTGAATACAAGGGCAATGGCGTTAGCACCTTGGCTCATGAGTTCGCCCACATGTGGTTTGGCGATGCCGTCGGCTATGCCAAGTGGGAAGACGCATGGTTGTCCGAGGGATTCGCGTCCTACTTCGGTCCGTGGCTCTATTCCCAGGTGGGTGGCGGTCCGCCGCTGAGCCAAGCCATGGCCGAGAATCGCAACAAGTGGCGTAGATCCTCGCGGGCGCGCAAGCACCCAATCCGCTGGCTGGAATACCGTAAGCCCATCGATTTCTTCCAGGTGGTGTCGGCCAACACCTACCAAAAGGGCGCTTGGGTGTTGCACATGTTGCGCAGCGAGCTCGGCGACGAGGCTTTCTTCAAGGGCATCGCCACCTATTACCAGGGGAATCTTGGCCAGGCCGTGGCCAGCCAGAGCTTGATTGATGCCATGCAGGAGGCCAGCGAACGGAATCTGGGCTGGTTCTTCGAGCAGTGGCTGGATCGCCCTGACGCCCCGCGCCTAGCGGCAGAAGATGAGGCCGGCACCTTGGTGGTGCGGCAGACCCAGGATGGCGCGCCTTATCGCTTTCCATTACGCGTGGCATGGACCGATGGCGAGGGTCAAGCCATGGAGAAGGTCTTCCAGGTCGACAGCGTAGAGACGCGTGTCGAAATAGGCGCAGGTAGTCGGGATTGGATTCTCGATCCGAAAACCGAACTACTGTTCCTGAGATAGTTCAGGATCACTTGCGATTTCCCATTCGCTGGCGGCGACCAAACGCACATGGGTCTCATGTGCTTGGTGGGCGCCTTCCATGCGCACGATGATTACCGTGCCGGAACCCGCCAGATAATCGACGTTCAGCTTGGCGAAGTGAGTGGCGGCACTCCATGGTTCAGAACTGCCCTGGGTCAGCGCGACTTCGCGGTCATCCTCAATCGCCAATATGGTCAGCCGCACTGGGTAGGGGGCCATAGCCTTGGCTTCGAGGTTCACTTGACCGTCGGTGCCGAGCATTGGGGTGACATCTAGTTGGCGCAACCAGATGGCGTGGTCGCGGCCAATCAACGGCGAAGGTGGGGCCTCACCCGCAGTCCATGCCCTAGCGAGCTGAGGATAACGGACCTTGTCGACGTCGCCAGTGGCGAAGCTAGCGCCACTGAGTGGGACCTCCAAGTCGTATGCATCGATGTCCGTTCCATAGCTCAGTTCATGTTCGAATTGAGCTAGGGAAGCAGGTCTGGTCAACGCGGCACAAGCCGGGAACACGATGGCCAACAGGGCAACGACAGGGAAAGTCCTCCGCATGATTCCAACAGGGTACCATCCTCGCCGGGTTTCTCCGAGTCTCCATGGTTAGGTCTGTTGAGACGCCAAGCAATAGGCCACCAGTACAGCCCGAAACACGTACAATGCGAGGCTATGGAAGCATCGAACTTCGCTTGTTCCCGCGCTGTGCTGTCTGCGTTGCTGGCGCCCTTTCTGTTGACCCTGACTGCATCCAGCAGTCCTGCCCAAGAGCCCGTGCCAGCTGGCACCGTAACCCCTTGGGCACATGAATCGTCCGACCTCAAGGTCGATGGGCGCATCCGCTACGGCGCTCTCGACAATGGCATGCGGTTCGCGTGGGCCGACAATCCTGAACCGAATAATCGCGTCTACTTGCGCCTGCATGTGGATGCCGGTTCCTTTGGCGAGACCGCCACGGAGTTGGGCATGGCCCACTTTCTCGAGCACATGGCCTTCAATGGTTCAGAGAACTTCGAGGCCGGGACTTTAATCGAGTGGTTTCAGGACAACGGCATGAGCTTCGGTGCCGACACCAACGCGCACACCGCCTTTTCCGAGACGGTCTACAAGTTGGACATGCCGAACCGCGATGAGCAGACCATCCGCGATGGTCTTCAGGTCATGCGCGACTTCGCCGGCAAGTTGAACATTCTCGAGGAGGAAGTTCAGGCCGAGAAGGGCGTAATCGATGGTGAACAGCGTGAACGTGATTCGGCAGGTTTCCGTGCCTTCGTCAAGGTCCTCGAGCGTCAGTACGCCGGAACACGTTTCGCCACGCGCCTGCCGATTGGCACCAAGGAAGTCCGTGATGCCTTCACCGCCGAGACAGTACGCGCTTTCTACGAGCGCTTCTATCGCCCAGAGAACATGACCATGATCATCGTCGGCGACCTGCGGGGCTTCGATCCGGAGCCATTGATCCGTGAGTACTTCGCCGATTTCGACCCTCCAGTCACTCCAGTCGCGCAGGAACCGGCTTGGGGAACGCCCACCATGGAGGACTTAGTGTTCGCCATCTACGACCCGGAGTTGCCATCGGTGCAAATCTCGATCGGCGCTTTGCGTGTTGCTGAGGACCGTCCGGATACCGTCGCCCAGCGCCAGGCCGACTTGGCCCGCAGCGTGGCCCACTCCATGTTGAACCTGCGTTACTCGGAGTTGGTCAAAAAGCCGGAGACTTCCTTCCTCGGTGCAAGTGTCGGCGATGCAGGTCAGCTCGAGGTCTTTGAAGGCGGCAACCTGAACGTCAGTGCCGACCCGGCCGATTGGGAGGCCGCCACCACCGAGGCCTACATCGAACTGCGTAAGGCCTTGAACTTCGGCTTCCAGCAGGCTGAACTGGATGAGGTCCGCGCCAACCTAAAGCGTGCATTGAATGAGGCGATGGAGCGCGAGGCCACCGCCCATAGTTCGGCCCTGCGCGAAGCTATCCTGCTCGAGGTCGAGAGCGATGTGGTTCCAACTTCTGCCGCCACCAATCGCGACGTCTTCCTGCCGGCACTGGAAGCGCTGACGGCGGATGATTGCCTGCAGGCGCTGCGCAGCAACTGGCGCGGCGGCAAGTTGAGCATTATTGCCAACGGTGGTTTGCAGCTTGAAAATGCTTCCGAGGAACTGAACCGGGTAATCGCCGCGGCCAAGAAGGTCGAGATTAAGCGCAGCGATACGATTGAGATGAAGCCCTTCGCCTATGGTTCCGACGCGGACAAGACCGGTGAAATCGTGCGCCAGGAGAAGGTCGAGGATCTTGGCCTATGGATGGTTGAGTTTGCCAACGGCGTGCGCCTGAACATCAAGAAGACAGACTTCAAGAAGAACACCATCATGATGAGCGGTCGTGTCGGCGAAGGCCTGCTGGCCGTGCCGAACGAACAACTGTTGGCTGCTTCTCTAGCCGATACTGCCCTTGCCGGCGGTGGCCTTTTGGAACACACCGTCGATGAACTACGCCGCCTGATGGCCGGTCGCGAAGTCGGCGTCAGCTTGGCCTTGGCTGACGACCACTTCAGCTTGAGTGGTGGCACCACCTCCGAGGACCTGCTGTTGCAGTTCGAGTTGGCTTGTGCGCATCTGCAGCACTTGGCTTACCGCCCCGACATGCTCGATATGATCAAGCAGCAAATCCCGCTGTTCTTCAACCAGCTGGACCACACCCCAAGCGGGCCGTTGTTCTTTGAGTTCACGCCGGCGGTCCTGCGTGGGAACCCTCGTGCCAGCTTGTTGGGCCTGCAGCCGTTCCCCACCTTGGAGGAACTGCTAGCAGTCGATATCGAGCAGATCAAGCAGGCGGTCGCCGGTCATCTAGTCGATGCGCCGATTGAGCTCACCGTAATTGGGGACCTTGAGGTCAACGATGTCATCGCGATGGCGGCCCAGACCTTCGGCGTGCTGCCGAAGCGCCGTGCGGCCAACGATGTCAGCGCCAACCGTGGTGGCATCAACATCGTCGAGGGCGTCTACATGGAGCGCACCGTGGACACCGCCGACAAGAAGGCCACGGTCATGATGTTGTTCCCGACTACCGACGGCTTCGATGACTCACGTCGTCGCAATCTGTCTTTCCTGGGCACGGTGGTCGATGACCGCCTGCGCCTGGAAGTACGTGAGCGTTTGGGTGCAGCCTACTCGCCTGGTGCTGGCGCCGAGTCCTCGCAGGTCTATCCAGGGTTGGGTGGTGTGATGATCCAGGCAGCCGGTGACCCCGATAAGGTCAAGGAACTGGTCGAGGCATGTCGCGCAGTTGCTGCGGACTTGGCCACCAATGGTGTGACGGAGGAAGAGGTCGGACGCCTCAGCGAGCCGATCCTGAATCAACTGCGCGATGCGCAAAGGAGCAATGCCTATTGGATGAACCTGCTGAACGAGGCGCAGGGGCGCCCGGAGTCGCTGCAGAGTGCGCGTACAGTGGTGCGCTTCTACGAGAACCTCTCGGCCGAAGACCTGTCGGCTCTGGCCGCCGAGTACCTGAAGCCAGACCGTGCTTCAGTACTAGTGGTCTTGCCGGAAATCGAAGATGTGGTGGAGGAAGAGTCTGTTGCTGAGGAACCGGCTCTTGAGGTGCCGATGCTCGAAGAGCCTGTCCAGGAAGAGCCTACGGTCGAGGAACCGGTGTTGCTCTAGGTCGCGACCAAGAGTCCGCAAAGGTTTGAAGGCTCTTTTAGTTCTATTCTGAGCGATGGAAATCCTTCATTTTTGCAAAAAAATAAGGAAAGTAGCTACGATTACGCCGCGCATATAACCTTGCGTTAACCACGAAAGCACACATGGCAAACATCGCGACACTTTTAAAGGCCGAGATCAAGAGGCATACCGATAAAGCGGTACGCGAAGCTCTCCGACCACTGGCGAAACAACTCCGCGTCGAAAAGAAACGCGTCCAGGACCTCGAGCGGAAGATTACCAAACTCAGTAACAATGTGGCCAAGGGAAGTACCACCGCGGCCTCCAAGGGTTTTTCAAAGACTTCCACTTGGAGTCACGTAACGGTCACGAATCTCAGGAAGAGACATCAGCTGTCGCAGAACGCCTTGGCCAAGTTGCTGGGTGTCGGCATCAATACTGTGTGGCTTTGGGAGCAGGGCCGAACCAAACCACGTGCCAAACAGCAGGATGGCATCCGGGTGCTCGAAGGGTTGAGTGATCTGCAGATGCGTCGGCGCCTTACCAAGGTCGGGCTGAAGGCCGGACGTTCCAAGCCTGGACGAAAGCCTGGGTCCAAAAATAAGAAATCAGTTGCGACCAAGAAGGTCACCAAGAAGACCAAGAAAAAGGTCGTCAAGAGGCGCTAAAGCGTCACAGGCAATTACCAAATTAAGTCCGGTCGTGGGGTACAATACCTCATGCCTGGACTTTCCCTTTTTCTGCTTGTCGCCTTTGCACTCCCGCAAGGCGAGGTGCCACAAGGTACGCCCGATGCTGACGTCACCGACGGGCTTGCTGACCCTCTGATTTTTAAGACACTGGTCGAGCGGGTTTATGATCCACGTTGGATGCTCCAAGAAGTTCAGCCTGGCGAGACAGTCGAGACCTTC
>JASMKM010000035.1 GCA_030749235.1 Planctomycetota bacterium | reverse complement strand
GGCCAACTGGATACCCTCGAGAGCGTCGGCGCCACCGTGCTGACCAACGCTTGCGGCCCCTGCATCGGCCAGTGGCAACGCGAGGACTTAGAGCCTGGCACGGTCAACTCAATCGTCACCAGCTTCAACCGTAACTTCAAGGCGCGCAACGACGCCAATCCTGAGACGCACGGCTTCATCGGCTCACCGGAGATGGTGATGGTGCTTGGCTTGAGTGGTCGCCTGGATTTCAATCCGATGACCGATACGTTGGCCGACAAGGACGGCAACGAGTGGAAGCTCGACGCGCCTGAAATCGCGCCGGACATTCCTGAAGATGGTTTCGTCTTGACCCGCGATGGTTATCAAGGCCCGGCCGACGACGCTTCCGCCGTGAAAGTCATCGTGTCTCTAGAGTCACGTCGCCTGCAACTGCTCACGCCATTCGAAGCACTTGCGCTTGAGCGTTATCAAGGCATGCCCCTGCTGCTGAAGACGCGTGGCAAGACCACCACCGACCACATCTCGCCGGCCGGCAAGTGGCTGACCTTCCGTGGTCATCTCGACAACATTTCGAACAACATGTTCACCGGTGCGACCAACGCCTTCACTGGCGGCACCGGCACCACGCGCAATCCAATCTCCGGCCTGAACCAGCCCGTGCCGGATGTGGCTCGCGAGCTGAAAGCCGATGGCCAGGTCTGGGTGGTCGTCGGTGACGAGAACTATGGCGAAGGCTCCAGCCGCGAGCACGCCGCCATGTGCCCGCGTCATCTTGGTGCCGCTGCCGTAATCGTGCGAGGTTTCGCACGTATCCACGAGACCAACCTGAAGAAACAAGGTGTGCTGCCCTTTACCTTCGCCGACCCAGCCGATTGGGAAAAGGTGCAAGAGACCGACAAGGTTTCGCTTGAGGGCTTGGAGTCGCTGGCTCCAGGAAGCGCTGTCACCGCAGTCTTCACTCACGAGGACGGAAGCTCTGACAGTGCGCCACTGAAGCACACGCTGAACACCGAGCAAGTCGAGTGGTGGAAGGCTGGCTCCGCGCTGAACTCGTTAGGTGTAGAGGCTTAAGGAATAATCGCAACCGCGAATAATAGTTTTCTGTTATTATTCGCGACCATTCATCCCCTGCCTCCAAACAATAGATGACCCGCGACGAAACTTGGTCGGAAGAGAACTACTCTTCGACATTAACTTCCCTCAAGGAAGATTATCCCGGCTACACCGTGAATGAGCTGTATGCCATCTGGTGTCGGGATCAGGACTTGATTCCCACCGACCCCATCGATGGCAAGGTGCTTATTGACCAGTGGCAAATTCATGCCACCCACGATGGTCGCAACGTATCCGACGAGGGTTTCAAGGTGTCGCGACCGCTGTATGGCCGCGCGTTGAAGGCCACCAGGGGCGTCGAGAAACCCACCTACCAGCGGCGCAAGAAGGCCGAGATTCTCGCTGAGCACGGCACCGCGAATCCGCATGCTGGCTCCTTCGGTGGCGCAGGCATCAGCGAACAGGCCATGTCGCTGGCGCTTCGTTTTGACGAGACTAAGCGCAAAATCAACGAGGTTCGCGGGGCCTATCGCCAGCTGGAGATGTTCCGCATGAACATGCAGGACATGGGCAAGGCGGTGTTGCAGGAGATCGCCTCTTCCGACATGGAAGCACACGAGATTCTTGAGAGCCTCGGCCTGCTCGGCGGCAACGACTAGGATAGTTCGGTGAGAAGGGGTGCAATAGGATAATGCCATCCATGTTGACAGCCCCAAACACTGCCGTCATCACTGGCGCCGGTAGCGGCCTCGGTCGTGCCACCGCACTTCGCTTTGCCGCCGAAGGTTGTCGTTTGTTGTTGGTCGGCCGTCGTGAGCAAGCCCTGCTCGAGACCGTCGCCATAATCGAACGCGAGAGCCTGAACGGACAACGATGCAGCATCGCTCCGCTGGACGTAGCCGAGCCCGGTGCAATCGAAGCAGCGGTCGATCAATTCGCGGCCAGCTACAACCACGTCGAAGTATTGGTGGCCAACGCCGGCATCAATCCACAGCGCGCGGCGGCCCTGGAGACTGATGATGAACACTGGGAAGAGACCATTCGCGTCAACTTGACCGGGGTGCATCGCTCGGCAACTGCGGTGCTGCCCTACATGATGGAGCAGGAGTCGGGCGCCATCGTCACGCTCGGTTCGATCGCCGGACAAGCCGCCATGAAGGCGCGCACGGCTTATGGTCCGACCAAGGCTGGAGTGATTCTCTACACCAAGAACCTGGCGGTGGATTACGCCAAGTACAACATCCGCGCCAACTGCATTTGCCCCGGTTTTGTGATCACCGACATCTGCCGCGAGTGGGTCGAGAGCCTACCTCGGGATCAGCGTAAGGAGCTCGACGCGAGTCATCCGCTGGGTCTCGGCAAGCCGGAAGACATTGCCAACGCGGCGTGGTTTTTGTGCAGCCCGGAATCGTCCTGGATCACCGGCGTGGACCTGTCCGTAGACGGCGGGTACCGGGCTTGATTACACGATTTCGAAGGTGTTTTAGGCCCTTTCTTTAGCTTCCATACGATTGTCTATGAGATCCTCTCTATCGTCCCCGATAGAGTGTTTTTTCTTTGCTATTGGAGGCGCGATCGCTCGACGCGATCCTCACCCAACTTTACCTAGCAGCCTAGGCATTGCTGTCACCTTCAGGGCCAGGCCGCCCCGCTACAATCCCGCCCATGACTAGCATCGAACATATCCTCAAGGTGGGTCGCGAAGCCGGCCGTCAAGCTGCTCTGCTATGTCGCGCTGTTCATGCCGATACCCCTGAGTCGATGGACAAGGGCGACAAGTCCCCGGTCACCATCGCCGACTATGGCTCGCAGGCCGTCATCCTGCGCCAGATTCAAGCAGCGTTCCCTGATCACGGCGTGATTTCCGAAGAGGGTAGTGAACACCTGCGCGAGAGTGCCGGGGAGGAGGGGGCCGCCAAAATCGTCAAGTTGGTCTCCGACGTCATCGGTTCGGAGTCGAACTTCGATGAGGTCTGTAGCTGGATTGACCACTCCGGCGCCGACGGCGCCGAGTACACATGGGCGATTGACCCGATCGATGGCACCAAGGGTTTCCTGCGCCGCCAGCAATATGCGATTGCGATCGGCCTGTTGCGCAACGGTGTTCCTTTCGCCGGCGTGATGGTCTGCCCGAACCTTCCGCTCGACATGAATGAGCCTGACAGTCAAGTCGGCGTGATGTTCGCCGCGGCCAAGGGGCACGGGGCGGTCAGCGTGCCAATCGATGGCGGCGAGGAAACGCCAATCTCGGTCAGCAAGTCCAACGACCCAGGCGACTGGCGCGTGCTCGGTTCAGTGGAGTCCGCCCATGGCGATCCGAAGTTGGTCGTCGCCATGATGGAGCATGCCGGAGTCGGTGGCGGTTTCGTCCGCTACGACTCACAAGTGAAGTACGGCATCGTGGCCAACGGCGCCGGCGAGATCTACGTGCGTCCGCGATCCAAGCCCGATTACCGTGAGAATATCTGGGACCACGTTGCCGGAGTGATTGTTTGCGAGGAAGCTGGCGGACGCGTGACCGATGTCGACGGCAAAGACCTCGACTTCACCCTCGGCCAGAAGCTGCTCGAGAACCGCGGCGTGCTGGCCACTTGCGGTGGCGCGGTGCACGATGCGGTCGTAGCCGGATTGGCCGCTGCAGAGGCACAAGGCTAGGTTTCCGCATTGCGGTTAAGTATTGTTTTTTCGCGGAATTTCCGTGGTGATTGGGCAATTTCCCCAAGCGGTTTCGGCAAAAACCGCTAGAGTTGTTGCGGGCGATATGCCGCTTGTGAACCCCTCCTCTGTCATGAGAATTTTCCCTGGCTCTCTTGTTCTCGCTTCTTTTTTCGTTTGCGGCTCTCTGCATGCGCAAGAAGGAGGCGATGCCGTCACTCTGTTGCGCTTCGATAGCGGCGCGCCAAGTGACCGCATAGGCGAGGCGGTAGCGCTTGCTGGAGACGTCGATGCCGACGGCACGCCGGACATCCTGATTGGTGCCGAGTTCGCGAGCAGCTTCGGCTTCAATCGTAACGGTTCGGTGTTCGTGCATTCCGGTGCGACCGGCGGCCTGCTTTACCAATTTCATGGTGATGCGGACTTCGAGAAGTTTGGCACATCGATTGCGTCAGTCGGGGACATCAACAATGATGGTCACGATGACATCCTGGTCGGCTCTCCGGAAGCGAGCCCGACGGGCCTCACGCAGGCAGGTCAAATTGATATCTTTTCCGGTGCCGATGGTCTTTCTTTGTTACACATAGATGGCACCGTCGACTACGGATTCTTTGGTCGCGCGGTGGCCGGTTGCAGCGACATAGATGGCGACACGATCCCGGACTTCATCGTCGGTGAAAGTGGCTTCAATAATTTCAGCGGACGGGTGATGGTTTACTCCGGATTAACCGGTTTGGTCATCCACACCATCAACGGTTCCAGCGGTTCGGCTATGGGTTGGTCGGTCTCCTGTGCCGGCGACCTCAACGCCGATACCGTGCCAGACGTGCTCATCGGAAGCCCCGATGCTGACAGCCTGACCTTCACAGACAACGGTCGGGCCGAAATCTACTCTGGGGCCACTGCCGCGTTGTTGCTGCAGCTTGATGGCGCCGACGACGACATCCACTTCGGCTATGCCGTCAGCGGTGGCCTCGATGTCAACCTGGATGACCAACCCGACGTCATCGTCGGCGCACCCTTTGCGAACCCCGGCGGCAACCTAGCGGCCGGTTCGGCCTTTGTTTATTCCGGGATTAATGGAGCCTTGCTCTATCAGGTGGATGGCCAGGCCGCGATTGACAACCTCGGCTCCTCCTGCGCCCTAGCCGGCGACGTCGATGGCGACGCCTTCGGTGATTTCGTGGTCGGAGCACGCTTGTCCGATGTCGGCGGAATGTCTGATGCGGGCTCTGTTCTGGTGTTTAGTGGCCAAGACGGCTCCTTGCTGTTTCGCACTGACGGCACCGCCGCACTCGACAATGTCGGCCGTGCGGTCGCCTCCGGACGCGACATCGACGGCGATGGTTCCAATGAGGTCATCTATGGCGCACCTTTCGCCGACCCATTGGGCAACCCCCTGGCAGGCCTCGCTGAATTACAAAGCCTGGTGCCGATCCTCGATGCCACCATCGACACGATCTCTTCCAGCGCTGGCGGCACGATCGACTTCACGATGAACTTCCCCCCCTCCGAGGCGGGCTTTCGTTACATCCTGTTGGCGTCGTTCAGCGGCCGCGGTCCGACCCAAGCCTATGGCGTCTCCGTGCCGCTCACGATCGACCCCTTGTTCGACCTAATGCGCGTCGGAGCACCACCAGTTTTCAGCAACGCGAGTGGCATCCTGGATGCGTCGGGCAACGCCTCGTCGCAGCTAAATATGCCTCCGGGAACCGTCCCCGGACTGATCAGCTCGACCGCCTATTTTGCCGCCGTGAGCTTCTCCGGAGCAACCTCACCGAGGCTGGTCTCGAACGCGATTGGGGTGCTTTTAGAGCCCTAAAATATCCAAGCCCGCTACCCAGACGGTAAACTAAAGGGCAAACGCGCCAACATCCTGGTGTTCGCAAACATCGGCTTCAACCTAGTCCGCACATTGGCAGAGACGCAAGTCGTCGGCTTGGTGATGTTGGGGATCGAGAAGCCTGCCCACACGCTGCAACCTCATTGCTGTGGAGTCAGCGACGTCGTTCACCTGACGGCTCTCGCCTATATGAACGGCCACCCGAGTCCATTGCCAACGCATGTCTAGTAGCCTAGTCCTCCTGCTCACTCCTGAGCAGGATCCTGAATCCCTCACCGCCGAGCAACTCCTCCGCCTCGCTAGCGAGGCATTGGAGTGTTCCGTCGACGACCTAGAAGGGGTGCGCATCAAGCGAATCAGCTTTGATGCCCGCGTACGCCACATGTTGTGGAACGTCGCCGTCGAGGTCTGGCATGCCGGCGAGGAGATACCACCGATCGCTGAGCTGCAGCCACCGCGGTACGAGCCGCCGGCTGCCGACTCTAGGCATGTGGTGGTGGTCGGCAGTGGGCCGGCTGGCTTGTTCTGCGCCTTGGAACTAATCGCCAAGGGCGTGCGCGTGACTGTATGCGAGCGTGGCAAGGCGGTGCAAGATCGACGCAAGGACATCGCCAACCTTAACCGTGGTGAGGACACCAATCCCGAGAGCAACTACGCCTTCGGTGAGGGTGGTGCTGGCACCTTCAGTGACGGCAAACTCTACACCCGCAGCAGCAAACGCGGCAACATCCAACATGTGTTGGAGACCTTGGTGGCGCATGGCGCACCCGAACGCATCCTAATCGCTTGGCGTCCACACATCGGCAGTAACATGTTGCCGCGCGTGGTCACGGCCATCTGTGACACCATCCGTGAGGCCGGCAGCGAAGTGCGCTTCGATGCGCGCGTCGATGCCCTGCTCGCCAACGACGATTCGACAATCCGCGGCGTGCGCCTTGGCGACGGCACTGAATTGGATGCCGATGCCGTCGTACTCGCCACCGGTCATAGTGCCCTCGACGCCTTGCAGATGGCGCAGGCCGTCGGCGCTAAGCTCGAAGCCAAGGGGTTTGCAATGGGCGTGCGCGTGGAGCACCCACAGGACTGGTTGGACAACATCCAGTACCGCGGAACACGTCTGGAGAACAGCTTGCCGCCGTCCTTCTATGAACTATCTGCACAGGTCCATGAGCGCGGCGTCTTCAGTTTCTGCATGTGCCCTGGTGGTTGGATCGTGCCGTCGCAATCCTCACCAGGCACCTTGGTGGTCAACGGCATGTCGATGGCTAAGCGCGACTCTCCCTACGCCAACAGCGGCCTGGTGGTCTCGATTGAACCGAAGGATTGGTGCGGCAAGCGCGGTTGGCGTTGGGGGTGGCCGGAGCTACTGCAACATGCCGCTCGACTGAGCGACCATCCACTGCTGCATGAGGTAATCGAAGATCCTCGCGGCGGCGACCCCTTCCCGGTGGCCGAAGGTCGCCTGCCAATTCACCCCGACATCGACCCCTTGTTCGGCGTACGCTTGCAACTGGCTATGGAAGTGGTTGCGGCCGACGCCGGTGGAGGGGAAGGTCGGGCTCCAGCGCAACGCTGCGATCTCTACGCCGAAGCCTCAGAGAACCCAGGAGTTGTCCTGCCAACCTCTTACTTGCCTGGGCTCACTCCCACCAACTTACATGGCATCCTGCCGCGCGGAATCGCCACGCGTCTGCGTGAAGCACTGTGGGAGTTTGAGGAGCATCTGCCTGGCTTCGCCGGTGCAAATGGCCAGATGGTCGGCGTGGAAACGCGGACTTCGTCGCCAGTGCGCATCGCACGCGATGCCGAAAGCCTGCAGAGCCCCACGGTGTCTGGCCTATATCCATGCGGAGAAGGCGCCGGTTTCGCCGGTGGCATTGTTTCTGCGGCTTTGGATGGCGCGCGTGTGGCCGCTGCAATCGTGGCGGAGTAGGTCAGCAGAGCACCCCAAAGAGATGCCTTGACAGCATTTCTTGCCTCCAACTCTCAATGAGAGGGCGCTGAGAGGCCGATAGAGACTGTATGACGCCTGGTGCCAGCACCTCTGCATTTCCCGAAGAAATCTCATTCAAACGGGTTTCCGAGGTTGCCGATGGCATCGAGCGCATCACCTATAAGGCAGCCAATCCGCAACATAAGCACAAGTTGCTTTTCGCTCATGGCATGTGGCATGGTGCATGGTGCTGGGAACAATGGCAGGAGCTCTTCGCCATTTGGGGCTGGGACAGCGTGTCCTTCAGCCTGCCAGGCCACGCCGGTTCGCCGGTGCAGCGTCCGATCCGCTGGTGCACCTTGGGTTACTACACCGAGTTTCTCATTAAGGAAATTGAACGCTTTAAACAACCTCCAGTCGTTGTGGGGCACAGTCTAGGCACCGCCTTGACCATGCGCTACCTGAAGGAGGTCGGCGATTTGCCGGCGGCAGTCATGCTCGCTCCTTGGTTGGCGCACAGCATGCTCGGGCCGGTCGGACGCTACTTCCACCATGATTTTTTGGGTGGCTTGGCCAGCTTCCTTGGTCTTACCGCGACCCCCGCGATTCGCACCCCCCAACGTGCGGCCAACATCTTTCTGTCCAAGCGCGCGACCTGCACTCCAGAGGAGCTGCATTCCAAACTTGGACCGGAGTCGATCCTGCTTCCACTTCAACATTGCCGCGCCTTATGGTCACCCCCCATAGGCACGAAGACTCCCATGTTGTGGATGGCTGCAGGTCGCGACAGGTTGATTCCTGCTAAAGCTTCCCGGGATTCTGCCAAGGTCTATGGAGCCGATTTCATGATGTGCTCCGAGGCCGGACACGACCTGATGATGGAGCCCGATCATGCGCTCACCGCCGCACGCATCCACGACTGGCTGGAGAGCGAATTGGGGTTGCCTAACGCGGCAGCCAATCAGGATCTTCGGCGCAAAAACGCTGCCGCTCGCGTAGCGTCGGGTGCGGGAATTCCAGACTAGATGCGTGTAGGCCAATCGACCGGTCAGGCAACGGTGCGTCGGCCCCATACTTCAGGTCACCTAGCAAGACCAGGCCTGCTTTAGCGCATGCCACGCGCAGCTGGTGAGGGCGACCAGTAAGCGGCTCGAGCTCCAAAGACGTGCCCTCCTTGTCTTCGGACATGACCCTCCACTTGGTGATGGCGAGCTTTGCCTTGCTGGTCTTGCCGGCACGCACGATGTTGCGCTTGTGATCCTTGGTCAACCACATGCGCCATTCGCCGGAGCGTGGCGCACCGCTGGGCAGGCGCCCTTTGCTGCGCGCGACATAGGTCTTCTGCACATCATGTTTTTGCCATGATGCAGACAGACGCGAGGCCCCCTTCGATGTACGCGCAAAAACAACCACGCCCGAAACCGGCCGGTCGAGCCTATGTACAACCCCTAAGTAGACTTCACCGGGCTTGTCGTATTCGTGCTTAACCCACGCCTTGGCCAAGTCCAACAAGGATTCGTCCTCGCTGCTGTCGGGGACGATCGGCATACACGCTGGTTTATGGACCACGAGCAGGTGATTGTCGACATGCAGGATCTCAAACTTCATCGCTTCCAACGCGCTTCCAACGCGAACAGAAACCGCATGGCAAGCGGCGCGCACCATCGCCCTCGGGCAACCACAGTTCCCCGCTTTGGACCTCGCCGCCCTCGAACTCGTTCAACATGTTCTCGAAGGCCATCGGCGAGAAGCCGATTGCATAGGTGGACAACACCAGGAAGCTGCCTGAATAATCCTCGAGCAGGCGATGGCAAGCCTCCAGCAGGCGTGCAATGCCATCTTGGAACTGCCACTTCTCGCCTTTGGGGCCGCGACCATAATGTGGCGGGTCGACCAGGATGCCGTGATAACGGTTGCCGCGACGCACCTCACGCTCGGTGAACTTGAGCGCATCTTCTAGCAGCCAGCGGATGCCGTCGGAAGGGGTCCCGCTTGCTTGGGCGTTGACGTTGGCCCAATCCAGCGACGCCTTCGATGCATCCAGATGGGTGACGAACCAACCTGCCTTGGCGGCCAGGATCGAGGCCGCGCCGGTGTAGCCGAAAAGGTTCAGCAGCTTGGGCCGCTCGCCGGCCAGCTGCGGGGCGAGCTCTTGCCGACGCTCCTCCACCCAGGCCCAGTTGCTAGCCTGCTCCGGGAACAGCCCGACATGCTTGAACGGCGTGGGGTGAATACGAAAACTCGCGTCACCGACCTCCATCTGCCACTCGATTGGCTGATTCGAGCGCTTTTTGCGCCACTTGCCACCACGATCGTCCTCGCGGACAAAGATGAAATCGGCGTTTCCCCACTCGGATTCGGCCAATCGGGGCCGCCACAAGGCCTGCGGATCCGGACGCCGCAACACGTAGGGGCCGAACCGCTCGAGTTTCTCGGCATGGCCAGAATCGAGCAATTGGTAGCCATCGAGGCCGGGGAAGGCGAAGGAATCCACGCGCTAAGGATAGCCGGGAAGGGGCTCAAAAAGAGAGGGGCAACGTTACCTTATTGAGCATCCTGTTCGGATCCTACTGCTCTAACCATGACTTCCATCTTTGTCGCCAAAGAGAGTCGCGCCGGCGAGAACCGCGTCGCTGCAACTCCCGAGACTGTCAGCCGCTACGTGAAGCGCGGCTTTTCCGTTTTTGTTGAGGCATGTGCTGGCAACGCCAGCTTCATTGCCGATACGGAATACACCGATGTTGGTGCCGAGATCGTCGCCGATTACGCGACTGGATGCGGCAAGGCAAATCTGGTGTTGAAGGTCGCTCGCCCGACCAAGGAAGAGGGTGCTGCAATCAAGAAGGGAGCAGTCCTGATTTCCTTCATGCAATCCGCCATGGAGCCCGAAGCGGTGCAAGGCATCCTCGGTGGTGGCGGGTCGCAATTCGCGATGGAGTTGGTACCGCGCACCACGCTCGCGCAAAAGATGGACGCACTGTCCTCGCAAGCCAACATCGCCGGCTACAAGGCTGCGCTTCTTGGTGCATGTGAACTTGGCCGTTACTTTCCGTTGCTGATGACCGCAGCAGGAACCGTGAAGCCCGCGCGCGTCGTCATCTTCGGCGTTGGTGTCGCCGGCCTGCAAGCAATCGCAACTGCCAAACGCCTCGGTGCGATTGTTGAGGCAACGGACATCCGCCCAGAAGTGAAGGAGCAGGTCGAGTCCCTCGGCGGCAAGTTTATCGAAGTCGAGTCGGATGACGATTCCGCCGAGCCAAGCGTCTACGCTAAGGAAGCTTCCGATGAATATAAGAAGCGCCAAGCGGAAGCCGTCGGCGCCAGTGTCGCCAATGCCGACGTGGTAATCACCACCGCACAGGTGCCGGGCGCGAAGGCACCGGTCCTGGTGCCGGAAGCCATGGTCAAGACCATGAAGCATGGCGCGGTGATTGTCGACCTTGCGGTAGAACAGGGCGGCAACTGCGACATCTCCGAGGAAGGCAAGGTTGTCATCAAGCATGGCGTTGTCTTGGTCGGCACGACGAACCTGCCCTCCACAGTTCCGGTACACGCTTCGGAACTCTATGCACGTAACGTGCAGCATGTCGTCGATCACTTGGTTCCCACCAAGGAGAACGACGACCTCGAAATGCGCCTCGATTTCGAGGACGAGATCATTGGAGCTTCGATTGCCGTGCATGGCGGCGAAGTTCGTCACGAACCCACCGCAGCAGTGCTGCAGCCTGCAACCGCCTAGGCGATTACCCCAAACAGAACCATGATTCTGCTTCTGATGCTCTTCGTATTCATGCTTGCCATTGCGGTAGGCAATGAACTCATCTCGAAGGTCCCACCTACATTGCACACGCCATTGATGTCGGGTGCCAATGCTGTTTCGGGAATCACCATTGTGGGTGCATTGATGTGCGCACAGTTCACAGACGGGTTGCCCTCGCAAGTCCTTGGCGTCATCGCCATCGCGCTTGCGACCATTAATGTGGTGGGCGGCTTCATGGTCACCGACCGCATGCTCGCTATGTTCAGTAGCAAGAAGAAGAAGGAGGGTAAGTAGGTGGACGGATTCACTCCTGAAGGGCTGCTTTATCTCGTAGCCACCTTCCTGTTCATCCTTGGCATTAAGCGCTTGTCAAAGGTACGTACCGCGCGCTCGGGTAACCAGCTCGCAGCTATCGGTATGTTGCTCGCCATCGTGGTGACCTTGGTGTCACCGGAAGGCGGCGTCGACCTTGGATGGACCACCGTCGCGGTTGGCCTAATCCTCGGTGGATTGGTCGGTGGCGTGTTGGCCAAGCGAGTCGAGATGACCGGCATGCCGGAACTCGTCGCGCTGTTCAACGGCTTCGGCGGTTTGGCTTCGACCTTCGTCGCGGTCACCGAGTTCTGGGGCCGCTTCGGTAACGTGGACATCGGTACCCCTGTAGACGCCGCGGGTGACGTCGTCCTCGGCGGCAGTGTCTGGGCCATCGCCATCGTGCTGTCGGTACTGATTGGTACCGTCACCTTCACCGGCTCGCTGATTGCAATGGGCAAGCTATCGGGCAAGATCTCCGGTAACCCTGTCATTCTGCCTGGTCGTCACCTGATCACTGCGGTGTTATTAATCGGTGGCATTGTCGCCGGTGTCTACGGCACATTCTATTGCGAGGGCAACACTGCTGTCATGATGGTTGGCTTGCTAGCGCTCGGCGCGGGTCTGTTCGGCATCATCTCGGTGCTGCCGATCGGCGGCGCGGACATGCCCGTCGTGGTCTCGCTCTTGAACTCCTACTCGGGTCTGGCCGCCTCGATGGCAGGCTTCGTGATCGGCAACTCCTTGTTGATCGTGGCTGGTGCACTGGTCGGTGCCGCTGGCCTGATCCTCACCATGGTCATGTGTAAGGCGATGAACCGTTCGCTCGGCAACGTGCTGATCGGTGGCTTCGGCGGCGACGCTCCGGCAGCTGGCGGTGGCGGTGCTGATGAGTACACCGGCGTCAAGTCGGCTGGCCCAGAAGAGGCTGCCATGATCCTCGAAGCCGCGACCTCGGTCATCTTCATCCCTGGTTACGGCATGGCTGTCGCGCAAGCGCAGCACATCGTCAAGGAACTCGGCGAGGAGATGGAGAAGCGTGGTGCTGAAGTGCGTTACGCCATCCACCCTGTCGCCGGCCGCATGCCTGGCCACATGAACGTGTTGTTGGCTGAATCCGATGTGCCTTACGAGCAGCTGTGGGAATTGGAGCGCATCAACGGCGATTTCAAGACCACCGACGTTACCGTCATCATTGGCGCCAACGACGTGGTGAACCCGGAAGCAATCGAGAATCCGCAGAGCCCCATCGCAGGCATGCCGATCCTCAATGCCCACGAGTCCGGCACTGTGCTGATGATCAAGCGCTCTCTGTCCGCGGGTTACGCAGGCATCAAGAACCCGCTGTTTGAGCGCGACAACACCTATATGTGTTTCGGCGACGGCAAGGCGTTCATCGTCGATGTCGTGAACGAGCTCAAAGAAGCCTAAGCCTTGCCCTTGGGCCATCCGTTCGCCACCGCCCTCGGTATTCTTCGAATACTGATGGCGGTGGTTGTTCTTTTGCTGGGCTTCCCCTTCGCCCTACTGGTGCTACTGTTCACCATCGGCAATGTCTATCGACGCGCTCGTGTCGGCGCGATCTTTTCGCATATCTGGGCAACGACCTATTGCTTCCTGTTCGGCTTACGGATTGAGAGTGAAGGTACGCCACCGCCGCGGGGTAGCTTCGCGGTATGCAATCACATCTCGCATTTCGACGTGTTGATTATCGCGCGCATGTTCCCGACCTCCTTGGTGTCGAAGAAGGAAATCCGCAAGTGGCCGGTGATCGGATTCATGGCAGCGGCAGTCGGCACGGTCTTCGTGGATCGTGGCGACCGCGACAAGACTGCCGGCACAGTCGCGCAACTGAGCGGCTACCTGCGTGAGGGCGCCACAATCTCGCTTTTCCCAGAAGGTCAAACCGGAGAAGGGGATCGGGTGCTGCCGTTTAAGCGATCGCTATTCGCCGTACCTGCCGACTTGGGCCTGCCCACCCATCCGATGGCCCTGGTCTACAAGTACCCGGCCACCGCATGGGCCGACGACACACCCTTCGTGGTGCACATGTTCCGCCAACTCGGGCGCCCCACCCACCGCCTGAAGATCATCTTCGGTGAGCCGATTCCGGCAGGCATGGAGCGCAAGCCCTTGGCCTTCGAGGCGCAAGCACGCGTCGAGCAGCTGTTCGAACGTGCGCATTGGGATTGAACGATCTTCGTCTCTCCGCAGAGCCTCTCGATCAGTGGCGGCGGAAATGTGCATTGGCAAATCGATTTCCCAGTGAGCGAAGCTGGCCGCAGCTACCAGCTGTTCCCGTCGCCTACCTGGGGGGTCGTCCGCAGTGACTTCCTCGGAACCGCCTATGGACTTGGTGACTCACGCGTCCTGCGCGAAGTCATCATGGGTGCCCCGATTCATGGCATGGCCGGACAGGTCGGCATACTTGACGCCAACGGCGATGCCTCCGCCGACCTCGCGCTGCCAGCTGGTGGCCACTCAGGCTTCATCGGCGAAACCATGTATTGGATTGCCGTGGTGATTCCAATCCCACGACACCCAACTTTGGCGTCTTCAGCTGTGGGCATTAAGTTGTTGCCATAAAGCCAACATTGCGACGCAGCTACAGCGGACGAATCCAAATGTTGCGGTAGCGCACCGGATTGCCGTGGTCTTGCAAACTTACCGGGCCCTTCACTGCCGTACCGCCCTTTGGCGGTAAGTTGCGGTGCGTCGTTGGGCCAAGAATTTCACGGTTGTTGTGAATCAAAACGCCGTTGTGCATTACGGTAAATCGCGCAGCACTGATGCGCTTACCTTCGTCATCAAACCGCGGTGCGGTGAACACGATGTCGTAGACCTGCCACTCACCTGGTGCGCGGCTTGCGTTCACGTCGGGCGGGTATTGGCCATAGATGGCGCCCGCCGAACCATCGGCATAACTGACGTTGCTATGTGAATCCAATACCTGGATTTCATAAAGCCCCATCAAGAACACACCACTATTGCCCATGCCTTGTGAATCACCATCACTGTCGGCTGGCGTAGCCCATTCGACATGCAGTTGGCAATCCCCGAACTCGTCACGAGTACGAATGCTGCCGGTGCCGTTGACCTCCATGATGCCATCTTCCAGCTTCCACACCGCAGCATCGCCGTTGCCACGCTGCCACATCGAAAGGTCATTTCCACCCAGCAGCACGACCGCATCGGAAGGGGCGCCGCCGACTACTTTCGCTGCTGCGACCTTCGGGGGCTGAGGTCGTTTGCTGTCATGCACGCGCCATTCTTGGCCCGGCAAGACCGGCGTGTCGTCGTAGCCAGGGCTCTTCTTCGCTGGATCTTGGGTGGCGGAATCATCACCCGCCAGTAATGGAATCGATAGGCACAGGGCCGGGGCGACGAGGAGAGCAATCCGTTTCATGCCGTGAGCATATCGAAAATCCCGGGACTGGCGTTGCTGAATGCTGCTAGGGTTCGACGGTGAAAACGCAGCTCCTCTTGCTCCCAACCCTAGTTTTCTGCGCCTCCTGTTCATCTTTCCCTGGCTTCGGCTCCGGAAACGATGGCGCCGCAGGTGCTAAAGTCAACATTCCCGTGGCAACCGATCCTGATTCTGCACCTCCTGCCCTGCTCGATATTCCTAATTTCACCGCACTCAGCGGCAAGGTCGCTGGCGGAGGCAAGATTTCCGCCGCACAGGTCGCCCAACTTCCTGACCTGGGCTACACCACCATCATCAACCTGCAATTCGAGCGCGAAGATGGTGTGAAGGAAGAACGCGCCGCAGCGGAAGCCGCCGGATTGAACTATGTCTCGATCCCATGCAGCGGCAGCAACTTCACTCTGGAAGATGGCTACCGGGTGGCTGCTGCCTTGGCCGAGAGTCCTGGCCACACCTTGCTCCACTGCCGCTCCGGCGGACGCGTTAGCGCAGTGTGGGCTCTGGCCCGCGGCATTGCCGAAGGCTTGAGCCCTGAAGAGGCCGCTGAAGTCGCCGCCAATGAAGGCTGCCGTCCGATTCCGCGGCCCATGATCGACCGCGTCGCCGCGCAACTTAGTTCACGTTAATCAAAATAGGAGCCACCATGATTCTCAAGCTTGCAACCTGTGCCCTGACCATCACTGCCTTCTGCTCCTGCGCCGGTAAGGCGGAGCCAATTGACGAGATCTCTGGCTTCGTCGGCAATTGGAGCGGCACCCACAAGCTGCTCGGAGACGTCAACACCTACGAGGCTACCTATGTGGTCAAGCGTGTCGAGGACACCCTGGTTTGGGATTTCGCCTCGACCTACGACGAGGGCTTCACGGGCCATGCGGTGACCAGTTGGGACGAGGCCAGGGGCCAATGGGCAGAGAGCTGGACGGACAGCACCGAAGAGCCTGAATCCATTTCCTACGGCGATTGGGATGCCACAAGCAAGACCATGCATTCCAAGGCGCCTGGCCAGGATTGGATCGACCCCAACATTGACGTCATCATCCACGGCACCAGCGTGCTGGGGGAGGGTGAATTCGATTACACGATGACCTTCAGCTACCCGGATGGAAAAACAACCGAGGTCATGTGGATTCACATGACCTCGGTTGAAGGATGAGCCTGAGGTGAGACTAGCTCTGAGGAATTAAACCCGACGAGTTAGAACTCGTTGTTGCGGCCGCCGCCTCTGCCAGTGTTGCCACCACCTCGGCCGCCGAAGCCTCCGCCGAAGCCTCCGCCGAAGCCTCTATTCGAGGACATCTCGGTGTACTGCTCCATCTGGGTGGGGTTCAAAACCTCGCTCAGCTTCTCGTTCTGGGTTTCGTTCAGCTCGCTCATCATGTCGCGGATGGTCTCGCGATTCATGTTGCCCGAATCACGCATCTCGGTGAAGAAATCGCTGCGCGCAGTATCGGTCTCCAGGAGGATGGTCTTCATCTGATCCGCCTGTGCTGCGTCCAGGCCCAGTTCGGTGACGTAGTTCTCCATGCGTCGCTCCATCTGTTCCTCGCGACGCTCGGCGCGGCGGGCATCCCGCTCCGCGGCTTCGTCGGCCTCACGCTTCTCGATCGCAGCGTTGACAGCCGCGTCGAAGCTGGAGCCGGAAGGAATCTCGGCGGGATCCAGGCCAGACAAGGAGGGGCCGCTCGGGCTGTTGCCCTGCAAGGCCTGGATGTTGGCCAAACGCGCATCCAAGGACTGGATTGCGCTCTTCTGCTGGGAAATCTCGTTGCCGAGTTGGGCCATGTCGCCCTGCATGGCATCGATGACGGCCGACAACTCGCTGTCGGAAGTAAGCGCGGGCTGGCCTTGGCCGCTTGTCCCTGGATCCGTGGAATCGGCGGCTGGACCAAGGGCAATGGAGCCAAGGATGCCGCCTGCGAGGCCGGTCACGAAGATGAGGAAGGTTTGTCCGATTTGATTCATGAGAAGAGGAGGATAACCCCTAAACGAGAATATGGTTCTGATTCGACCCAAAAAATTCTTGTCTTGCTCGGAACCCGGAGAAAGACGAGAATGGTCACAAGACTCTTTTCAGCGATGAAAATCCGCCCTCTAGCACTACTCCCAATTCTTGTTCTTGCCGCCTGTTCGGCAGAGCCGGTTCGCCTCTATCGCCTTCGTGAGGCTGCCCCTGACACCGCAGAATTTGCCTCCTACGCCCGCCTTGAGCAGGCCGTAGGTATGGCAAACCAATTTCTTACCGAATCGCCATATTCGCGGGGATTCCCTGCTGAAGCTGCCACTTTCAGTCTAGGCATGTCAGATGTGCTGCTGCACCTGAAGAACGAGGGCATTCTGGTCGTACGCATCGAGACCGCTGGCTGGGCCGACGCCCGCACCCAGTTCGGCGATGGCGTCCACCCCACTGAGAATGGTTTCATGACCGCCCGCGTGCGCGGTGAAGATGCCACCGGCGACGGCAACTACGATTCGACCTTCTTCCAGCTCGAAGCTGTCGAGATGGCCGCCGTCCTACTGCGCCAGGCCACCACCATGCGCGAGATTCAGGCGCGTGGCGAGCTGGACTACTGGCTCAACTACGACTTGCTCGGCCTCGACCCGAACAGTGGGTGGATGGAGAACGCCACGATTGACCGTCGCGCCTACGCGGTGCAGGATGGCTTTTATCAGTGGGTCAGCGAAGGTCCCGGTACCGAAACGCCCGAAGAAGAGAGCGAGGGGGAGCCGGCGCGCTTGCGTCAGGACACTCCACGCGGCGGTGGCAACTTCCCTGAGCCCGACGTCGGCGACGGCAAGTAGTTTTGCTTCCAGGTTCGGTGGCAAGCCTTGGCTAATCTGACGGTTGCAAGGGCTCGACTGGGGTTCGCCAAATAGGAACGCCGCCGCCGGTGCCTGCTCTCGCTTAGAAGGCGCCGGTCATCCACGGCACGCCAATGACGATGCCAATCATCGCAATGATGCTGACCGGAATACCTGCCTTCAGGAAGTCCCTCCACTGGTAACCGCCAGGGCCGTAGACCATCAGGTTCGATTGATGGCCGATTGGCGTGGCGAAGCACACCGACGCGCTGATGGCGATGGCTAGGATGAAGGCACGCGTGATTGCCAAGCCTGGACCACTACTCGGGTCCAATCCTTGATCATGAGCGATCGTTTCAGCCGCACCGATGGCGATTGGGGTGAGCAAGACAGCGACCGCCTGGTTGCTGACCATCGAGGACATCACTGAGCCCAATAAGGCCAATCCACCTAGGGCGGCGATCGGACCAAAGCCTTGCAGGCCATGCACAAGTCCTTCCGCAACTACCGCAGCGGCACCAGTGTTCTCCATGGCGCGGCCAAGACCGATGGTGCCGACCATGAACAGCAGAATCGGCCAGTCGATCGCCCGATAAGCGCGACGCGCCGTCAAGCAACCGCTGGCGATCATCGCGACCGCACCGCTCAAGGCCGCGAAGGGGATCAGGCTGTTGTTATGGGTGAGCGACGCCATCGAGAAGGCGACCATGATGATAATAGTGATTAGTAACGAGCGCCGCGCCAAGCCGCGCAACATGACCCAGTTATGCGCACCAGTCAGTAGGAAGAAATCGGTACTGGCACGCAGACGCGTCTGCGACGACTCCTCACCACAGACCAACAGCAGGTCGCCAGGTTGCAGCACCTGTTTGGATGCACGCTCGCGGATGTGCTGGTTATTACGCAGCACCGCCACGGTAATCGCTCCGTAATCACGCCACAGGTGCAGGTCGCCGATAGTGCGCCCGACCATCGGCGAGTGCGGCGACACCGCCAGTTCGAAGAACTGCATGCTCTTGGGGTCGAAGCGCGCCTCGTTGAAGAGCTTCAGGCCAAGCTCATCCTGCAAGCCGGCAAGGTGGTCGACCGTGCCACGTAACATGACAACGTCGCCCTCTTCGATGGTCTCGTTGAAGTACGGCGGCCACACCATCTCTTCGCCGCGTGCAAAAAACAGCAGGTCAGCGCGGACGTCGGCGAAGGCTTCCTTATAGGTGCGATCGCGCAGCGGTGAGTTCGGCCCTATTTGAAGCTCGGTGACGTATTCGCGGTGGTTGGAGTTGGCCATCATCGCGGTCAGCGATTGGCGGCTAGGCAACAACTTGCGTGCGAAGGCGGCGATGAAGATCACGCTGATGACCAGCAGCGGCAGGCCAATCGGCGAAAGCTCGAACATGCCGATTGGTTCATATCCGGCTTCGGCCGCCATCTCGCTCACCAGCAAATTCGTCGAGGTGCCGACCAACGTGCACATGCCGCCGAGGATGGTGGCGAAGGCCATCGGGATCAGCAATCGCGTGATCGCGATGCCCGTCTTCTGTGCCATGTCCACCAAGACCGGGATGAACACCAAGACCACCGCTGTGTTGTTCAGGAAGGCCGACGTGATGCCGGCCATTAAGGCCACCGCGAGAATCACACGGCGTTCACGGCCTTCGGAGACGCGCAACACCGTGCGCGCGAAGAATTCCACTGCGCCAGTGCGCGACAAGCCTTCGCCCATGACGTACAAGGCGGCGATGGTCAGTACCGCCGAGTTGCCGAACAGGGTCATGGCATCTTGGGGGCCCAGTAGTTGCGTGGCCGGATCAAAGTTCGGGTCGAAGAAGCGCAGAATTTGACCTGCGCCAATCAGTACGACCAATAAGCCGATTCCAATTGCATCAATACTGGCCTTCTCGGTGACGAGCAGGACCAGGATTGCTGCGACGAGCGCTAGAGCCAGGACGCCTTCAATGCCCATGTGTTGCTAATCGTACCGCCGTGACTTTGTATTCGGGAGTCCCGACCTCGGAATCACGGCCATCGCCGGTAAGCACGTTGGCGCGCGCAGCGGAGAAGTGCATCGGCATCCACATGACGCCGGGAGACAGGCGATCGGTGACCACAGCCAAGGCATCGACCTGACCTCGACGCGATTCCACCTGCACAAGCATGCCGTCGCTGACGCCCAAGTCGCGCGCATCTGCCGGCGCGATCTCAATGAAGTTGGATTCTTGCTTATCGACCAAGCCATCACTGCGCGCGGTCTGGGTAGCGGCGTTGTAGTGATACAAGGTGCGGCCAGTGGTCAACAGGAATGGGTATTCCTCGTCCGGCTCCTCCCAAGGCGGCACGTGGTCGACGCCATAGAACACACCCTTGCCGCGGATTGGTGCGCCTTCGTGCAGGAACTTCGAGCCGGGATGATCGCGGTCAGGACATGGCCATTGCAAGCCGGTTTCTTCGATGCGGTCGTAACGGATTCCGAAGAATTTCGGCATCAGGTCGGCGACCTCGTCCCAATAGGCCTGTGGGTCGGCGGGTAGCCACTGCGCACCAAGGCGCTTGGCGATCTCGGTGATGATCTCCAGGTCGGGGCGCGCGCTGCCGGGCGCTTCCACCGCCTTACGTACGCGCTGCACGCGGCGCTCAGAATTGGTGAAGGTGCCATCCTTCTCGGCGAAACAAGTCGCAGGAAGGACGACATCGGCATGGCGACGGGATGTCTCGTTGAGGAAGATGTCTTGGCTGACCACGAAGTCGACCTTGTCGAAGCCTTCCTCGACATGCGCCAGGTTCGGCTCCGAGATTAGCGGATCCTCGCCCATCACGTAAAAGGCACGGAGCTCGCCGGTATGCATGCGGTCCATCATCTGGTCAAGCCGCAAGCCCGGCTCTGCACTCAACGGCGTACCCCAAGCCTTTTCGAAGCGCGCACGGTTCTCCTCTTCGGCGACCAGCTGGTATCCCGGCAGGTAAACCGGGTTGTTGCCCATGTCGTTGCAACCTTGCACATTGTTCTGGCCACGCAAAGGATTCACGCCGACAGCTTCGCGCCCCAGGTGTCCAGTAGCCAGCGCCAGATTCGAAAGTGTGCGCACGTTATCAACACCGCAAACATGCTCGGTAATGCCGAGCGTGTAATAGATCCCCGAACGATCGGTGGTCGCGTAAGCGCGCGCGGCTTTGCGAATGTCCTCTGCCTCTACTCCGCAGATCTCAGCGGCGCGTTCGGGCGGCCATTCCCCGACGGCCTTGGCGAATGCTTCGTAATTCTCGGTGAGGTTGTGAATGTAATCCTGTGCCTGCAGGCCTTCCTTCAAGATTACGTGGGCCATCGCGTTGACCAGCGGGATGTCGGTCCCCGGCTTCAACTGCAAATGGATGTCGGCACGCTGTGCCAACCAAGTACGACGTGGGTCGGCGACGATCAACTTGGCACCACGGCGCATGGCCTTCTTCATGCGTAGGGCCAACACCGGGTGCGCCTCGGTAGTGTTGCTGCCGATCACAAATAGACAATCGGTATCTTCGATTTCGGCAATCGAGTTTGTCATCGCTCCTGCACCCAACGACCTGACCAGGCCGTAGACGGTCGGACCATGTCACGTCGCTGCGCAACTATGCACGTTGTTGGTGCCGATCACCGAGCGCGCCAACTTCTGCAAGGCATAGACATCCTCGTTGGTGCAACGACTCGAAGCCAGAAAGCCGATGCTGTCGGCACCGTGTTCCTGCTTGACCTTCGAGAGGCCCTCGACAACGCGCGCATAGGCTTCTTCCCAACTTACGGCATGCAGCTCGCCGTCGTCACCGCGCACCAATGGTTCGCTCAGGCGATCCTCGTGATGGATGAACTGCCACGCGAACCGCCCCTTGGTACACAGGTGTCCGTCGTTCGGACCCACGCCTTCCTCAGCGGTGACCTTGACGACATTGCCATCCTTGGTGTTCAGGTCGATTACGCAACCCACGCCGCAGAAAGTGCAGACTGTGCGGGTGGTCTCGCAGGAAGACTCCTCGATGCCTTGTGCTTGCTTCTCGTAAAGCGCACCGGTCGGGCAACTCGAGACACAGCCACCGCACAGTTCGCAGGATGTGTCAAGAAAGGACAAGCCGTCGGTGGGCTGCACGATTGCATCCGGCCCTTGGCCGAAATGTTCGAGCGCGGTGACCTGCATAATCTCGTCGCAGTAGCGCACGCAACGGTTGCATAGGATGCAAGCGTCGGTGTCGAAACCGATGAAGCGGTTGTGGTCGTGATACTCGGTGCGCTTGGGGAACTGGATTGGCGGCGCACCAAGGTCGAAGCGTTTGGCGACCTTCTCCATGGCATTGGGTCGACCGCCTTGCGACGGACGGTGCTCGGCCATAAACATCTCGGCGATCGTGCCGCGCACACGCTCCAGGGATTCGGAAGCGGAGCGCACCACCATGCCTTCCGAGGCGTTGGTCTTGCACGCCGGCACGGGTCGCGGTGCGCCATCCAATTCCACAAGGCACATACGGCAGCCGCCGAAAGGCTCCAGGCGATCCTCGTGACACAAGGTGGGGACTTGCGCACCCTTGCTGCGACAGGCATCCAACAAGCTGGTGCCAGCATCGACTTGCATGTCCTCGCCATCGAGATTGAAGGTAATCTTGTCGTGACTCATCAGACTACCGCCTCACTGAACCAACGCTGCATTTGTCGCACCACCAAAGGTGCAGTGAACCCCAGGCCGCAGATGGAACCGAGCTCCATCGCCTCGAGCCAGCGTTCGGTAACCGCCGACTCCGGCCAATCGTGCACACCGCTAATCCAATCGGAGAAGGCGCGGTTGCCGAGGCGACATGGCGTGCATTGCGAACAGGATTCATCGGCAAAGAACTGCATGATTTCGGCGGCAACCTCCACCGGCTGGGTGGGCTTGGCATAGACCACCACGCCCGCCGTACCCAAGGAAGTGCCGACCTCCTTTAGGCCTTCCGGCGAAAGTTCGGTATCCAGGCAACTCGGCGGCAACACCCCGGAAGCCGCACCACCTGGGATCCAACAGGAGATCTGCTCGCGATTGACCACGCCGCCACCGAATTGGCTAATCAGGTCGCTGGCGGTAATGCCGACCGGCGCCTCATAGACGCCTGGACGCTCCACGTCGCCAGATAGCGAATAGAGTCGATGCGAACCTGGTGTGTCGACCTCTCCCGACAGGATGCGTTCGGCCCACCAAAAAGTCTCGACGTTGTTCATTAAGGTGGGCAGGCCCCACAATCCGCTTTGGGTGGGATAGGGCGGCTTGTGGCGCGGCTGCGGGCGCCTGCCCTCCATGCTTTCGAGTAAGGCCGTCTCTTCGCCACAGATGTAAGCACCCCCGCCGAGCACAATGTCAAGGCGCAACGGCAAGCCGGTTGCCGCCGCTGGTGCGATCTGCGGCATGGCTGCGGGCGGCAAGGGATAGTCTGGACGATGCACCTCGCGACCGGGGAAACCGGCGCCGTTCCACATCGCACCTGAGCCTGGACTCAGGAATCCGTCCTCGACCAGATTGCTGATGGCCCCCTGCAGGTGGCGCAACTGCTCGGTATATTCCGGGCGCAGATAAACATAAGCCCGCACCGCGCCAACCATTGCCGCAGCACGCTGCATGCCCAGCAGGACCCGACGTGGTTGTTCGTTCAACAACCAGCCATCCTTCAAGGTGCCGGGCTCGCCTTCGTCAGCGTTGCAAACGATGACCTTGCCACCCTCCAAGGTGGCTTCATCGGCGACGGCTTGCCATTTGATGTGCACCGGAAAACCGGCACCACCGCAACCGCGCAACCCTTTGAGGCGCTGAATGTCCATCGGCCTCATAATAGCGGGGTGGCAAACCACCGCGCCTCCTTCACGGCCCTGTTTCTGGGCATTTTCGCGTTCATGCTCGCGGCATGTTCCGAATCAGAGCCGCCTTCGACAACGCACGTTTTTGAGGGAATTCCAAAACGCGCAGTCGTAATCGGTCCAGCCACTGCCGCCAACCTCTTCGCGCTCGGCGCCGGCGACCATGTGGTCGCCGTTTCCGATTACAACACCCTTAAAGCCGCTAAGTCCTTGCCCCGCGTTGGCGGCCTGTTCGACCCCAATATCGAACGCATCACCGCACTCAATCCGGACCTGGTCCTAATCCAAGGCCAGGCCAAGTCGCTGGAGGAATATTGCGCTGCAAGTGGCATCGAATTCCGCTCCTTCTCAACCGACACGCTGGCCGATTGGCGCAACGAGATGGAGTGGCTGGCGCACCGCTTCGGCGCCGGGAAACGGCTGCCGGCTCAACTAGAGCGTATGACCCAAGGCCTTGCCGCCCTGACTGCACGAAGCGATGGCACCGCCACTCCTCCACGGGTGCTCCTGGTGGTTTCGCGCCGCACCGATGAGGCCTCCAACCTCGTCGTTGCCGGACCAGCCAGCTTCCTCGATGAGCTGCTGGTTGCCGCTGGTGGACAGAACGTCTTCACCGACAACGACCGCGACTATTTCGACCTCAACGAGGAAAGCCTGATTCGCGCCGCCCCCGAAGTCATCCTCGAATTCGATGCCAATTCCAGCGGCAGAGAAGCAGTGGATATCTGGCGAGCTGCCTTCCCGGAAATGCCAGCAGTGCGTGATGGTCGTGTGCGGACCATCACCGAGAAGGACGCCTTGATGCCAGGGCCATCGATGTTGGGCACCGCCCAAGCAATCGCCGCAGCGCTGCGCCAATAAAAAAGGGCCCCTTACCTTTCGGTAGAGGCCCTTCAGCAAGGGGTGCCTTGGTTTATTCGGCTGGACGACTCAGTTCCACGTGGCCAGAGCCAAGTACCGAGTCCTCACCTGGGCCACTCATCAATGTGCCTTGGTCGTTGATCAACAGGTAGCTGAAGGTCAGGGTGGAGCCGTCGGTGGCATAGAGGACAACCCCCTGAAGCAGGCCGATGTTCTCGTTGCCGAAGATAAAGACGTTCTCGTTGGTCATGCCACCGAAGCCATCCGTGGTGTAGTGGTGCACGATTTCCGAGCTGGATGGCTTGGTCAGGGCCGCCTGGATGAGGTTGCCGTCGATGTCGATTTCCAACTGGGACAGACGGAAGCGGTCCGAGGCGTTCATGGCCTCACCACTCCACTCACCGGCGAGCAAGGCGCTGTTAAAGGTGGTGATGCCATCGGACAGGCGCAGCTCAAACGTGCCCTCGTAGGTGGAACGCTCTGGTTCGTTACGGGTGAAGGTTCCGTTGATGGTATTCCGTGCCAGGTTCATCGCGCCTTCCAGGTGCAGGACACCGGACTCGGTGCTGGCCAAGGTCAGATCCAGGAATCCGTCTGCCGTGAAAATGACATCCAGGGTGGCCGTGCCTGGCCGCCAGTCTCCGCCACCACCTTCAGAGGCCTCGAGAAGGTTACCACCAAGCATTTGCAGAATGAGATTGCGATCACCGCGGGTTTCCAGGAAAGGCCGGAGCTCGCCGGACCAGTTGCCGTCGAGGTCAGCGAGGGCAAACTGCGTGCCGCCACCATTGTTGTTGCCGCCGTCGCCAGCGCCAGCACCGGCACTACCGCTGGTTGAAGTAAGGCCTCCGCCACCGCAGGAGGCCAGCAAGCCGAGCGAAATGACTAGAAAAATTCGATTAAGAGTTTTTTGGACCATCGATGCAATCGTGTGGGATGTTAGCTAGACCAAAGGAAAGCGACCTAAACCCTTGTGCTGTAATAGCCTGCAGGGGTCTTGTTTGGTGAGCGACAGTTAAGTTTACCCCGCAAATGGCGGTGCGAGGGGAAAAAGCTGAGTCCTGTTCTAGGCTGACACAGAAACTGTTATGCGAATGCTGCCTCCACGAGTTCGCAGAAGCAGTGTCCGAAGAGCAAATGTGCCTCTTGGATGCGCGGGGTGTCGTTGCTGGGGGCAACAAAGGCGACGTCGCAGAGGAAACGAAGTTTGCCGCCATCCTTGCCAGTGACGCCAATAATCTTGGCACCCTGACGGCGGGCGGCAGCAACGGCACGCAAAATGTTCTCGCTGTTGCCGCTGGTGGAGATGGCGATGAAGACATCTCCTGTGCGCACATGGGCGCGGACTTGACGCTCAAAGACCTCATCAGCGGGGTAATCATTCACCAGCGCCGTGTAAGTACTTGAATTCACCGTGAGCGCATGCACGTTTAGTGGGTCACGCTCCAGTAGGTAACGCCCAACTAGCTCGGCAGCCCAATGTTGGGCGTCGGCCGCGCTGCCACCGTTTCCCGCCAAATACACCCCACCTTCACCACGCAACGCGTCAATCGCGAGGTTGGCGGCCTGCTGAACATGCTCCACAAAGGAGTCTCCAAGGGCCTGGTATGTCTTCTGCGCCTCCTTCAGGCGCTGATGCAATTTGGCGTCGGTCTCGGACGTCATGGTGCGGGATTCTAGCAGCCTTCCGAGTATCTAGCCGATCCTCCCCCAGGAGCCTCTCAACGCCTGGTTGGGCGCGATTGTTAGCATTTGGCCGTGAGCCTCACCACCCACTCCCTGTCCGTGACTTTCGGGACCGCCTCGGACCCGCCAGTCTTGGATGGGGTGGATTTCTGCCTGGAAGCCGGCCGTTTCGACATGATTGTCGGCGCCAACGGGGCAGGAAAGAGCACCTTGCTCCGTTCGATGGCTGGCCTGCTCGCCCCACTGCGCGGAAAGGTCTCCCTGGATGGAGGCGATCTGCGCGAGTTGGCGCTGGCCGAGCGTGCCCGCCACATCGGCTTCCTGCCGCAGGAGGTCTCCCCCGCCTTCACTTACAGCGTGGCGGAAACCGTGGCCCTGGGCGCTCGCGTGGCCGGCCTGGGACATTGGTTTGATCATGGATTGATCGGTGCAGCTGCCCGCGCCGTGGACCAGGCCCTCGACCAAGTCGACGCCTTGGCCTTGCGTGACCGACGGCTCGATGAGCTCTCCGGCGGCGAACGACGTCGGGTGCTTATCGCCAGCGTGTTGGCCCAGCAGCCGCGTTATCTGCTGCTCGATGAGCCCGCGGCCATGCTCGACCTGCAGCACCAATCAGAGTTGTTCGGCTTGCTGCACCATTTGGCTGGTGAGGGCCTCGGTGTCTGCTGCGTGACCCACGACTGGAACTTGGCGGTTGGCTTCGCTGATCGGTTGACCGTGCTCCACCAAAAGCGCATCCTGGCCAGCGGGCCACCGGCGGAACTGCTCACCCAAGAGATTCTGTTCGCTGTTTTTGGCGACCACTTCGCCCTCCTTCAGCATCCTGACGGTCGCCCCGTGGTGGTCCCGAAGTGACTCCACGCCCGCGCCTGTTGTTGTTCTGGCTGACCGCCTTCTCATTGGGCTGTGGCTTCGTCGCCCCCTTCTTGGGTGCGGAGCCGATCGCCATGGGTACCGCCCTCAGAGAATGGGTCGGAGGCGACCGCGTCAACTGGTCTAGCGATACGCGCATCCTCGACCTGCGCCTGCCGCGCGTACTGCTCGCATGGTTGTCCGGCGGTGCACTGGCAGTGGCTGGTGCTGCCATGCAAACCCTGTTGCGCAATAGTCTGGCCACTCCCTATACGCTCGGCGTCTCCACCGCCGGCACTTTCGGTGCCTTCTTATGTCTTGCCTTCCCTTCGGTGGCCGGGCTCTTGGTGCTGCCGCGCTTCGCCGCCCTGCTGTTTGCCCTAGGTGCCACCTTCCTTGTTCTCAGTGTGGCGCGCCGCAGCCACCGTTCCGACGGCATCATCCTCGCCGGGGTCACGCTCAACTTCCTGTTCGGCGCGGCCTTGATGCTGGTCCGCTACTTGGCAGACCCTTACAAGCTGGCTGTCCTTGATCGTTGGTTAATGGGATCCCTTGATGTGGTCGGCTTCAACACGCCGCTGAGCCTGCTGCCATGGTTGGCCATCGGCTTGGTCTTGCTACTGCGCCGCACCGACGCCCTCGATCAATTCGCCTTCGACCCAGAAATGGCTGCAGCGCGCGGCATCCAGGCCAAGGCAATCCGCCGCAATGGCTTGCTCGCCGCTAGCTTGCTTGCGGCTGCCGTCGTGGCATACACGGGGCCGATTGGCTTCATCGGCCTGTTGGTGCCGCATGCGCTGCGGGGCTTCACTGGCATGCGTCATGCGCTATTGCTGCCGGCCTGCTGGCTTGCAGGCTCCGGCTTCCTGGTCATCGCCGACCTCTGCGCGCGTAGCCTAGAGATCCTCGGTCGTCATTCGGAAATGCCGGTAGGTATCTTGACCGCGCTGGTCGGCGGCCCCTTCTTCCTGTGGGTGCTGATCCGCGAGCGCTAGGCCGCCTACTGCCCTGGCAGCTGCCCACTCCACAGTCATGCAGCCAGCACTGCCTCCAATTGGCGAAACACAGGGATTCAGGCCACTGTACAATTTGCCGCCATGAGTGCCCCAGAGCCCGATAAAATTACCATCCAACACTGCCTTGTCTCCTTCAAGGAAACCCCTGTACAGGCCGAACGCAGCAAAGACGATGCACAGGCTTTGGCCACGCAGGTTTTGGAGCGCGCCCGCGGCGGCGAGGACTTCAACGCCTTGGTGCGCGAGTTCTCGGATGACCCCTCGCCAGAGGATCACCCGCAGCCAGGTACTTACCACCTGCTCAACAATGGCGTCGAGGGCCTCGACTTTGGCCAGGTCATCTCCGATTTGAACGGTCGCGCCGCCGCCAAAGAGGAAGAGCTGAAGAAGGCCATCGATGCTGGTGCCATGGAGCTGGAGGCAGCCCAAGCGCAAATGGAATCCTTCGTCGCCGAGCTTCAGGCCGAGGCTGAGAAGATGCAGTCCACCACGCCACACCCACGCGCCGCGATGGTGCCAGGTTTCGGCGACGTCGGCTTCACGCTGGCGGAAGGTGAAGTCGGCATCGCCGACTTCGACGAGGAGAAATCGCCATTCGGTTGGCACGTCATCAAGCGCCTCGCCTAAGCAACGTGTTGTTTTCACGGCTGCGATTCGCATTCCTCCTGGTTGCGGTCGCAGCCGTTTCCTGTTCTGGGTCCATCGGCAAAACCGCATCGGCCACACCGCCGAACATCATCTTGTATTTGGTGGATGATCTCGGCTGGCAGGACTTGAGCGTGCCAATGCATAGCGAAGCCACTGGCTTCAACAAGCAGTATCAAACACCCAATCTGGAGCGCCTGGCTTCGCGTGGCATGAAGTTCACCCAAGCCTATGCTGCTAGTCCAGTCTGTACGCCGACGCGCACCAGCATCTTGCGCGGTCAACATCCGGCCACCACACGCATCACCGATTGGACCTTGCATGTGGATCGCGATTTTTCGCGCAGCATGGAGGAGCTGTCGGACCCGGCATGGAATAAGGCTGGCTTGGGCCCGGACCCATACCTGCTGACCAACATAATGGCCGCGCGCGGTTACCGCACCATCCATGTCGGCAAGGCGCACTTCGGTGCTCGCACCACTCCCGGTGCAAACCCCTTGCTGCTCGGCTTTGAACGAAACGTGGCAGGACATGCCGCCGGTGGCCCCGGCAGTTACTTCGGCGAGAAAGATTACGGCAACCAAAAGGATGGGCCATGGGGCGTGCCTGGTCTTGAGGAGTATCACGGAACAGAGACTTTCTTGACCGAAGCCCTCACCCTTGAAGCTGAAAAGGAAATCGAGGCCGCCGTCCTCGACGGCCGCCCCTTCTTCATGAACATGGCGCACTACGCAGTCCATGCGCCGATCCACAAGGATCCCCGTTATTACGCCGACTACCGCGCCGAAGGCCTCGATGATGCTGAAGCGCGTTACGCTGGATTGGTTGCCGGCATGGACAACAGCCTCGGGAGGATCTGGTCCAAGCTTGAGCAACTCGACATCGCCGACAACACCTTGATCGTGTTCTTCTCCGACAACGGCGGGTTAAGTGCACATGCGCGCGGCGCCACCCCTGCAGGAACCGGCAAGGATACGCACAACAAGCCGCTGCGGTCCGGCAAGGGGTCCGGTTATGAGGGCGGCACACGCGTGCCGATGATCGTGGCCTGGGCTGGTGATCAACCTGGATGGATGACGATCGAGGCGGATAGCGAGAATCACAGTCCGGTGCTGTCCACTGATCTCTATATCAGTCTGCTGCAACTTGCCGGCGTCGACGCCGCCATCATCGATGCCGCTGCTGCGCATGGACAGAGTTTCCTGCCGTTGTTGAAAGGCGCGGAATCGGTTCCGCAACAGCGCGCGCTTGCTTGGCATTACCCACATAAGTGGGGTCCGAATGGCGATCGCTATGAACCCTTCACATCCTTACGCGAAGGTGATTGGAAGATCATCTATTGGTACGAGGCTGCCGAGTGGGAGCTGTACGACTTGGCGTCGGACCTGGGTGAGCAACACAACTTGTTGCAGGATAAGCCGGATATTGCCGCGCATATGCAGGGCTTGTTGCGCGCATGGATGATTGAGGTCGATGCGCAACGCCCAATCTCCAAACTGAACGGTTTAGAGCTTGCGATTCCCTGATTTTTTTCGCCACCCTGCGTGGCCCCTTTGCCCTTTGTCTGGACTGTTGTTCTCCACCCAATACCACCACAGACAAACCCGACCACCGAACGAGTTCGCATTAATCCCAGACCAAAACCTTATCTACTCCGCGTCGCCGTCGATATCCTGGCGGCCCTCGTCGTCCTCGTCGTCCTCGTCGTAGTAGTCGAGTTGGTCGACTGGCACAACTAGCGAGGTGATGACGTTCATGCTGTGTGAGACAATGCGCTTGAAGTAGCGGTAGGTTAAGGCGCTGATCGCCGACTTGCCGTCAGAATCGTCGCGCACCACCATGGCGACCGCACGCTCATCGCAATGCTTGGCCAAGGCGTCGGCCTGGGCTATGAAGGACTTGGCATCTTCTTCGTCCTCGGACTTGTAGATGTTGCGCGCCTTGGCCAGCAGGCGGGTAATCGTGGACTTGGTCTCGAGCAGGTCCTCGCGCACGCCATCCGGGAACCCGCGGTCGAGCACGGACAGGTCGAAGATGTTCTTGCAGTAATCGCCGATGCGCTCGGCATCCTTGACGATACTCATCATCACAAGGTCGCTGGAGATCGCGCCACTGCCATGCATGGTCAAGTGGGTGATGATGCGGCGGCGAATGCGACGCTCCAAGCGGTTGATGCGCTTGTCGGTCGCCCACAAGTCTTCTTTGACCGCCTGCGGATCGGTGCCGGCAAGCAAGGTGTTGGAGGCCGTCTCGAACATGTAACGGCCATCCTCGAGCATCTGCTCGAAGTATTGAAACACCTCTTCAACGGAAGTGACGCTGGTTTGAATGCGTTTGAGCCAATCGAACATGGTTGGGTATGGGTGAGGCGTTTCGGAATTAGAAGAGGAAGACCCCGCTGACCGGGATGAGGACGAACATCACGAAGACGTAGGCTATGACGATCACCTTGTTGCGCACAGCGGTCACCGCCAGCCCGCGAGCGAGTCGGATCGGGATCCGGCGGATGGCCGCGACCGGATAGACCAGGATGGTCGCCGAAAGGTTGAACAGCATGTGCACCAGTGCAATCTGGAGGCCGTTGATGTCGGTAGCCAGTGAAGCGAGGAATGCCGTGATGGTTGTACCGATGTTAGCACCCAGCATGACTGGGAATGCGTTGTCGAGGGTCAACACCCCCGACGAGCACAGTGGCACCAGCAAGGAAGTGGTGATACTTGACGATTGCACGGAGAAGGTAATCAAAGCACCGATGGTGATGCCGATTAGGCCGGAGCGTTTCAGTGCTCGGTTCAAGGCCTTCTCGGCGCGGTCGGCGATGACCTTGCGCATTAACTTCGTAATCGAGGTAAGCGATACAAAGATCAGGCCTAGGCCCACAGCCAACATCACGATCGACAGCCAGCCGCCGCTGAGATTGATGGCCTCCAGGCCATCTTGGACGCTGCCGGCCGCCGATTTCACTGCCGACTTCAACGGGCTGTTGAACTTGCCGCCAGCATCGCCAACGGGCAGGACTTCCGAGATGGCCTTGGCACCCGTGGACAGGAAGCCGGTCATCATCTGGATTGGCAGGAAGATCGCCACCGCCAACAGATTGAAGAAGTCGTGGACCGTGGCCGCGGCGAAAGCGCGACGGAAATCATTGCGGCGCGCGATGCTGCCGAGTGACACCAGCGTATTGGTAATGGTGGTGCCGACATTGGCACCCATAATCAGCGGCACGGCGGCTTCCACCGATAGGCTGCCTGAACCCACAAGGGCTACGATCATCGAGGTGGATACCGAGCTGGATTGCACTAGCACTGTAGCCAGAATGCCTGCAGCCAAGCCGGCGAATGGATTCGAGATGCCCTGGAACAGGTTATCGGTGTAGTCCGAGCCAAGTAGCTTGATGCTGGTTTCCATCAACTTGATGGAGGCCAGGAACAGGAACAGTAGGGCTAGCAGTCCAGCGATGCGGGCAGATGCTGCCGACAGGCCTGAGCGTTTGGGATTCTCGGGGGAATCGGCGGGGGGCGAGAGGCTGTCCATGGTCCTTCCGTGAGGGTTCGCGGAAGACTCTATAAGCGCCCTGTGAAGATAATGTGAACTTTGGCTAGGAAACGCAACGCGATGACGGCGACCCCGGCATGCGTTTCCCCTGCGCCGGCTCGCTGGTTTCGCCATCTGCGTCTTCGTGGTTCGCCGCAAAGGAATAGCTGCAATCACAGCGGCCAAGCACGTCCTGGGAGGCTTCTGGGCGCCCGTAGCCCTCGACCAGTTCCTCCAGGATGCCGTAAACGGCTGGTAGCGCATCGGTATCCAGGGCTTTGTTCAGCTTCTGGATCAAGCGCGCCACGGTCTCGTGGTCGGGACCCTCCTCGGATGCCTTGAAGATCTTCGGATGTGATGTGGCTTCGCTGTTGCGCGGATCGACCAAGAGCTCTTCGATCAGCTTCTCGCCAGGGCGAAGGCCGGTGAAGGCGATTGGGATCTCGCGACCGGAACCGCGGGTGGCGAAATCGACCATGCGCTTGGCCAGGTCGTGCACGCGGATCGGCTCGCCCATGTCCAATAGGTAGACTTCGCCATTGCTACCCATGGCCGAGGCCTGGACTACCAACTGCGCTGCTTCTGGAATGGTCATGAAGTAGCGCTGCACGTCTGGATCAGTGACCGTGACAGGCCCGCCCGACGCAATCTGACGACGGAAAAGTGGAACCACAGAGCCTGCACTATCCAGCACATTGCCAAAACGCACGATGGTGAAACGCGTGGAGTCGTTCTTGCCCTGAGCCTGGGGGCGCGAACGCTTGCCCTCCTCAGCGACCAGCAACACAGCCAACTCGGCCATGCGTTTACTCGCCCCCATCACGTTGCATGGCCGCACCGCCTTGTCGGTGGACACGAACAGGAAGGAGCTCACTCCCGCACGCGCAGCGGCGCGTGCGGCATTCAAAGTACCGACAACGTTGTTGCGCACGCCTTCAATCGGGTTCTGCTCCACCAGCGGCACGTGCTTGTAGGCGGCCGCGTGATAGACCGATTCCACGTTGAAGCGTCGGTAGGTCTCCTCGAGGCGATCCTCATCTAGGACCGAGCCAAGGACGGCCGCGACCTTCAGCTCCGGATAGAGCTCGCCAAGCTGCATCTCGATGGTGTAGAGAGCGAACTCGCTGATTTCGAACAGGACAAGCTGGGAGGGGCCAAGGGCAGCGACCTGGCGGCATAGTTCGCTGCCGATCGAGCCCCCAGCGCCAGTGATCAGGACCGTGCGGCCTGGAATCACTTCACGCAGTAGGTTCTTGTCCGGCAAGACTGCACGGCGTCCCAGTAGGTCGTCCGCCTTGACCTCGGACAAGTCGGCCAAGCTCTGGCCCCCTCTAACGAGGTCAAGGAAGTTCGGGACCTCAAGGATGGTAAGGCCTGCCTTCTCCAGCATGTCAATCATCTGGCGCCGGTGGGCAGCATCGGAGGCTGGTGCAGCGAGCAAGGCTTTCTTGATGCCGTATTTCGAGACCAAGCGAGGGATGCGTGCGGGCGGATAGACCGCCAATTCCGCCATGCGCATGCCCCACTTCGATGGCTCGTCATCTAGGAAAGCCGCTGGGCTCATCTCCGTGTTGTAGCGCAGACTCTGCGCCAGCTGCAGGCCGGCGGAACCCGCGCCGTAAATCAAAACCGGCTCCATGCGGGCACCACTGAGGCTGCGTGAGCGGACGAGCCAAGCTAGGACCTCACGACTGCTGATTACAAGCGTGGTAGCGACGAAGGGCTCGATTAGGAGGATGGAGCGCGGTACATCCTGAAGCCTCATGAGGAACACGGCAGCACCGAAGGCCAAGGTAGAGATCAAGACGCCCTTAAGGGTGACCGCCACGACCTGGTTGTTCGGGTGGCGAAGGACAAATCGATACATCCCCACCATGCCGAAGGCGGGAATCCTCACGCCCAACATAATCAAGAACAGCACCAGATAATTGCCACTGAAATCCGGGGTTAAGGTCGAAAGCCGAATCGCGTAGGTCGTCCATAACGCCAGCGCGAATAGCGCGACGTCAATCGTCACCAGAATTTGACGCTTCTGGCGGCGTGAGAGGTCGTCAATCATCGATGGTTAAAAACTGGACATCGGCTAGGTCTAAATCTTGGCGTGGGCGCATTGTATCAGAGGCCCCGTACCCCTTGTGTGAGGGGGGATCGGCCTGGCCAGCCTATTTAGACGGGAAAAAAGTGCGGAGCAGGCACTGAAAATCTAAAAACAATGACTGCTTATAGTAGTAGGCCCTGTTTTCCGTCACTTTCGCCGGCCAAATCACGTCGCGATTGTAGGCCTCGGGGTCCTGCTGCTCGCCGAGCAACTCTTCCTCGTTCCTGAACCGCAGCGACGCTGGCCCCGTGATGCCCGGCCGCATCTCTAGGATTACGGCATCCTCTCCGGTCAGCTGATCTGCCCAACCAGGTACATCTGGACGCGGACCGACCAGGCTCATGTGCCCAAGGAACACGTTCATTAATTGCGGCAGCTCATCGATCTTAGTCCTCCTCAGCCAGCCGCCAAGCTTAGTAATGCGACAATCGCCGGCGGTGGTAACGGTCGTGGTCAGGCCTTCGACCTCAACCATCGTGCGGAACTTGATTAAGCGGAAAGTCTTGCCGTGGCGCCCGACGCGGACTTGGCGGAAGAAGCCATTGGCGCGCGTATCGACACTGGCGAGGGTCCAACACAACAGAAGCAGCCAAGACAAAGCCAGCAACATGACCGTCGAGGCGAGCAGGTCGAAACTGCGCTTGATTACCCTGCTCGCCAACGTCGGCCCTTGGCAATTTTGCGCGAGCTTCTCTTGATCTAAGACGGCGCGAACCAGATGAAGGGGGCCAAGGTGTGGAACGAGGCTGCGCACTGGCATCAGTATGGTCACCAACAGGCGCATCCACCGTGGGTACTCGACATGGAGGATCGAATATTCCTTATGGAATCCGAGCTTGCGCAGGAAGTCCTGCATCCCGGTGGCGTGAGAGACCGGCCGAGTGCCGTTCGAAACTGGCAGCCCCCTTACCTCTACATAATCATCCAAACACGTATAAATAAAGCCATACCCTGCATTGTGCGCTAAGGCACCCGGCGCGATGTCGACGGTGTGCAGAAAGGCGCCGGAGGAATCTAGCCAGAACATCGCCCAGCCCACGACTTCGCCGCTTGATTGGCAATTGCACAACCAGAACTCGACCTGCTCGGTGTCTTGGAATTTCAGGACGCTGGCGGAGAACTCCTCGGGTGACAGGGGCGAGGCATTTTTATACCGCTCGTGGGCTGCGACGTGGGCTGGATAGGCAAGCTCGACAACCTCCGCTGCTGTCGCCTTCCGTGTCGAGAAGTCGGACTGAGCCTGCTCGATATTTTTCCGGACGGTCCGGCGGTGCTTTCTCTTCATGTGGGAGATAGACGTGTCGCGGCAAATCATGCTCCACCACTCGGTCTCAACCTCCACCTTCTCTTGCCAACGTAGGAGCAAGGCTGAACTCCCCCCCATCGCCTTGCGCATCTCGGCTGCGCCCGCCGGCTTGCCGTCCTGCGGAAGCGCATTGGCATGGATAAGGCCACGGTTATAGAGAAAGAAGGGGTTGTCCCCGATGGTGACGACATGTTCCCCTGACTCCCTTAGGAAATCCTGGAAGTCATCCCTCATCCTCATCTCCCGTCAGGTTCGTGATTGCTTCCTGGACTTGGCGATAGTCATCGTCAATTCTGGCACTCCGCTCATGCCCGGCGATCTCTGGAGTGTCTGTCCTTGGGTTGAGTTCGATCCCCCTTTCGCGGCAGAAACGGGATAGCCTGCTCATCTCGTGCTCAGGATCCCTGCAAAGGTCCTCATAATTCAATCTAAAAACCCGGTCGCCGGTCGCCTGTACGAATTCTGTCGCCCGGCTTTGCAACGAAACCACTTGCTTGACCACATCGTGAAAAGGATCGCAAGAAGGTTCGCCGAGGCAATCCCGACTACGGGTGGAGAACCACTGCCCAAAATCCTGGTCCGCATGCCGGCGGGCACGGATCAAGGAGGTGGCCACGTCTTGAGTGGCGCGCTCCAGATTCACAAAAACCGCATTCGGAAACAACGACGCCATCTGCTCCGCATAAAGGATGTGGCCCACCCATCCTGTCACGAACGGCTTGCCCGTCCCACCCCACAACCAATCGAAGTAGTTCAACGCTCGAGTCAGGCGCTTCTCCTCTGGAGCAGGGACGACCTCAACCAGATGCTGGTCGAACCACTCACCCCAAATATCGTTGGCCTCGGCTGGCCCATTCAGCCCGGCAACGAAGCCGTAATCGGACTTGAAGTCCGAGACGTAGGGTGAACACCATCGCCGCGCGAACCTCGTGCTCATGAATGGATATCGGGCACCCATGTAGACCGCGTTTGAGAAATAGTTGATGTCGAAGCGGTGGCACATCGCCTGATAACAATAGGTCGACCCGGACCTCGGCGTGGCGAGGAGAATGATTAAGGGGGCATCGGAAGAACGCTTCGGGGCGAAGGGAGGGGCCGCAAGTGCTTCGAAGGGCTTTAACAAGCCCGGGTCCAGAGATTTGATTGCCTTAAGGATGCCTTTCATCACCGGAGCTCGTGGCTGCACAAAGGACATTAAGGGCTCGTTGAGCAAGGTCATCAAGACTGAACCGTTCTTCGCCAAGTTCGCCCGCTCTCTTGCCAATTCGCCGCAACTCCTCCGGGTCGGACATGGATCGATTGATGCGCTTGGCCCCCTCGATAGGGTCCTTCGCCGGAACGCTAATCCCGATGCCGCACTCATTAATCAGGTTCTGCTGCCATCCCTCATAATTGATTAGAATCGGGCGAGCGGCAGCTAGGGTGTCGAAGAACTTGTTCGCTGAATTCTTCCACATTTCTGGGATGTTGACGAACAAGGATGTGCATATCGATGCCGCAGCATGTGCATTGGGAATCTTGTTCTTGGGGATGGACCCGAGGAAAAAGAAATTCTTGTCTAGCACGCCACGGTTTTCGGCGCTGCGAATCAACTCCTCCCTGCAAGCGCCGTTGCCGAACACCACGAAGGCCACTTTGGGGTCAAGCTTCTGCATCTCCTGCGCGACATCCACCAAGTAGCTCACTCCGTTCAATCTCCCTAAGGTGCCCGCGTAGAGGACTATCTTGCGCCCCTTCAGCATGGGATAGTCCTCGAGAAACTCCTCCGCAGAGACGTTCGGGCTCCTAAACCTCGCCACATCGCTGGCGTTGGGGATCATTGCAATCTTCTGTTCCGGATAACCCGCGGCTGCAATGCCTGAGGCCATCCCTGGCGACAAGGCGATGATGCGCTTGGAATGCCGATAAGCATACCGCTCCAACGCCCTGGCAGCCCCCTTCAGAATAGGGTTACGAATCGCGCCGATGGCGATCGGCATTTCCGGCCACAGGTCACGCACCTCAAAGACCATCGGAACACGGAGCTTCCGAGACAAGCGGACTGCAGGGACTGCCACGGTGAGCGGAGTGCTCGAACCGAGCACGACGTCGACATCGTCGAGATCGCGGCAAGCCTTAACGCATTTGCGGGCGAAGGAGAGGAAGGCGAAGATGCGCCGGATGTAGCCAAAATGGTTCTCATAAGGTACATCGACGGCGATGATCCGGATGCCATCGACGGTGGTCCGGATGACACCCCCTTCTGACTTGTGTTGCGGCGAGAGCTTCGCCGAGGAGGTCACAATCGTCACCTGATGACCCGCCTTAATCCAACGGGATGCCATCTCATAAGGGCGGCCGGAGCCAGCCTGGTCAGGTAGCGCGAAGTGCTGACGTAAAAGGAGAATGTGCATCCGTGATCCAGTTAAACCTACAGTGGTATCATACCGAGATGGCCCAAGTTGCTAGGCGCTCCATCCGCGCGAACTTTTACTTCACGCTTGCTGGCAGTGTCATCTACTCAGCCTGCCAATGGTTGATGGTTTCGCTCGTCACCAAGAGCGAAAATGGGGAGCACCTAAGCAACTTGGTCATTGCCCTGGCGACTTCGGCACCGGTCATCGTCTTCTGTAACCTACAGCTTCGACTAATCCAAGCTCTCGATGTCAGGAAGCACTACCTGTTCGGTGATTTCCTGACGCTGCGCCTGGCCGCCCAGGTCGTCTCACTCCTCACCTTGACCGCGTGGGCCATCTTCTCCGGGTTCAATCAAGCGGCCTTCGCAAGCCTCCTCCTGGTTGGCGCCAACCGAGCAATCTATTCCATCGGCGAGACCTTCTATGGAGCTCAGCAGAGGGCGGAATGCATGGGGGGCATCGCATCCTCAATGGCATTGAAGGGGGTCCTGTCAATTGCTTTCTTTGGTTACGTCCTGCACCAAACAGAAAGCCTGAGCCTTGCGCTCATCGGCTGGGGTGCTGCACACCTCCTGCTCCTCGTCTTCGATGCGGAACGCACAATCTCCGTCGGCGTGGAACCCCGCTCCTTGCTTCCGACCACCAGCTTCAATTCGATCAAGTCACTCACTCGGGAGGGTCTGCCGCTGGGCTTGTCAGGACTCCTGATCACCCTGCAAATAAATATCCCAAACTACTCGATGATGGCTTCCGACCACAAGGAAGAGGTTGGCACCTTCGGAGCCATCCTGTTGCTTGCCACAGTCGGCCGGAAGGTCGTCGAGGCGGCAACCCGCGCCACCGGCCCGCGCCTGGCCAATATCCTGGGGGAAGGTCGAATCCTGCGGTTTCGTCAGCTACGACTGCGGCTCGCCCTTGCGGCCGGCCTCGTTGGCATTCTCGGTTACCTGATCGCTCAGGTGTTTGGCAAGGAGATCTTGAGACTCGTATACACGGAGGAGTTTACTCCCTACCTTCCGGTCCTGTTACTAATAATCATTGGTGAAGCCGCGAATTTCGCCGCGTTGGCGCTGGAGCACGCTCTATTGGCTGGAAGGGCCTTTCGGACTCAGATGTTTTCCATCGGCGCCTCTATCATCACGATTAT
>JASMKM010000034.1 GCA_030749235.1 Planctomycetota bacterium | reverse complement strand
TTCCTTAGCTCCTCGGTTTGCCCACCAAGACGGGGTGGCCTAGACTCCCTTGTCCCGGAGTCACGCCGGGACGCACCTTTCCCACATGGTTCAAATTGAGATCCTAAGTGGTCCTGAAAGCGGTCAGGTTTTTGATCTGAGCGTTGGAACACATACCCTTGGCCGTGCTGCTTCGAACAGCCGCGTCTTGGGTGTGGACTCCGTTTCAGGCCGACACCTCGAGCTGACGGTCAGCGCGGCGGGCGAAATCCGCTTCCGCGACCTTGGCTCCACGAACGGTACCTGGTCCGGCGGCGTGCAAGTCGACGAAGGCGAATGGTTCCCTGGCAGCGAGATCAAGCTCGGCAAGTGCGTGTTACGCCTTGTTCCTGAGGGCGGCGGAGCGTCGAGCATGGCGAGCGACCTGGATGAAGCGGATTCCGATATTCATCGCCGCGCGCGCGAAGCCGCCATGAGTGGCAAGCGTAAAGGCGGGCCCTTGCAGATGGCGCTTGGCGTGGTCTTGGTCCTGGCCGCAGGCGGCGGTGCTTGGTGGACTTTCGGGCGCGGCGAGGCCTCCGAGGAAGCCGACATCGCGAACGGCTCTGGCACCGTGGTGAAAGGCGGCGCCACCAGCCAAGCTCTGGATGCCATCGATGACCTTGGCAATTTCGAGGATCCCGAGTCCTGGAACCTCAGCAAAGGCGCCTCCATCGAGGAGGGGCTCTTGCGCAGCGGGAGTGGTCGTTCCAGCGCACGTTTGAGCCGCAACTTCTCGCTAATGGATACAGCCTTGGAAATCTCGGCCACCGTCTCCGGCACTCAAGCCTATCCACTGGTCAGTTGGGGCAAGGGCGAGGAAGGCAGCCAAGCTATTGGTACTTGGGAAGGCAGCGATCTGGCCGCAGGCAGCGTGAGCTTGAGCCTGCCCCCAGATGCGGAATGGTTCCAGATTGCCCTACGCATGGAGGGGCAAGGAAACCTCAGCGGCTTGACGGTGGAGAGTGCTTCGGACGCACCAAAGAAGATCTCTTCGCCTTTGGGGTCGGCCTACCATGAAGCGGCCAACCTGTTGATGGCGAACTCCTCCGGTGCTCTGCTGAGCGTACGTGGCCAAAATGGCAGCTGGAGTAGCAACACCGGCGGCCTACTGTTCACGCCGAATGGTGAAGCCAGCATGGTGTTCAATGCTTCGGGCGACTTACTGGAAGCCGGTGCCTTCCTAATTCTCGCCGACGGCGGCCCGGTGGGTTTGGCTCCTGGCGTAATCGTGGAATCCAGCCCAGGCATCCTGCTTGGTGGCGGCGCCACGCGCCTGTTGCTGACTTTGGATCAAGCCAGCAGGATTCGTTTCGAGGATGGCGGCGCCAGCTTGACCACATCCGAACCATTCCACCTGCATTGGGATCTTGCCGAGGCCATGACCCAGGCGGCGCGACTATCGCAAAAGATCACCCGCGCCGAACGCGAAGGCGATGATCGCCAACTTTTGGCCTCGGCCGCCGAACTGCTCCGCGACCTGCCACTGGATGAACTGAAAGTGCAGGAAGCCTTGTTGCGGTCACAAGAGGCCTTGGAACGCGGGCGTGCCGATTTGGCCAACCTGCAGATCCAGGCCAGTGGCGCGGTCTTCGTCGGAGCTGGCTCATTGATGTCGCAACTGGCGAACGAAGCCCGTGACCTGGCTTCACGTTACCCAGGAACGGTCGTCGAGCCACAAGCCGCTGCGCTTGCTGCGGACTTGGAGATCGGTGCTGAACAGGCTGCCCAGGGCAGTCAGCAGGCCGCCCAGGAATACCGCCAACGCCTGCAAGGTGCGCTGACGACTTCTTACCCTGTACTAGCCGCTTGGCTGAAGGAGGTGAACTGATGGCTAGTGGCTGCGGAATTGACTTAGGACACTCGCTGGTCCGCCTTGCCATGGTGGACTCGCGTAAAGGGGGTCACACCCTGAAACGTTATCTGGCCGCTGCCCCGGAAGGTGGGGAGACTCCAGTCGAAGCCGCGCGTGCGGTCTTCAGTGGTGCCAAACGATCGGGTTCGGTGCATGTCGGCCTGACTGGTGCCGACCTAATGATGCGCTACCTGCCGGTGCCGGCAGTCGAGGATTGGCGTTTGGAACGCCTGATGGATTTCGAAATCCGCGAGATTGAGGGGCGTTCGGGTTCGTCGATGGCATCGTCCTACAACTTGCTGCCGGTGCCGAAGGGGCTCGACGACGAAGACACCATGCTGTTAAGCCTGGTGCGTGAGGACCTGCTCGATGACACCATGAATGGCATCCCGGGCATTGCCGTGAAGGCCTTCTCACCGAATGCCATCGCCCTGTACAACTGTTACTTGGCGCTCGGCGACCATGAGCCGTCCACCACCCTGATCGCCAGTCTCGGCAAGGGCACCCTGGACTTGGCTTTGGTCAACGGCACCGATCTGTACTTTGCACGTTCGGTGACCACCAGCCTTGAGAAGCGTGATCACACCCTGGCGTCGCAACTGAGTATCGATGCCGAGCGTGCCAAGGGTTTGATTCATAAGCATCTGGATCTGCGTCTAGCCACGGGCCAACGCTTGGGCACCGATGCCGAACGGGTCACGAGGCCGTTGTTGCCGCTCTATGAGAGCCTGCCGACTTTGCTCGGCGGCGTGGTCACCCTTTGCAAGGCGCAGACGCGTCTCAGTGAGTTGACCTTGGACCGTGTGTTGCTGACCGGTGGTGGCGCCAACGCCAACGGCCTTGTCGAGTTCCTCAACGATCGCATGCGTGTTCCGGTCAGCGTCTGGAACCCTGCGGAGATGATCGACCCTAGCGAGTTGCCCGAAGACGAGGCTGATCAGCTGGATGCCGATGGTCCTGGCGCAGCCGTAGCGCTGGGTTTGGCCTTGAGTGCCGCCGACTCGGACCTCTACGCCCTGGAGATCCTGACTGCTGCAGCGCGCAAGAAGAAAGCTTTTGCAGAACGTGGCATCTTCAACATCCTGATGGGTGTGGCGGCGGTCATCTTCTTGGCCGTAAACTTCATCGTGATGGGGGGCTTGGCGGATGAAGGAGCCAAGGCTTCCGGCGCCACCAAGAAAACCCAGAAGGCACTCGAGACCAGCAACTCGCAGGCCTTGGAGTTGCTCGAGCAGATCCGTGAACAGGAGCTTCTGTATCGCGACTTGGAGGCACGCTTCGCCGTCAACCGTAGTGCTGCAGAGTTCCTTGGCCATCTAGGCACTTCCCTACCCGAGAGCCTTTGGGTGGAGCAGGTGCGCGTGACCATGACCGACGGCAAGGAATGGGGTCGTGATGACCAGCCGGTGCCGGTGGTCCAGGTCGAAGGCCAAGCTGAAGACGACGTTCGCGCAGCCAGCCAAGCTTTCGGCATGTTCGTCAAGTCCCTGGAGGAGAAGCTCGCCGGCGAGGATTACCTTCAACCCAGTTCCAATCCGCGCGGCAAGGTTTTCGAATGGTCCATGCGCGCCCAACTCCTCGAAGACCCGAATCCTTCTGAGGAAGATGAGGAGGACCTGCAATGAACTTCGACGCATTCTGGCAAACGCATCGGCGTTTCATCATGGGCATGGCCGGCGGTTTGGTCGTGTTCTTCATCCTGCTTGCCATCACCGGTGGCGGCTCTAAGGAGCGGCTCAGCAAGGCACGCGTTTCGATTGGTCGTGCGCAGCGACAGATGCAGACCAACAAGCTTTACGCGGCCAGTCAGGTCTCCGAGTTGAAGGAGCGACTGAACATGTTGCGCGATCGCAACCAGCTGTTGGCCAATCGCAACCTGCCGGCCTTCCGCGAGCGCTTTCAAGTGCCTCCAGGTGGATCGCCTGCACAGCACTACATCTCGCTGACGGGTGAGATGCGCGACGAACTCATCGGTTGGGCCTTGCGTCGCAACTGTGAAGTGGATGATTCCCTGGGCTTGCCGCCGGTGTCGCCATCGCAACCGCAACAGATTGAACGTGTCTTAAGAGGTTTGGATGTGGTCGATCGCCTGGTCCACTTGGCGGTGGATTTCGGCGCTTCCGAGGTCGACAAGATTCGCATCGCACAGAAGCGAACCCGTCGCAGTGGGCGCAATGTGTCGCCCTTGGATATCACACCGATCACCTTGGATGTGACCTTCACCCGCACCAGCATCGCGCCTTTTCTAAACGCCATGTTGGCCGAGCAGGCCGCTGGTCGTCCACTTGGATTGATGGGCATGGAAGTCTTGCCACGCAATGACAAGCGCATGGAACAGAAGGTGCTTCTGGAGTTCGGAGTTGGCGCTCTTCCCGCGCCGCAACAAGGGGAGGACCTGCAGTGAAAAGAGAACCAATCATGTTCGTGGTGGTCTTGCTGATTTTGGGCTTGATGACCTACAGTTTGCTGCAGGAGAAGGCGCCGCGTAAGGCACGCACGCCGAATCCTCAAGCACTCGAAGATTTTTACATGGGATCCGACAATCCCGTGCTTGCCTTGGGCGATGGTCCTGGAGGGCGCGACCTGTTCCGTCGTCCTGCTGCCGACGAACCACTCGAGCCACTGCCCCTGCCGGATCCGGAGTTGGCTCCGCTGGCAGTTCTGATGCCGCCACCGATGCCTGACTCCGGTCCTAGCTATTGGAGCGAACACCTGTTCCAATTGAGCCCCAGCCTGCTCGGCGACCTGAACGATTTGGTCGATGCCAGCGCAGTGGAGGGCAGCACCGGTAGCAGCGATGAGGATCTTGCCGACGTATTCCTGGACCAATCGGATGGCTACAAGGCTGCCTACGATTGGATTCGTCTCGACCCGCTGACAATCCTCTACGGACATTTGGTTGGCGAGAACCGTTACGACTACGAGAAGGGCGACACCCTGGAGTTCCAGGAGGTCAATCCGCGCACCGGTACCGAACGTTTCGGTTTACGCCCATTCGCCGCCGAGGAATACACCAATTTCGGTTTTGCTGACAACCTGCACAACAAGGTCGAGTTGGAGGTGCGTCAGCAGCGCGCCCGCCTGTCGCCTTCGCGTATCGCGCAACTGCGGGAGTACGTGCGTTGGTTGCTGGACCAAGGCCTGGCAGTGCCTAATGCCTTCGCCTATGCCGAGGAGTTGGCCATGGCCAGCGTCACCCTGGATCAGGACGACATCGAGAATTGGATGCTGCTCGGCGAGGTGTGGGAACGAACCTTCGACCTGGATCGCGCCTTCGCCCTGTACGCCACCCTGAGTGGCGATCGCCTACCCTTGCAGGTCGAAGACTTCGGCATCGCGGTGCCCCAAGGCCGCTTCGATAAGCGCAGCGCGCCGCGGGTGCGGATGGGCATGATCCTGCGCAGCTTAGACCTCGATGAGGTGGCCGAGTCGCAACTTCAGGCTGCTGCCGACCTCAACGATGGCGACCCGGCTGCCTTGCTGGAACTCGGCATCTTTTTCCTCGAGAGCAATCGCGTCGCCGAAGGGCGAGACCTGCTCGAGCGCGCCTTGGGCCTGCAGAAGCATCGCTACTCGCATTCGGGCCTGCGCAACAGCTTGGCACTGGGCGAGGCTGCGCTTCGTTCCGGTTCTTGGGCTGCGGCATCCACGGCCTACGCCGAAGCCGAGCGTGCAGCGAACACCAACAAGAGTGCCGGCCTGGATGCGCGCCGTGGCGCCATCGCCGCGGCTTACCTGGCCGGCGACTTCGGTGAGGCCAGCAATCAGGCCACCTCGGCCTTGCAGGAGTTCGGCACCGATGCCACCTTGCTGTACCTACGCGGCATTGCCGAAGGTGCCGACGGTGGTTCCGCCGGCGAGGTCATCCGTGACCTACGTGCTGCCGCCGCCGCCCAACCCTTCGATGCAGCCCCTGCGCTTTCCGCGATGGCCTTCTGGTTGGATCGTATGGGTGAGCGCGAACTTGCTGACGTCGCCCTTGCCGATGCCCTGGAGCTTTCTCCGCAACACTTTTACTC
>JASMKM010000033.1 GCA_030749235.1 Planctomycetota bacterium | reverse complement strand
GGCATGCGAAGAGGCATCCAGTGCGCAGGTACACGCTGCGCTGGTCGAGAAGCATGGACTTGCGCCCACCACCATTGCCACCATGCTCAAGAAGATGGACGATAAGGGGGTTATCAAGCACCGTTCTGAGGGTCGTCAGTTCATCTATCAGCCCGCCGTGGCCGAAGAAGACGTCCGCCAGACCATGGTTTCGGAGTTGGTCGGCAACGTGTTTCGTGGTGATCATGCCGCGTTGGTCAATCATTTGCTGACGGAGGGCGATTTCGGCCCGAATGAACTCGCGGTGCTTCGAGCCCGGATCGAAGGAGCTCAACGCGAGGAGGGGTGCAGCAGTGTCTGATACGGCTCTCTTTGCTGGTAGTTGGTTGCTGACTTTTCTATTGCACAGCACGGTGTGGCTAGGCGGGTGCTTCGCGTTGGCCAGCACTGCAGCCAACACCTCTATCCCCCGATATTCAGACCGAAGGAAAACTATCCAAGGCAGATGCCCAAGCTTCGGTTGCCATGACCGGGACTCCGCTGGGGGGGTATCGCCCCGCCGCGCTATATTGGCGGGTCATCTTGCCGAGCCCAACCCTAGTGGGTCGGCGGCCAGCGCCCAGCTCTAGACCGAGAATCTCCTTTCATGGCTTCCAGCCCAATCGTGATCGCCTCCGCGGTCCGCACGCCTATCGGCCGCTTCAACGGTTCCTTCTCGCAGACTCCTGCCACCGACCTCGGCGCCACCGCCGTCTCGGCGGCCTTGGCCCAGGCTGGTCTCGAGCCGAATGCTGTCGAGCAGGTGATTTTTGGTATGGGCCGCCAAGCCGGTGCCAAGCCCAATCCGGCTCGTCAGGTGCAGTTCGGCGCTGGGATCCCTCAAGAAGCCACCGCCTGGACCGTCAATATGGCTTGTGCGTCGGGCATGAAGACCATCGCCCTGGCTGCTGATGAGATCCGCCTCGGACGCGCCAAGGTTGTGGTGGCTGGCGGCATGGAGAACATGAGCCGCGTACCTTTCATGTTGGATCGCATGCGCGATGGATACCGCCTCGGCGACGCGCCGGTTATCGATGGCATGTACCACGATGGTTTCCGCTGTCCGTTGTCCAACATGATTATGGGGGAGACCGCCGAGCTGTTGGCGCAGGAGCGCGGCATCAGCCGTGAGCAGCAGGATGCCTTCGCCAAGCATTCGCAGGACAAGGCAAATACTGCCTGGGATGCTGGTCACTTCCAGAGCGAGATCGTGCCGGTGACCCTAAAGACTCGCAAGGGCGAGACGGTCATGGATCGCGATGAGCACATGAGGGTCTCGACCACCATGGAAGGTCTTGCCAAGCTGCCAGCGGTCTTCGCAAAGGAGAATGGCACCGTCTCCCCAGGCAACGCTTCGGGCATCACCGATGGCGCCGCTGCACTGGTGGTGATGAGCGCCGACGAGGCCGAGAAGCGTGGCATCGAGCCATTGGCTGAACTACTCGATTACCAGCAGGCCGGCACCGATCCTAAGCGTATGGGCCTCGGTCCGGTACCAGCCACCAACGCCCTGTTCGAACGAAATAATTGGAGTCTTGAAGATTTCGGCCTGTTCGAACTCAATGAGGCATTCGCCGCCCAAGTGTTGGCGTGCCTGCAGGAGCTCCCAATCCCAGAAGAGCTTCTCAACGTCAATGGCGGAGCAATCTCCTTGGGGCATCCGATCGGATGCACCGGTGCTCGCATCGTCGTCACTCTGCTGCATGAGATGCGGCGCAGGAAGGTAGAGCGCGGGCTCGCCACACTTTGTGTGAGCGGCGGGCTTGGCATTACCTCCGCCTTCAAACTAGTCTGATCATGAAGAAACTTTTCATCCTTCCCTTGCTCATGTTCGCTGCTTGCGGCGACGCCGTCGTCAACGACAGCGACGTTGGCAACAACAATGTTAACGCCAGCGACACGGAGAACAGCACGGCGGGCACCAACGGTGCTGCCCAGGACGGCAACACGGCTCAGGTCGATGCCAACGGCTCCGGCGCAGCCGAGGACATGCCGGAATTCAACATCCCTGAGCAGAATCCGAAGCCACCGCTCGCGCCACGCATCCAGCAAAGCTATAAGCCCAAGCGTGATCCACAGTTTCACTTTGAGACCAAGGAAATCACCGATGCACAGCTCGGTGAGTTTTACGTCGAAGTCGACGTCTCAATAGACAAGCAGCCTGTCGGCACGATGACCTTCGTGTTCTGGCCGGAGAAGGCGCCGATTACTGTGCGTAACTTCCTGCGCTACGCCGATGAGGGTTTCTACGACGGCAAGGTCTACCACCGCATCCTGCGTGACTTCATGATCCAAGGAGGCTCGTCGGACAACAAGGCCAGCGGCAAGGGCCCTCATGGCATGATCAAAGGTGAGTTCTCCAACGATCCAAAATGGGCACACCGCTACGGCGTGTTGTCGATGGCACGTGGCGGCAGCCCTGACTCCGCTTCCGGCCAGTATTTCGTAATCACCGATTCGGCTGCCCCTTCGGTCAAGAACCTCGACGGCAAGTACGCCTCCTTCGGCATCATGGTGCATGGCGTCGCCACCTTGGAAGCGATCGCCGAGGTCAAGACCACGATGAACCCGATGAATGGCGAGCCATCGGTGCCGCTGCAGACAGTCGTCGTTGATGAGATGCGCGTCGTCCGCGGCACGCCGACCGTGACCGAGGAGGTCAAGCGTCCACCCTTCGACCTGAAGGGCCAGGCCGAGCGCGTGCGCATTCAGCACATCCTGATTTCATTTGCTGGTACCGGCACCACCGCTACCCGCAGTAAGGAAGAGGCCGAGGCCTTGGCCATGGATATCCTCAAGCAGGCCCAAGGTGGTGCCAATTTCGACGAGTTGGTGCGCGCCCACACCGACGACCCAGGCAGCGTGGCCAACACCCCACCAGGATCCTACTCCTTGTTGAACACCCGCCAGAAGGCTCCGGAATACACCGAGGAGCAGCTTGCCGAGAAGGCCGAGCTCGAGAAGGCGGCTCAGGAGCTTCAGACCGAGCTGCTTGCGAAGGTCAATGCCAAGACCATCACCATGGACGATGCGAAAGCCGAGTTCTTCGCCTCCGAGACCATGACCAAACTGTCCACCTACTCGTGGATGCCTCGCGCGCAGATGGTCTCTGGTTTTGGCGATACTGCCTTCTCGCTGGAAGTCGGCGAAGTGGGCATCTGCAACCACGACCCGGCCGCATCGCGATTCGGCTGGCACATCATCAAGCGTTACGAGTAAGAACTATGACAGATCTCACAAAACCTCATGACCTCGACGACGCGGCACTCAAGAATGTGCTGCTCGACGTAAAGGTCAGCGTCGGCGACGAGAACGTCGGCACCATCACCCTCGAGTTCTGGCCGGAGACCGCCCCAGCGACCGTGCGCAATTTCCTGCGTTACGCCGCCGAAGGTTTCTACAACGGCAAGACCTTTCACCGCGTGATCTCCGGATTCATGGTTCAGGGCGGTTGTCCAATCGGCCGTGGCACCGGCAGCGGTCCTTACGGCAACATCCCCGGCGAGTTCTCCGGTGATAAGCAGCACACCCACGCGCGTGGCGTGATCTCGATGGCTCGTTCTGCGGATCCGGACTCGGCGAGTTGTCAGTTCTTCATTTGCCACGGCGCGGCCGATTTTCTCGACGGTCAATATGCCGCATTCGGTCGCATGATCGAAGGTGACTCAGCCCTCGATAAGCTCGCGGGTGTCGCCACGGGTGGTGGGGGCGAGAACAGCACCCCGTTGGAGCCATGCTTGATCCAAGACATGACTCTGCGTAGCCGGATTTAATCATGAGTGAGACCCTCAATAACGAAGATTCCACCAGCCAGGAGTATCAGTTCCTTCAGGTGGAGGTCGACGACCAAGGCATCGCCTGGTTGGAGATTTCGCGGCCGAAGGCGCTCAACGCGCTGAACGCCGATGTGCTTGATGAATTGCGCGATGCGATGGTGGAGCTGGTCTCCTACGAGGATGTGCTCGCCATCGTCATCACAGGTGCAGGTGACAAGTCCTTCGTAGCTGGCGCCGACATCACTCAGTTCGTCGACATGGAGCCTGCCGAGGCACGCGCCATGAGTCAGAACGGTCAGGATGTGATGGCCACCATCGAGGCCAGCCCGATTCCGGTAATCGCCATGATCAATGGCTTCGCTTTGGGTGGCGGACTGGAACTGGCGATGGCTTGTCACCTGCGTGTGGCTTCCACTGCCGCCAAGCTCGGCCTACCGGAAGTCAGCCTCGCGCTGATCCCTGGCTTCGCTGGGACCCAGCGTCTGGCTCGTTTGACATCCCCAGGTGTGGCACGTGAGTGGATCCTAACTGGTGATATGTACTCGGCTGAGCAGGCCTTGGCCGTCGGCGTGGTGAATCGCGTCGTCGCTCCCGAGGAGCTGCGTGAGACCACCGCCAAGTTGGCGAAGACCATCATCAAGCGTGGCCCGGTCGCCGTGGCCACCGCCTTGGAAGTAATCCGCCGCGGCCTGGAGGTCGGTCAGACCGAAGGCGAGAACATCGAGGCGGATTGTTTCGGCTTCCTGTTCTCGACCGAAGACCAGAAGGAAGGCGCAGCGGCATTTTTGGCCAAGCGCGCTCCGGAATTCCACGGGCGATAGGAAAGCAATGGGGTAGTTCGACCATGGATGCTTTGGAACATGAGTTGTTCAACAGCTTCGTGGCCCTTCAACCCTAGTTAGCCATCATGAGCGACGCGAATCCCCACGACGCGAACTCCAAGGATCCCCTGCACGGGATGACCCTCGAGCGGATCCTTGTCAGCCTGGTGGAGCGCTACGGCTGGGAATCCTTGGGCGCTTCCATCGATATCCGTTGCTTCCAATACGATCCCTCGATCAAATCCAGCCTGAAGTTCTTGCGTCGCACGCCTTGGGCCCGCAAGAAGGTCGAGAACCTGTATCTGCGCAGCAAGCGTAACCTCTGGGGTCAAGAGGATTCCTAGAGCAGAGCTCAGGCATTTTGTCGCGGATGCCGCCTTGAGTGGCTGGGCTGAAGGTGCGCTTGGAGCACCCCGCTGACTGGTGGCCACGCCCAGGGAGCAGGAAGAGCTCCTGTTGTGCGCCGTAGGCTGAGCTAAAATCGCCCGTTCATGGCGACTTCCCTACTAGCCTTACTCACGTTCCTCGTTGCACAGCCTACGGCACTCCAAAATCCTGAACCGCCTCCCGTGGTGGAGCCAGCAGCTTCAGCAGCTGCGGCTGAAGCTCCGCAAGGTCCAGACAAGCAAGCAGGACAGGAAGAAGAGAAGTCCAAGCTGAACGCCAGCTTGATGTCGGCCTTCAAGTTTCGCTCGCTGGGACCGGCCTTTATGTCCGGACGTATTTCCGATATCGCCGTCGATCCAGAAGCGCCGAATACCTGGTATGTTGCCGCCGGGTCCGGCAACTTGTGGAAGACCACCAACGCTGGCACTACATTCAAGCCGATTTTCGAGAACTATGGCAGTTACTCAATCGGTTGTGTAACCATCGATCCGAATCATCACGACACGGTCTGGGTGGGTTCCGGTGAGGCGGTCGCCGGTCGTCATGTTGGTTATGGCGATGGCGTCTACCGCAGCGATGATGGCGGCAAGAGTTTTCGCAACCTTGGTCTGAAGGACAGTGAGCACATCGCCAAAATCGTGGTGGATCCGCGTGACTCGGATACCGTCTACGTCGCGGCGCAAGGCCCGTTGTGGTCGACCGGTGGCGAGCGCGGTCTCTACAAAACCACCGATGGGGGAGCGACTTGGGAATTGGTGCTTTCCTCAGGTGCCTACACCGGCGTGACCGACGTCGTCATGGATCCGCGTGACTCGCAAGTGCTGTACGCGGCCACCCATCAACGATTGCGTACTGTCTGGGCGGTGATTGATGGCGGTCCTGAATCCGGCATCCACAAGTCCACCGACGGTGGTACCACCTGGAAGGAGTTGAAGAAGGGCTTGCCCAGCGCCGACATGGGCAAAATCGCAATGGCCTTGGAACCCGGCAATCCCGACATTGTCTATGCCACGATTGAGTTAGCTGGACCGAGTGGCGGCTTCTGGCGTTCGACCGATGCTGGTGCTAGTTGGAGCAAGCAGAGCGATTACATTTCCGGCGGCACTGGGCCGCATTACTACCAGGAGCTGTGGGCCGACCCACATCACCCGAACACCCTGTACCAAGCCAATGTCAGTCTGGGGCGCACCGAGGATGGCGGCAAGACATGGAAGTCCGTCGGCAATGCCAACAAGCATGTCGACAACCATGCGGTAGCTTTCTCGCCGAATGATCCGGAGCTGCTGATCGTTGGTTGCGATGGTGGCCTGTACATCTCGCACGACCGCGGTAAGACCTATCGTTATTGCTCGAACCTACCGCTGACCCAGTACTACAAGGTCGACGTCGATAACGATTGGCCAATCTACAACATTGTCGGCGGCACCCAGGACAACAACACCCAGTACGGCCCTTCGCGCACACATAACCGGCAAGGGGTGCGCAACAGCGATTGGCGCGTGATCATCGGTGGTGACGGCCATGACAACGCTATCGACCCGAGCAATCCCGACATCATCTACGGTGAGTCGCAGCAGGGGTATATCCGCCGCTTCAATCGCGTGACCGGCGAGTCGGTCGACGTGCGCCCTCAACCAGGCGCCGGTGAGGATAACTTCCGCTTCAACTGGGATGCGCCAATCTTGATCAGCCCACATGATCCGGCCACCATCTACTTCGCTTCCAACTACCTGCACCGCAGCACCGATCGCGGCGATTCCTGGCAGACCATCAGTCCTGACCTGTCGCACCAACGCGATCGCCTGAAGCTGAAGGTGATGGATCGCTTTTGGGATCTCAATGCCTTATGGGATCTGCGCGCGATGTCGAAGTACGGCAACATCACGTCGATTTCCGAATCGCCGGTGGTCAAGGGACTGCTCTACGTCGGCACCGATGATGGACGCATCAGCGTCAGCGAGGATGGTGGCGAGAACTGGTGGACCATCGATCAGCTCGGCGACGTGCCGGAGACCGCCTTCGTCAACGACGTCAAGGCCGACAAGTTCGATCCAGATACGGTCTACGTTGCCCTCGACAATCACAAGTATGGCGACTACGCGCCGTATCTGATGAAGAGTGTCGATCGTGGTCGCACTTGGACCTCGATGGTGTCCGACCTGCCGGATCGTCATCTGGTGTGGCGCCTGGAGCAAGACTTCGAGCAACCCCGCTTGATGTTTCTGGCCACCGAGTTCGGCATGTTCTGCAGCTTGGATGCTGGCGAACATTGGATGAAGATGAGTAGCGGCATGCCAAAGATTCCAGTGCGTGACCTAGCTATCCAGACACGTGAGTCAGCGTTGGTCTGTGCAACCTTCGGCCGTAGCTTCTACGTGCTCGACGACTACTCCGCCATGCGTGAGTTAAGCGAGGAGATGCTTGAGAAGGATGTGCATATCTTCGCCATCCGCGATGCGTTGGCCTTCCCGACCACGAGCTACCTTGGCGGTCGCAATGGTTCGATGGGCGATAGCCACTACAGCGCCGACAATCCACCCAATGGCGCGGTCATTCGTTATTACCAGCAGGAGGGCATGAAGTCCTTGAAGGCGCACCGGAAAGAGGCCGAGAAGGAAGCCCGCAAGCAGGCCGAAGAGGCCGGTGAAGAGGTTGAGAAGCACGGCCACTATCCGGGTTGGGATGTGCTTCGCGAGGAGAAGCGTCAGGAGAAGCCGCGCCTTGTCATGGAGATCCGCGACCTAGACGGCATGCTAATCCGTCGCTTGGACGCATCCGACGGCAAGGGCATGCAGAGCGTGACGTGGGACCTGCGTTTTGGCGGTCTTGGCTCCGGTGGGCGCGGTGGCGGGCGTGGTCCGCTGGTCGCAGCCGGCAACTACACCGCACAGCTGATCCGCGTCCAGAACGGTACTGCTAGCGAATGGGGCGAGCCGCAGACCTTGCAGGTGGTCGATCTCTACGACCCGAGCGATTCCATCAGCGATCGCGCTGCAACTCTGGCATGGAAGCTCGAGATTGGTCAGCTACAGAATGTCATCGGCGGCAGTTCGCGTGTCCTGACGGCAGCTTTGGAAGACGTTGCCGCGATGAAGAATGCGGTGCGCAATGGCCGTGTCGGCACCTTGGAGCAAGGCGAGCGCCTGCGTGAGTTGGAACTGGCCTTGATGGATGCGCAGGATGCAATCTCCGGCGACAACCTACGTACCAAGCATGGGCATGAAGGTTCGCCGTCGATTATGAGTCGCCTCGGTAACGCACGCTCCGGAGTCTACGGAACCACCGAAGGGCCGACGACGACCATGCGTCAGCAGGCCGAAATCGCGCGCGCCGAATTCGAGAAGGTTTATCACGACCTCGTACGCCTGATCGAGAACGAACTTCCGGCCCTGCAGAAGGAGCTAGATGCCACCGGCGTAGGTTGGACCAGCGGTCGTTCGCTGCCTACCTTGAAGCGTTGAAGCTCAGCACCTAAGGAGGAAGATGGAATCCCAAGCCAGCGTAGACATGGATGATTCAATCGAGAAGGAGCTGGACTCTTTGAAACAGCTGCGTGAACAGCCTCATCAGCAGCGGGCACAAGCCTAGTGCTCCCAATCCTCTACACCTTTCGACGTTGCCCATATGCGATGCGGGCACGCTTGGCGCTTTCGGTAAGTCAGCGTTCCTGTTTCCTGCGCGAGATTGCCCTGCGCGACCGCCCGCAACAGCTTTACGATGCCTCTCCCAAGGGCACTGTGCCGGTCTTGGTGCTGCAGGATGGCACGGTTATCGACGAGAGCCTGGCGATTATGCGTTGGGCCTTGCAGCAGCATGATCCCGAAGGCTGGTCAGGCGACGCCGAACAAACCAAGCAGATGCTTGGGCTCATTGCCGAAAACGACGGTGACTTCAAGTTTCATCTGGATCGCTACAAGTACGCCACGCGTTATGAAGGCGTGGTCGCAGAGGAGCATCGCGATCAGGCCGCGCAATTTCTGATGCGCTTGGAGCATCGCATGCAGGATCACGACTTCCTGTTTGGCGAGCGCCCGATGTTGGCCGACATGGCAATCGCGCCCTTCGTGCGCCAGTTCTCAATAGCCGATTCTGATTGGTTCCAGCAGCAGGAGTGGCAGCGACTGATTGCCTGGCTACAGGCCTTCCTCGAATCAAGGCGATTCCTCAGCATCATGACCAAGCATCCAGTCTGGCAAGCTGGCCAGGAGGGGCTGCGCACGGATTGGCCAATCGCCTAGAATCCGGCAGGACCTCCCTGACCTACCGAATGGCTTCCTACCAGTACTTTTCGGCGTGAATCTGACCGGGTTGTTTCTTGGTATGTTCAACGAAGCCGTCCTCGCCGAGGCGCTCAATCATGCCTTCGATCATGGCCGGGTTCCCGCACAACAGGATATGGGTGTTGCTGGGCGATGGCTTGAAGCCGATGGCATCTTCGACCAGCCCGCGGTCCCATAAATCTTGCACGTAGCCGGTCTCTCCAGACCAAGGGGTGCGCTCCTCCTTTGCTCGGCTGACGACCGGCAGGTAAGTAAAAGTCGGGCAGAAGCGTTGCATGGCAATGAGCTCGTCGCCATAGCCCAAGTCCCAACTGTGGCGAACGCCAAGCATGACCACCGTGTGCAAGTCGGGGCGGCACCCGAGTTCGCTGCGCAACATGCTTATGTAGGGGGCAAGGCCGGTGCCGGTAGCGACAAGAATTAAGTGACTGTTCTCAGGCACGTGTTTCAGCGTGAACACGCCACTGATTTTCTTACCGAGGAAGACCTGGTCACCTGGTTCTAGGGCGAATAAGCGTGGAGTCAGTTCCCCGGATTGCACTAGGGTAATGTAGAACTCTAGGTGGCCGGTCTCCTCAGGCGAGGATGCGATGCTATAGGCGCGACGGATTAGCTTGCCGTTGTCCTCGATGCCAATTTCCGGATCCGAGAGTTTGGTGCGCGGCGCCGACCGCGGCAGGCCGAGGACGGCGAACTGGCCGGAATCCCATTCCGGGATTTTCCATCCGACTGGCGCGACCCGCAAGATGATCAGACCCGACGCGACCTCGATGCGGTGCGTCACGATGGCGTTCAGTTCCGTTCCCATGATGTTGACAGGTGTTGAGGGGGCCTGCGGTCTGCCGCCGCAGGTTGGCCACTATAGAGGACAGGCACTGCGCTTTCCTCGCTTCCGCTTTGAACCCTAGGCTGCCGAGAGGATGCCCCAAGGGGAAAGAGCATAGTTCCTTCCGATTGGCACCGTTGCGCGATTTTTTGGAATATCGCATCAATTCAGCCCATCCATATGGCCGCCAACAGGTGAGCGTAGGCTATGCCGATGCGGATCGCCTTAGCTACTTGCGCTGACCTGCCGGATTGGGAGGTCGATGACCGCCCCTTGCACGAGGCCTTGCGGGCTCGTGGGGCGGAGGTCCAGCATCCTCATTGGACAGATCGAACTTTCGACTGGGCTTCGGTGGATTGCTGCCTAATTCGCACCACTTGGGATTACCACTTCAACCGCGATGAATTTGTGGCATGGGCGCGTGACGTCGAAGCGAAGACCTTGCTGTTCAACCCATCGGCGGTGGTGGAGTGGAATACCGACAAGCGCTACCTGCAGGAGTTGGCGCAGCAGGGCGTGCCGGTAATCGCGACCGAATGGCTGGAACATGGCAGCAAGGTCGACTTGGGCCATCTGCTCAGACATAACGGCTGGCGTCGCGGTTTCCTGAAGCCGGTAATCGGCGCCACGGCTTTTGGCACCTGCCGCTTCGAGGATCATGGCGACTCGTTGGCGACCGCGCAGCGCTTCGTGGATGAGATGCTGGTCGATCACGCCATGCAATTGCAGCCCTATCTCGAGCGGGTCGAGACCGAGGGCGAGGAATCGATGATCTTCGTCAACGGTCGTCATGCCCATTCGGTGCGCAAGGTCCCGGTGCCGGGCGATTATCGCGTGCAGGATGATCATGGCGCTTCCGATGAACCGTTCACCCACAACGCCGACGACATCGAATTGGCCTCCTCGGTCTTGCGCTTGGTCCAAGCCCATCCGAGCTGGGCCAATCAGCAACAGGTTCAGCCCTTGCTCTATGGGCGTACCGATTGGCTGCGCGACGAGGAGGGTGGCTTACGCTTATGCGAGCTTGAACTTGTCGAACCTAGCCTCTTCCTGCGCCATGGCCCAGCGACTGCCGACCTTCTTGCAGAGGCTTTAATCGCGCGGATTCACGCCGCTCCTTAGGGGCAGGAATCCCGGGCTACGGGGGGCAGTTCGGCAGCAACCTGCCGCCAGCTTCAAAAAGCGCCCTATTCGGCAGGATAAAGTGGTTCGATTTTGTAGCTGACCTGTGGTCGATCACTGTGCCATTCGCCAATCAGGATGCCGGCCTCAGTAGCCTCACCTTCTTCTGGGTAGTTCAAGCCATTGCCGATGATGAAGGCAGCCATGCCGCTGACTTCATTGACGATGGTCTGATGGATGTGGCCATGCAGCATTGCATCAACACCGAGTTCGAGGAAGCACTCGCGTAGCCATTCCACCTCGCCAGCATGGCCGATGGCGTGGCCATGATCTTCGATGCCCGGTCGCGGATCATGCAGCGGTCGGTGGGTGAACACCACGAGCTCTTTCTCCTTTGGGAACTCCGATGCCAGTAGCAGCTTCATCAAGTCGCCGCGATCGCCACCGCTGGAGGGCCAGGTGTCGGCGGCGGTATCCAGGTTCAGAAACCGCACGCCGCCCAAGTCGAAGAAGCTGTTGCGCGGGCCAATCAGTGCGGTGAAGCGACGATGGACCAAGTCCAGGCCGTCGTGAAAGTCATGATTGCCGATGCAGGTGTAGGTGGGAATCCGCGCCGCATTCATTGCCTTCGCGGCCAGTTCCAGTTCACCATCGCTGTATTCGATGTCACCCAAGTGCAACAGGAAATCGGCGCCCAAGTCCGCGGCGCGTCGCAGCGCATAATCCAAGGCTTCGCCACCGCCGGTATCGCCGATCGATGCGAAGCGGAACTCCTTCTTGTCCTCGTCGAAATGTGGTTGGATCAACAGGCCGATGCCCGCCTCGATCTCGAATTCATAGAAGCGGGTTAAGCCTTCGGTACGAACCGGGCCAACGGCACCAGGGCGGGCGTCGGGGTGCACGTTCTGCAGGACCACGCTGGCGGTGGTGGTGGTTTGCGAACTGACAATTAGCAGGGGAGTAGGTGTGGCGGCACGGAACACCAACGTGTTGCCGTCGGCGCGCACGAAAGTGGCACCACTCCCCTCGACAAAGAAGCTGCCATCGGGCGACTCCATTTGCGTGGCACGGGTACTTGGTTCCCATTGAAGTGGTGGCAGGCGCAGGCCAAACCACAACAGTCCCAGCCCCAGGAAGCCGCCGATGCCGAGGCCTAGGGCCAAAAGGATTTTGGCCCGCCAGCTCCACCCTTTACCCCAAGCCATCCACACGCTCAGCTTGAGGCATTCGAGGTCGCGGGATCCACGGCCGCACGCATGGCGGCAATGATTTCATTGGTGCCACCGATCGCGAGGTCGAGCAGGCGGTCATGCACGCCGCGTGGGAAAGGATCGCCTTCGGCGGTACCCTGCACTTCGACCAAAGCACCGCTGTCGGTGGCGATGACGTTCATGTCGACGTCGGCAGTGGAGTCCTCAGAGTAATCGAGGTCGAGCAGTTCACGGTTGGCAACATGGCCGACCGAGACCGCGGCAATCCAGTTGCGCAGCGGCCACGACACCAACTTGCCACGCTGATCGAGCACCTTGAGTGCATCATGCATCGCCATCATGGCGCCGCAGATGGATGCGCAACGCGTGCCGCCATCGGCCTGCAGCACATCGCAGTCGAGGTTGATGGTCACGTTTGGGAAGCCGCGCATATCCACGGCAGCGCGCAAGGAACGCCCGATCAGGCGCTGGATCTCGATACTGCGACCGTCGCGACGTTGATACTCGCGGCGCTTACGGCCGACCACCGAACCTGGCAGCATCGCGTACTCCGCGGTGAGCCAACCCTTGTCGGATTCGCGTCGCCAGGAAGGTACACCCTGGGTGACCGAAGCGGTACAAAGGACTCGGGTGTTGCCAGCTGAAACCAGCACGGAACCCTCAGCGGTAGAGGTGAATTCACGCTGGAAGCTAAGTGGGCGAAGCTGGTCTGGACTACGGCCGTCGTTGCGGGACATCTCCTAATTCTAACAGTGCCGCCTCTGGACTGAATGGGTTCCGCCTGACACGATAAGTCGGTGCCGAGTCAACTGACCATCCGCATCGTCGACGCCAAGCTCGAGACCCTCGATTGCCGCACGCGCCTGCCGTTTCGCTTCGGCATCCACACTTTGACCGGTGCGCCCTATGCCACCGCGACGATCGAAATCGAAGCTGCCGATGGCCGCCGTGTACGGGGTGCAGCTTCGGACCTGCTGGTACCCAAGTGGTTCGAGAAGAATCCTGAGCTCACTCCAGAAGAGGATTCCGCCGCCTTGGCAGCTAGTGCCGAGGCGGCCTTCGAGGCTGCACTCGAGATCCCAGCAACCACTGTCTTCGATCTGTGGTGGCAGCTCTACAAGAAGCGCGTCGCATTGCAGCCTCGCACCGATTCCGACTTGCTGGTTCGCGGATTCGGTGTTGCCTTGGTCGAGCGCGCCATGTTGGATGCGGCCTGCCGCCTGCTCGAATGCTCTTTCTTCGATGCGTTGAAAGGCAATCTGTTCGCCTTCGATCCCGGGGTGGTGTTTGAGGAACTCAGGGATTGGGATCTAGCCGCCGAATTGCCAGCTACCCCAGCAGCATCGATCCAGTTGCGACACACCATCGGCTTGCTGGATGCGCTGACCAACGCTGAACTGGAAGACGACATGGCGGTACAAGACGGTTTGCCAAATTCACTGGAAGAAGATGTACAGCGTTATGGCATGCAGTGGTTCAAAATCAAGGTCGCTGGCCGCGGCCAAGAGGATGTGGATCGCTTGTTGGAAATCGCCAAGGTGTTGAAGGAAAACGGCATCGTGCAGCCGCGCTTCACGCTCGATGGGAATGAACAGTATTCCGATATGCAACAGCTCGCCGACCTATTGCAAGCGGTGCGCGCTACCTCCGAAGGAGCTGACTTCCTGCGCGGCTTGGCTTTCATAGAGCAACCACTCAGTCGTAATCACACCTTCGATCCCGACCGGCACAAAGCCTTCGCTGCAGTCCGCGCCTTCGCCCCGGTCATCATCGACGAGGCCGATTTCGGCACTTGGGCCTTTCCCAGCGCCATCGAACTCGGTTATCAAGGCATCTCCATCAAGGCTTGCAAAGGCGTGTTCCGCGCCTTGCTGAACCGCGGCCTCTGCAGCAGACGCGGAGGCGGTTTGTTTCAATCTGGCGAAGACCTCACCAACCTGCCAGTGCGCGCCCTGCAGCAAGACCTCTGCCTGATGACTTGCCTCGGCATTCAACATGCCGAACGCAATGGTCACCATTACTTTCGCGGCTTGGATCACTTGCCTGCTGCGGAAGCGTCGGCAGCTCAGCAGGCCCATCCGGACCTGTATCATGAATCCTGCGGGACCATTGCTGTCGCGATTGAACAAGGTCGACTGCAGACCGCCTCCCTTCATTGTCGCGGCTTCGGTTGTCGCCTGGACCCATGAGTAGTTTCCGTTTGCCCGCCACTTTCGGCAGTGTCGCCGAGTTTTGCGCTCGCCTTCAGGAAATCGAACCCAGCTTGGGTTGTGACGAACTGGTGGAGCCAGGCCTCAGTCCACTTGCCAGGGCCTGCGAAATCGATGGCCACACCCTCGCAAATCGTTGGGCGGTACATCCGATGGAAGGATGGGATGGCACCGAAGATGGCAACCCTTCGGAGGATACGCTTCGCCGCTGGTATCGCTTCGGCTTGAGTGGTGCGGCCTTGGTGTGGGGGGGCGAAGCCTATGCGGTCTGCCCACAAGGGCGCGCCAATCCTAATCAGTTGCATCAAGGAAGTTGCGAAGATCCGGTCGCTGGCCTGAAGGCGTTGATGGCCGCGTTGCGTCGTGGGCAAGCCGAAGCCGGCCTGAAGCAGGAGCAGGCCTTGGTGGGTTTGCAGCTCACTCATTCTGGGCGTTGGTCGCAGCCGACGGCAGCCGGCCCTGCGCCACGCACGATGTTTCGCCAATCCTTCCTAGACCAGAAGGTCGGCATCGAAGACGATTCCGCCTTGCTGGCCGATGAGGAGTTGCAGGAACTGCCAGCGCTCTATGCGGCTGCGGCACTCAGTGCAGAGGCCGCAGGCTTCAACTTTGTCGACATCAAATGCTGTCACGGTTATCTGCTCCATGAATGCCTGGCCGCCACCAGCCGCCCCGGCCCTTACGGTGGCAGCTTCGAGAATCGCACTCGCCTGTTCCGCGAGATCGTCGCCGCCGTCCGCGAAGCCTGTCCCGACCTGTTGGTCGGCGTGCGCTTGTCGGTCACCGATGAACGCGACCATGGTTTCGGCGTTCAGGAAGGGGATAAGACCAGCGACAATCTTGACGAGCCTTTCGCCTTCTTGCGTTTGCTGCAGCAGCTCAATATCCGCTTGGTCAACCAGACCATCGGCTCGCCGTACTATTGCCCGCATGTGCAGCGCCCAGCAGCCTTCGCGCCGAGCGATGGCGCTCCTCCGACACGCGACCCCCTAGTCGCCGTCGCCAAGCATCTGCTGTTGGTGCGGCGATGTAAAAACACCTTCCCTGAGATGATGTTCGTCGGTACTGGCTACACCTACCTTCAGGAATACACCGCTCATGTCGCGGAGTTTGAGGTCGGCAACCAGCATGTCGATTTTGTCGGCCTGGGTCGCATGATGCTGTCCTACCCTGAGATGCCTGCCGATCATCTGGCCGGCAAGAGATTCCAACGCAAGAAGATCTGTCGCACCTTCTCTGACTGCACCACCGGACCACGCAACGGTATGCGCAGCGGTTGCTACCCACTGGATCCAGAATATCGTCAACGTCCCGAGGCCAAGAAAGTTCGCGCCTTGCGCCCTACACCTTCGAGTAGAAAAGGAACTTGAAAGACCGCGCCCCGATCGAAGGCCTCCCGTCGGCCAGCGCGCCTTCGCCTGAAGAGCTTGCGGCCGAAATCGAGTGGCTACGGGAGCAGGAAAGCCGCTCCGGATTGAGCCGCAGCTTCGCCTTCTTGCGCAAGGGGGGGCCAGGTTACCTACAGAGTGCACTGACCTTAGGTGGCGGTACCGCGGCTACCATGTTGTTTGCCGGCGCAGCCTTCGGTTATGGCTTGTTGTGGGTGGCCCCGGTTTCCATGGTGCTTGGCGTAATCATGATGAGTGCGGTCGCGCACCAAACCCTCTCCACGGGTTTACGACCCTTCGAAGCCATGCGTGTTTATGCCGGTCCGGTCTTCGCTTGGGGCTTCGCCGGCGGCGCGGTGATCTCGTCCATCATCTGGCATTTCGCCCAATACAGTCTTGGCGCGGCCGTCATCTCCGATATGGGCCAAGCCGCCGGTGTGGAGATTTCGCATGGCTTGGGTGGTGCGATTGTCTTAGCCGTCGCGGTCGTCTGGGCCTTTGCCTATGGCAAGTCGTCGAAAGCGCTGCGCTATTTCGAGACATCGCTGAAGGTCTTGGTGTGGGGCATCGTCGGCTGTTTCGGCCTGGTGGTATTGAAGACCGGCATCCACGACCCGGTTGCTTTGATCAATGGATACATCCCATTCCAGTTCCCTGAAAGCGATAGCGGCGTGCAGGCCTCCACCGTGGTGGTCGGCGGTTTGGCTGCCGCGGTAGGGGCGAACATGTTATTCCTTTATCCCTACTCGCTGCTCGCACGCGGTTGGGGGCGCGACCACCGACGTCTGGCCAACTTCGACCTGATTGCTGGCATGTTCCTGCCGTACATGTTGGCGACCTCGTTGATGGTAATTGCGACCGCCAATGCCTTCCATTACGGTGACCTGGAGTTCAGCGGCACACGTTTGAGCCCGGTCGAAGCCGCACAAGCCTTGGCCACAGCGGTCGGTGAAGGTTTTGGCCGTTGGATTTTCAACCTTGGCATTCTGGGCATGGCGGTATCGTCAATTATCTTGCAGATGGTCTGCTGTGGCTTCGTCGCCACCGAAGTGTTGGGCTGGAGGTTCGGCTCCAAGCGTTATCGTCTGGCCTGCCTGCTGCCGGCACCGGGGGTACTTGGTGCGGTGTTGTGGACCGATGTCGCCCTATGGGTTGCCGTACCGACCACCCTGCTCTGCGGCTTCATGCTGCCGTTGGCCTACATCGGCTTCATCAAGTTGCAGCGCAACCATGATTACCTTGGCGATGACGTGCCAGGTGGTGGCAAGGGTGCTGCCTGGCTTGGCGGCATGGTGCTCGCCACCTTGACCTTGACTGTCTTTCTCATCTGGTATGCCATCACCAAAGGGCCGGACTTCTTCGGCCGCCTGTTCGGATAGGCTAATCAGGGCTGCTTCGTCAGCTACCAGCTACGACGGCGATCACCGATACGGAATCCAGCAACCACCGCATGAACCTCGACCACTTCCAGAGCAAGCTCGCGCAACTCGATGCCGCAACGGAGAGACCCAGTCCGCGCATCGCCTATGCGGCAACGCACATCGCGGTGCACGATGCTGAAGGGACGCAGCTGGATCTTGAAACCACCGATCAGCAGAGGCGTTTCCTTGATGAGCATGGTTTCGGCATCGCCGAGGCCATGGATACCGCACAACGTTTCGAACTCGGTTGGCAGGTGGCGCGCACCTTGATCGAACGCACCGCACGCTTGGGCTTGAAGCATGGCTTCGCCGCCGGCGCCTCTGCCGACCATGTGGCGCCGGTGGAGAGTCTCAGTGGACTCGCCACAGCGGTAGCTTGGCAGGTAGATTTTGTACGTGAATGTGGTGGCTTGCCGGTCATCCTGCCGATGCCACAGCTCGCCCTAGCCGGTGCCAGCCCCGACGAATACGTCCAGGTTTACCGTGCCATCCTCGATCAGAGTTCCGGCCCGGTGTTGCTGCATTGGCTCGGCCCGATGTTCCTGCCCGGCTTGGACGTTTACTTCCCGGGCGATAGTTTCGAGCGCATCATGGACCTGGACCATGAACGCATCCTTGGCATCAAGCTGTCGCTACTCGATGCCGACCGCGAGAAATCGATCCGCACCTCACGCGCACCCCATGGCCAGCATGTCTACACCGGCGACGATTTCAACTTCTCTGCTTTGATCGCCGGCGACGGTCAGCAGCCAGGGGTGGTCGAGGAACGCGGCGAGTTCAGTCATGCACTGCTCGGTATCTTCGACGGCATCGCACGGCCAGCCGGCGTCGCCCTAGGTTTGCTCGCCCACGGTCAGGTTGAGGACTACATGCAGTTGATGACGCCTTGCGAGGAACTCTCGCGCGTGATCTTCGAGGACCCGACGCGTCACTACAAGGCAGGTTTGGCTTATCTATCGTGGTTGGATGAACGTCAGCAAAACCCTTGGCTTCCGCAAAAGACACACCTGCAACGCGATGCCGAGCATTACTCGAGGGTCTTGGACTTAGGCCTGAAGGCCCGCGTTTTCGCCAATCCGGCTGCGGCTAGCGCGCGTGCGGAGGCAGGGCCTCCAAACTGCTAATCCAGCCCATCGGTTTGGTGGTCGGATCCTCCTGGTCGCCCCAACTCAGCCCGCGCGTCACCGAGAAGTCCAGCAATGGGCCTTCGACGCCACCGCGCGTTTCGCGCACGCCATTGGGTGCCCAACTCCGCAGTAGGTGAAGGAACTCCCGCTCGAAGTCCTCGGGGCCAGCCAACAGATAACGACGCAGGCCATGCTCCAGCTTCCACAGCCACGAGCTCAGGAAGTCGGTCCCATCCAAGGAGACTTCTGTGCTGCCACCACCACCGGCTGCCGCAGCCAAGGAGGTGGTTGGGTATTTCGCCACGTCGGCAGGTGGCGAGGTGTGGAAGTTGACTCCCAGGCCGAGCAGCATGGTCTCCTCAGCGTCGGCAGGTAACTCGCACAGGAATCCACTGATCTTGGCGCCATCGATCAGAAGATCATTGGGCCACTTCAAAGCCACGCGAGCCTTCGCGCTTTTTGCGATCGTAGCGAAAGCGGAGCCTCCATCCAGCACATGGGTGCAACTCTCCGCCAGAGCCACTGCACCCAACAGGCCGAAGACTTCCGGCGGCAACTGCGGTTCGCGCAATCCCAAGGTCAGAGCGAAATTGGAGCCCGCCGGGCCAGACCACCAGTCGCGCGCCGACCGGCCGCGACCACCACTTTGCTCATGCGCCAACAACAGCACACCGTCCATCGATTCGCCCGCACTCAGACGCTGACGCGCTAAGTCATTGGTGCTGTCGCAACGGTCGAGACATTGCACATCCAAGGCCAAACGTCGCGATGCCGCTAAGCGGCGCAGCAGACGTTGGCGGTCGACGATTGCCAAGGTCTAAATCTTGAACTGCGCCGAATCCTTGTCCAGGCGCTGACGCAGACGCTTGATGACGTTGGAATGAATCTGGCAGACGCGGGATTCGGTAATCGACAGCATTGCGCCGATCTCACGCAGGGTGAGTCCTTCTAGGTAATACATCTGCAGGATGTGGCGCTCCTTCTCACTCAAGGAGGAGGTCAGCACCTCCATCAGGTCGGTGCGATGGGTGAAGTCCAGCGGGCTTTCCTCACCGGATTCACCGAGCGTATCGATCTGGTTCTCGACCTCGGCACTTGGCGACACGCGCCGGTCGCTGAGGTTGTGCATGGCATGCGGCCGCGTCTTGGCTAGATCCTTTTCGGGGATTTCCAGGTGCTCGGCAATCTCGTCGTCGGTGGGTTCGCGGCTGAACTTGTACTGCCACTCCTCGCGCATTTTGGCGACCTTGTTGGCACGTTGACGCGCCAGCCGCGGCACCCAATCCTGATGGCGCAGCGAATCCAGAATCGCGCCACGCACGCGGGTGCTGCAGTAGGTCTTGAACTTGATGCCGCGGTCGGGATCGAACTTCTCGATCGCATCCATCAGGCCAAAGATGCCTTCCTGCACGAGGTCTTCCACGTCCACCGAACGCGGCAGCTTCTGCACCATATGCTCAGCCAGATAACGAACCAGCTGCTGATGGCGTCGAACCAACTCCTGCTTTACCTCAGGATCGCCATCCTTCTTGTAGTTACGCCAGAGTTCTTCGGTCGTAACGGGTTCGTCATCGTCGGGCGGGGCTGGATCAGAAGCCATTCTTTGATTCTAGTACCACCGCGGCCTGCTTTCAGCCTGCGAATGAGGTGAGACTTCCAACCGATAAGCCATGGAGCTTGTCGCGGCCGCCCAGGAAGGCCAGTTCGACGACGAAGGCGCAGCCAACGACCTCGGCGCCAGTGCGGCGCAGCAACTTGACCGACGCAGCGGCGGTGCCACCGGTGGCCAGCAGGTCATCGATTAGGAGTACCCGCTCACCGGCACCGGAGGAGTCTGTGTGGATTTCAAGGGTGTCCTGACCATATTCCAGGTCATAGGATTCCGAGAAGGTTTGCCATGGCAGCTTGCCGGGCTTGCGGATAGTTAGGAATCCCAACTTCATGTGCGCGGCCATGGCGGCGCCGAACAGGAAACCGCGCGATTCGATCCCAGCGATTTGGGTTGCGCCGGCGCTGGCGGCCATGTCGCAGAGGTCGGCAATCGAGGCGCCGAAGGCCTTCGGATCCTGCAGCAGGGGGGTGATGTCCTTGTAGAGGATACCTGGCTTGGGGAAGTCAGGCACGTCGCGCAGAAACTCACTGTAGTCGAGGCGGGTCTGGTAGGAAGTGTTCACATCTGCTCCGGGACAGGTACACCAAGGAGTTCCAGACCGAGTGCGAGTGTATTGCGCAGGGCCTGGATCACGGCCAGTCTTGCGTCTTCCAACGCCGGGTCGCCGGTGCCAAGGACGCGGTTTTCGCGATAGTAGACATTGCCAGCCGAAGCAATCTTCAGCAGGGCGTGCGCCAACAGCATCGGCTCGCGCTTCTGGCCAGATTCGCGCAAGGCCTGCGGTAAGCGGCCGATGGCGACGAACAGCTCGTGACCGCCATCGAATAAGGCTGGGTCAATATCGGCGACCGACGCCACCGGGCGCTCGGCCTTACGCAGGATCGAGCAGCAGCGTGCGTGGGTGTATTGCAGATAAGGGCCCGTATCGCCCTCGAAGGACAGCACCTCCTTCCAATCGAAGACCACATCCTTCTGGCGCTGGTGCTTCAAGTCATGGAAGACCACCGCGCCGACGCCGACCATCTCAGCGACCTCGGCCTTGCCCTGGAGCTCGGGGTTCTTCTCGTCGACGGCGGCTCGTGCCAATTCCACCGCACGGTCCAGCACCTCGGCGAGACCGATCACGCGTCCTGCGCGCGTCGACAACTTGCCCTCCGCTAAGCGAATCAAGCCGAAAGGCACATGCTCCATGCGTTGCTGCCATTCAGCACCGCAGCGCTTCAGCACGGCCTTGAATTGTTGGAAGTGCAAGGTCTGCTCGGCACCGACTACATACAACAGCTGGTCAAACTCGAACTCCTCCCAACGGGATTTGGCCGCGGCAAGGTCGCGCGTGGCATACAAGGTGGTGCCATGCGCGGTTTTGACTAGGCACGGAGTCTTGATGCCTTCATTGGTCAGGTCGACGATGGTGGCGCCATCGGATTGCTCGGTCACGCCGCAGCTGTCCAGCCAGTCGCTGAGCGGATCCAGCTTGTCTTCATACCAGGATTCACCGCGGATGAAATCGAACTGAATGCCGAAGCGATCGTAGACGTGGTTGAACTCGCGCATCGACAGCTCGGTGAAGTGCTCCCAAGTCTTGCGCGTCTCGTTGTCGTCGCCGGATTCCAATTCCTGGAAGGCAGCCTTGGCTTCGACCGGCAAGGACTCGTCTTCCTCCTCTTCCTCGTGGTAGCGCACGTAGAGCTGCAGCAACTCCGCGATTGGATCGGCCTGCAGGCGATCTTCATCACCCCAACGTTTCCACGCGGCAACCAACTTTCCGAACTGCGACCCCCAGTCGCCGATGTGATTGATGCGGACCACATCATGGCCAAGGTGCGCGAAGATGCGCGCCAAGGCCGCACCGATTACCGTGGTTCGCATATGGCCGACGTGCATTGGCTTGGCGATATTCGGCGACGAGAACTCGACGATGGTGGTTAAGCCTTGCTGGTCGCTGGCGAAGTTAGGCTTGAGTGCCGATTCCATCACCACCACAGCCAAGCGCTTTGGCTCGACCTGGAAGTTCAGGAAGGGACCGACCGAACTGGCGGTGACGTCGGCGATGTCCAAATCGGCGGCGAGCTTGGCGGCCAACTCCGGAGGACTGCAGCCGGCGCCCTTGGCATAGCGGAAACAGGGGAAGGCGAACTCACCATGAGCCTCATTGCGCGGCCGTTCCAGCTGGAAATCGTCTGCGGGTAGGTCCAGGGCTGCAGCAAGCGCCGCGCGGATGTCGGCGGCGAAGAAATCGAGCCCGTTGGGCTGCGTGGGTGCGGAATCAGTGGCCATCTACGGAATCCCCGAACAAGGGGGTCAGCAAGCGTTCAACAGGGAATCCTAAGGCAGCGGTGATTTCCGCGCCGTGGTCCTCGCCGAGTTCAGCCGCGCGACGCAGCCAAAAGGAGTCGCCATAGCGATCCAGCAGGTCCTGGTGGCGCTGGGCGATTGGGACGATGGTGGTGTGCTGGACACTGGAATCGGCGAAGCTAAGCACGCTGTCAGCTAGATCCCATAGGTTGGGTTCCAAGGCCTCAAAGGCGCGATCGGCCAACGACGGCTTCCAAGCCTTGGCGGCGCGCACTTCCTCGGCGTCGCGGCCCTTCAGCCAGTGAGTCAAACAGCCGCGGCCGGTCTTTGGATAACCCAAGTCGCGCAACATCACGTAGCCAGTCCAACCATGCAGCGGGCCGTGAGTCTTGGCGCGTCCGATGTCGTGCAGCAGCGCTTGTGAGGTGAGCAGTTCCACGTCCAAGTCATGCCCCTGATCCAATAGCGCCTCGCCGATCAAGCGAGCCACCTTAGCGACCTGACGGCAATGGTGGGGCCAGGCTTCCTGTTCTAGTGCGTACTTGCTGAGGATTAGCTCGGCGTCGGCGGGGGCCAGCACCATGATCAGCTATCCGACGCGAGGTGAGCTAGGCGCAAGGCGGCGCGGGCGACGGTGCGCTTGAGGTCCTGATGTTCGAGGCGCGCCATCGCGGCCAACTCGTCCAGCCAACAGCTGTCGGCGTGTTCCTCGGAGAGCTGCACAGCGGTGGCCTTGATCGGCTTGGTGGCAAGGAAATAGACCACACGCTTGTAGGCTCCCAGCTCCTCGGCTTGTTCATTGTTGGCCGGATGAACCGTGGTGGCTGGCGCTTCGCCAGGTCGGTAGATGGAGGTATCGGCGAAGCCTTCGACCAGATCGGATGCGGATAGGGCGACGCCAGTCTCCTCCTCGACCTCGCGGAGGGCGCCAGCCTTCAGCGACTCGCCAGTCTCCAGGTGTCCCTTGGCAAAACTCCAGGTGCCATGGCGCCGATTTTTTAGTAGCAGGAATTCGGGGCCGTCGACACCAGCTCGCCATAGAACCACTCCGGCAGCCAAGATTGGATTGGCGGCACTGCCGAAGGCAGCCGAAGGGGTTGGCGAAGGCGTCGTCACGGCGGGATTCTACCTTCTCAGCGCCATCCCTGAGCAGTCGGCCAGGGCCTTGTCGGGCGACCGCGCCGCTCCGGGCCGTCATCAGTCAGTTTCCAGGAGCGAGGTACAATCTCCCACATGCAGGTCGCGGAAACCGCAGCTTCAAGCCTCCGAGCTACCCTCGTCAGTCGTCGCACGGTGGGACCGGATGCCTTCATTCTCGAGCTCGAGCTACCGGGCATGCCTTCGAATCTGGCACCAGGCAAGTTCGCCATGCTGTCGCCGGCAGTCGGCGGCACCCAGCAAATTGCGCGGCCCTTCAGTATCTACGACCGCCCAGCCGCTGATCGTTTCACCTTCCTGGTCCAGGTCCTCGGCGAAGGAACGAGAGAGCTAGTCACGCTGGAACCGGGATCGCAGATCATCTGCACCATGCCGCTTGGCAATGGCTTTGAGGTTGCGCCTGCCGAGCAAGAGATTGTGATTGTCGCTGGCGGCGTTGGCAGCGCCCCTTTCCTGAAGTATGTACGGGATCGCATCGCCGCCAATGCCAGAGCCACCACCCACATGCTGCTCGGCGCGCGTACTGCCGACCGTCTCTACGATGCCGAGGCTTTTGAAGCCCTCGATTTTGACCTTCGCCTAGCCACCGACGATGGCAGCAAGGGCTTCCACGGCAACGTCGTCCAAGCGCTGGCTTCGACCTTGGATGCCGACGAACTCTCCAGCAGCGCACATTTCCTGGCCTGTGGCCCCGCCGGCCTGCTCCATGGCTTCGCCGACTTTGCGCGCCAGCGGAGTTTGCGCGCTTGGCTCAGCCTCGAGACCTATATGGGCTGCGGCTTCGGAGTCTGTAACGCCTGTCCGGTGCCCACCAATCCCGACGGCCCACTTGGTGACTGGCCTTATGCCCGCACCTGCAAGGAAGGTCCGGTCTTTCCCCTCGATTCAATCAAGTTCTGAAAATGGAACGCTGGGCCATTCAGATTGACAAGGAGTACCTGAAGTATTCCTGTGCGCACTTCCTGATTTTTCCCGACGGCAGCGCCGAGCGCCTGCATGGCCATAACTATCGTGTCTATGTAGAGGTCGGCGGGCCGTTGTCGGAGTTCGGCCTGGTGTTGGACTTCCAGAAGACCAAGCCGCTGATTCGCGACTTGGTTGATGCGCTAGATGAGCATTGGCTGATCCCAGGCGAGCATCATGAGTTGACTTGGAACCAACGGGACGATGGTGTGGTCGAGGTGCGCTACCGCGAGCGTTACTACGCTGCGCCGAAAGAGGATGTGATCGTGTTGCCAATCAACAATACGTCGGTGGAGAACATGGCTGCGTGGTTAGGTCGACAGCTTTATAAGAGCCTGGGCGAGCATTTCCCAGAAGCGCAGATCGACCAGATGATGTTGGCGGTGGAGGAGAATCCAGGTCAGCGCGGCGTGTGGCGCCTCGAGCGGTAGGCGGTTGCCCATTGTCCGTGGGTCTAGGATTCTGCTGTCCGCATCACTTACTCAAACGATGAAAACCGGCGACTGTCTCCAGTCGCCGGCACCCATCATGGCAGTAAAGCAATCCTTTTTATTGAACGCCGCCTACAGGCCAATGACGGATGCTGAGGCTTGACCTTTAGGCAAAACGAGAAAAAAAATCGGGGAGGCGAAGGGGGGCGCTAAAATCTCGCTCCCACTACCAAGTCGGCTCCATGCTGGCATGGAAACAGGATCGGTCGGGGCGTAGCGCAGCCTGGTTAGCGCGTTGCACTGGGGGTGCAGAGGTCGGAAGTTCAAATCTTCTCGCCCCGACCATTTTCCTGGCCGTCGCCGCTGTCTTGGCCTGGACAGGGTCGTAGCTAGAGCACCGATCGCGTAACCCCGCCATGCTTTCGCGAGCGCACCGGCACCTATTGTGGCCCGTGATGCACCACCGGCTGTGCCTCCAACCGATAGAGCGTGCCGCTCATCGTCAGCAGGTAGATTTCACCCGCGGCATCCACGCCGAAACTCACCAAGGTTGCCAACCTGCGATTGACGTTGAAATTCTCGCTATGGTTTACGCGCCCGACTTGTTTGCCATCGACCACGCGGAAACTGCCCACGCCGCCGCTGCAGTAGTCGCCGTAGAAGTACACACCATCCAAGGTTGGGATTGTGCTGCCGCGATAAACATAACCACCGGTCACCGAACAATGGCCGGCCCTACCGCCTTGGCTATATTCATGGATTGGAGCCACCAGATTCTCGATCGGCTTCTTGGCCTTCTTGTCGAACTTATGGTTGCCTTCAAGGATCTTCCAACCGTAATTCTCACCGCCCTTGGAGCTGCCGGGCTGATAGGAAATCTCCTCCCAAGCGTTTTGGCCAACGTCACCGAAGTAGAGGTCGCCATTGAGCGGATCGAAGCAGAAGCGCCAGGGATTCCTCACCCCATAAGCCCAAATCTCGTCGCGGAAATCGTCATTGCCGACGAAGGGGTTGTCCTTGGGGATCCCATAGGGAGCATCGCCCTCGACATTGACATCGATCCGCAGCATCTTGCCGAGCAAGGTCTGTCCATCCTGACCGGCTCCCTTAGGATCACCACCG
>JASMKM010000032.1 GCA_030749235.1 Planctomycetota bacterium | reverse complement strand
TCGACTCCGACGACGGTAAGGTCGACGACACTGCCATTGATGACAAACGCATCGAAGCTAAGCCAGGCGTGGTGGCACGTGCACGCAATGGAGTCTTGCCGCTGTTTGTGATGATATTTGGCACAGCTTTCTTGATCTACCTTTATGGCGTCCAAGAGGTTAATGCCAAAATTGCAGCAGGCGATCTAATTGCCAAGCATGCCAAGGATACCGGCGGCTTCCTTTGGTTCCGTGAAGTACTTGGTGCCTCCGAAAGTACAAAGGCCATCTTCATGGGCAGCCTTGCTGCGATGATCCTGGCAACCATCCTGGCGGTATCGCAACGCCTGTTGAGCGCCAAAGAAGTAGCCGTCACTGCAAGCGGTGGCATTAAGGTGCTATTCAAGGATGCAGTACTGGTTCTGATTCTGGCATGGACTATCGGCATGGTCTGCGGCGAGGTTGGCACCGCCAATTACCTAGTCGCCTTGTTCCAGGACCTTATGTCGGCACAATGGCTACCGATCATCCTGTTCGTGGCAGCATGCTTCATCGCCTTCGCCACCGGTAGTTCTTGGACAACGATGGCGATCCTACAACCCAATGTGGTTTTACTTGCTTATCAGCTTGGTGAACAGACCACAATGGGCGGCGAGGCGCTGTTAATCCTGTCGATCGGTGCGGTGCTCGAGGGCGCCATCTTTGGCGATCACTGCTCGCCAATCTCGGACACCACTGTGCTCAGTTCGACGGCCTCGCGCTGCCGCCATATTGAACATGTTCGCACCCAAGCGCCCTATGCCCTAGCCACCGCTTTCGTGGCGATTTGCGCTGCATACCTGCCTGTGGCCCTATGGGGCGCGAATCCCTACGCTTGCTTGGCCGTCGGTGCAATATTGCTGGTGTTGATTGTGCGCTTCGTCGGCAAGTCGCCGCGTGGTGCGACAGCAATCGGCTCGACAAGCTAAGGAGGACCCGGGTGGACAAGAACCTCCTTAGGCTTCCCTAAACCTACTTCGCGAACAACGGTTCACCACGTGGTGGTCCGACCACCTTGCCGTCGGCGAAGACCTGCTCACCTCGCAAGTAGACCTGTTGCGGAAAACCACGGAACTCAAAGCCGTGGAAAGGGCTCCAACCGGAACGAGACAGAAGGTCCGCTTCGTCGACCACACGTTTGGCGTCGGGGTCCACAATGATCAGATCGGCGTCGGCACCGATCTCCAGTTTGCCCTTGCCGGCAATACCGAACTCACGCGCCGGCCCGGCAGTGACAGCATGTAGAAAAGGAGCCGGGTTGGAATTGTTCAGATCGGCGGCGGCAAAGATCATCGGCAACAGAAGATCGATAGACGGGAATCCAGATGGCGCCTTCTTGTAGGGCCGATCCTTATGTTCCAACGGGTGCGGAGCATGATCGGTGCCGACCACCGGCAAGCGCCCTTCCATGACCATCTTGCCAAGTCCGGCGCGATCCTCCTCATACTTGATTGCAGGATTGACCTTAAAGCGATTCTGTTTGGCCTGATGCGCGATGTCGGCGGTAATCAGCAGGTACTGGGTACCGGTGGAGCAGGTGATTGGGTGACCCTGTGCAGCTGCTTCGGCAATTAACTCAGCACCCTCATGGGTACTGACATGAAAGACATGCAAGGCAAGGCCCACTTCGATGGCAACGCGGATCGCATCCTTAATCGACTGAACCTCGGCTTCACGCGTGCGATGCAGGTCGTGACGCGTGTTTAACTCCGAATCGCCCGATATTTTGGCAGCGGCGGCAGCCATAATCGCATCGTCCTCGCAGTGCGCGACCACCTTCAAGCCGGCAGCGGCCGCGGCAGTAAACCAGCGCCGCATGTTGTCCTCGCTGCCAATGCCTCCGGATCCGGTACTCCCACCGAGGAAAACCTTCACCGCAGGACACATCTCGCCAATCTCGGCCAGACAGCCGAGGCTATTCTCCACCAAAGATCCATAAGGCGCGTAATCTACGCGCGAGACGCCGCGCAGATTCTCCAACTTGGTCGCCATGGCCTCGGGCGAGGACATCAATGGTGGATTGTTCTGAATCTCGCAGACGGTGGTCACGCCGCCATGGAGTGCACCGCTGGAACCAAAAGCATAACCCTCCTTATGTTCCAGCCCGGGCTCGCGGAAATGCACATGACAATCCACAAGACCAGGAAGTAACCAACGCCCTTCCAAGTCGACGATTCGGGCACCTTTAGGCGGTTCAAGACCCGAGCCGATTGCGGCGACCTGGCCACGCGCGTCGGTCATTAGGTCGGTGGCGCTGAGAAAGCTGTCGCCATCGAACAGGCGACCATTACGGAACAGGGTTGGGGTGGCTAAGTTCGGGGACATCTCGACGGGCGGCCGGGGAACCGGGCAGCCATAATCTTAAGTGGGTCCAGCCGTCATGCCTACCGGCTTCGATCAGCTTGCGAAGCCAAGTTCGGCACGCAGGAGCCCTGCCCGCGCGACGTCGCGCTGTTCGGGCGTCATTTCAGTACCGCTGCGTGCCTGCAGATGCCCAGGCTGCAGTTTGAAGCTCAAGCACAAGAGGCGCTCCGGCGAGCACTCGAAGCCCAAGCTGGAAGTCATCTCCAGCAGTGTCCCCAAGCGCAGCACGCTCAAGGCGTCCAAGGCCTGAGCAGTGGTCAAAGTCTCGGCCAAACGTAGTAGGTCGAGGGCGGCAACCAGGTCCTCGCACAGAATGCTATTGGCATCGCCTTCGCCACGGAACTGCTCGCGCGTCTCACGCTCGTAGGTGGAGACCTCGCGGGCAAAATCCGCCACTGCCTTCAGTTGCACCTTGGCCGTCACTCCCATCGTGCGCTGGTTGCTAATCTGGTAGAGGTGACCCAGCGCCTGGCTACCCTCGCCATGCACCCCACGCACTGCTAGTGAAGCCACGCGCGCAGTCTGGAGAGCGCGCTGCATATGGGCTTTGGCGCGCACCAAGGCCGGCAGGTGCAACATGACACTGGCACGCATACCCGAACCTGTATTGGTCGGGCAGGAAGTTAAGAAACCGAAGCGTTCACTGACGGCGAAATCAAAGGAATCACGCAGGCGACGTTCAAGCCGCTGAGCGCGCTCGAAGGCCTGGTCTAGGTCGAGCCCTTCAGCGAAACCTTGGATGCGGAAATGATCCTCCTCATTGACCATCACGCCATGCAGGCCGCCATTACAGAAAAACACTTGCGTAGGTCGATCGGCACTCATCAAGTCACGCGTAGCCAAGCTGCGTTCGACGATGAAATCAGCGTCGGCAGTATTGAGGCTGCGTGGCTCCAACACCTCGCCTGCCAACTTGGAGCGCCGCAGGCAGTTACCAGCCGCGGCAGCGAGCTCATCGGCGCGGTCGGTGGTCAGCTGTTGGGGAAAGGCGAAACCCGCCACATTGCGCGCGAGACGCACGCGCGAAGAGACCGCTACGTCACACTCCGGCCCTCCTGACTGCAACCAACCAGGTTCAGTATTGACCAGTTCGTGCAGACGCTCGTCCATCAGAGGATCGATTTGCCGAAAGCGCTGGTAATCAGATGCAGCATGTTCTTGGCGCCGGCGTTGCGGTTGTCTAACAAGGGGTTCAGCTCGGTGACCTCCATCGAGGTCATCTTCCCGGTATCGGCCATAATCTCTAGCATCAGATGGGCTTCGCGGAATCCGACACCACCCGGCACCGGCGTACCCACTCCCGCGACCACCGATGGATCCAAGCCATCGACGTCGAAACTGAGATGGAAACCGGCGGTGCCGTCGTTGACGACCTCCATGACTTCCTTAGCTACCAGCGGCATGCCCTTCTCGTCGATGTCGCGCATGGTCCAGGTATGAACCCCGCTATCGCGGATGATGCTGGCCTCCCCTGGGTCGATGTCACGCAAACCGACCAATGCGACGTTTTCCACAGCGACCTTGTTGCGGAAACCAGCGATCTCGGCCAAGGCAGAATCGACCCCATCAAGGTTTCCGATGATATGCGCCAGCGGCATACCATGGATGTTGCCGCTGGGTGAGCTTGACGGCACGTTCATGTCGCCATGGGCATCGAACCAGACCAAGCCAATCTTTTCCTGCTTGGCGCGGTGATGACCAGCCACACCAGCCACTGTCCCCATGCCGATCGAATGGTCACCGCCGAAGACCAACGGTGTAGCACCCTCATCGAGGGCACGCTTGACCACCGTGGCGAGGTCCTCGCAGACCTGCAGGATTTCGTCGTGGAAGCGCGCATGCGGGTCGCCGAAGGAAGCGCGGGTCTCCATGGCCGGCACATGCACATCCTCGTCGCGTTGAACGTCGAAACCGATTTTCTTTAAACGTTTGCGCACGCCCGCTACGCGCAAGGCACCAGGCCCGAGGTCAGTGCCACGGCGGCTCGCGCCCAAGTCCATCGGCACCCCAACAATCCGTACAGGCCGCTCTTTGAAGCTAGTCATGCTTAGGCTATAGGTTCCACACCGAGGATTTCAATCACACGCTTGGTCATCTTCTCCATCTTGGTCTTGTCGTCGGATTCGATGTTCATACGCAACAGCGGCTCGGTGTTCGATGCACGTACGTTCACCCACCACCAACCAGGGATGGTGACGTCACCGTAGGAGATGGTCACGCCGTCTAGCTCATCGATGTTGGTGGCATCGTGAAAGATCTCCTTGAGCTTATCCATGGCGCCACGCTTGTCTTCGATGCGGAAGTTTACCTCGCCGGTGCTGTGATAGACCATCAGTTCATCGACCATCTCGCTGAAGGGCTTGTCGCTGCGTGAGACTAGGTTCAATACCATCAACAGAATGATCTCGGAGTTGTCTGCGTACCAGTTGTCTCGGAAGTAGTAGTGCCCAGATAGCTCGCCACCGAATGGTGCGTCGTTGTCGCGCATCTTGGCCTTCAGGAAGCTATGGCCGACACGCTCCCGCTCAGGGCGACCACCACCGGCGAGGATGGTCTGTGGCAGGACCCAAGAACTACGCAGGTCGTAGACGATGGCGGCGCCGTCTTCGCCCTTCAGCACCTCGCGTGCAACCAAGGCGGTAACGATGTCGTTACCGATGGCGCGGCCCTTGTCATCGACAAAGCAGCAGCGATCGGAGTCGCCATCGAAGGCGGCTCCCAATTCGGCGCCTTGCTCAACCACATAAGCCTGTAGGTCGACCAGAGTGCTGAGCTTCAGCGGGTTGGCCTCGTGGTTTGGGAAGGTACCGTCCAACTCGTAGTAGAGACCACTGTGCTTAATCTGTGGAACTTCCTTCAAGACCGCAGGGAAGCTATGGGCGGCCATACCGTTGGCAGCATCAGAGACGATATTCACATCGCGCGCCAAGTCGGCCCACTTGCCCACATGCTTGGCATAATCAGCCAGCGTATCGACATGGCTGCGGCTCCCACGATTGGCAGCCGGCTGGGGTGCCTCGGCCGCGGTGGCAAGCGCCTCGATCTCCTTGATGCCGTTGTCAGCCGAAATCGGCTTGGCCTCTTCAGCACACAATTTAAATCCAATGTACTCCTTGGAATTATGGCTGGCGGTGACGTTCATGCCGCCGGCGGCATTGAGGTGGCCGATGGCGAAATAGGCCTGAGGGGTGGACGACAAGCCGATGTCGATCACATCAAGGCCACCGTCAAGGACACCCTCGATTACAGCGTCATGAATCTCCGGGGCCATCTCGCGCATATCGCGACCGATCACCAAAGGACCCTTGCCATGAAAATCAGCGAAGGCGCGTCCGATGCGGCGAGCGAGGCCAGCATCGATTTGATCCGGGTAGGTACCGCGGATGTCGTAGGCTTTAAAGACAGACATGATTAAGCTTTGAGGACGGACTGGAGGGCGCCGACAGCGAGATCCAAGTCGGTGTCGGTGATGTGACGGTGGGTCACAAAACGGAGAAGACGTTCGCCAAGAGCCAAGGTCAGGATGCCTTCATCGGCAAGCGCGGCCTCGACCATTGGCGCATCTAGGCCGGGTGCAGTGATCTCGAGGAACAGGATGTTTGTGTCAATGGTGCTCTGTGCCATCTTGACGCCGTCTATTCCGAGGATGGCACCACCCAGGCGTCGGCAACGTGCGTTGTCTTCGGTGAGGATTGGCGCTGTTTCATCCAAGGCCACTAGGCCACATGCGGCCAGATAACCGGCCTGACGCATGCCCCCGCCGAGCCACTTACGCACGCGGCGAGAACGCTCGATGAAGCTGCCGTCACCAACTAACACCGAGCCGACTGGGCAGCTGAGGCCCTTTGACAAGGAAACCATCAAAGAATCGCAGAACTTGCCGTAGTCGGCGAAGTCAACACTAGTCTCGGCTTGAGCATTGAACAGGCGTGCACCGTCCATGTGCACCACCAAACCATGGTGATGGGCCAAGCCATAAACTTCCTCTAGGTAGTCAATCGGCAAAATGGTGCCCCCGGAGAACAGGTGCGACTGCTCGGTGCAGATCATGCCGGTGCGTGGCATATGCTCGCTGACCGGGCGGATTGACCGCGCCAAGGAACCGAAGGAGAATTGACCGTTCTCGGTATCCAAGGTGCGCAGGTGCACGCCGGCCACGCGGCTTAGACCGCCACCCTCGAACTGGAAGATGTGCGCGCTGGCATCGACGATGATCTCTTCACCAGGAACTGTATGCGCTGCCACGGCTGTCTGGTTAGCCATGGTGCCCGAAGGCATGAACAAGGCGGCTTCCTTGCCGAACAAGTCGGCGAAGCGCCGCTCCAGTTCGGAAACCGTGGGATCATCGCCAAGTACGTCATCGCCAACCTTGGCACTCACCATGGCCTCGAGCATGCGAGACGTCGGTTGTGTGACGGTGTCCGAGCGGAAGTCCGCAGGTTGACGTTCCATTACAGGCTCTCAATCACCTTGCGAACACGGCGCATGCCTTCCTCGATATTCTCAATCGAGTTGGCATAGCTAAAGCGAATGTACCCTTCGCCTTCGGAACCGAAGCTTGTGCCTGCCAAGCAGGAGACACCCCCCTCATAGAGGATCTTGTCCTGTAGTTCAGCGGAGCTCAGGCCGGTCTCTTTGATGTTCGGGAACACATAGAAGGCGCCGACGGGTAGATGACAGGTCATGCCAGGAATGTCGTTGACCAGTTTGACAATATGCTTGCGGCGCGCGTCGAACTGGGCCAGCATCTCGTCGACGGCCGACTGGTCACCAGCAAGCGCTTCCATGCCGGCGCGTTGCGAAAAGGATGCAGTACACGAGTTGGAGTTGACCATCAGCTTGGTGAACATCGCCGCCAAGTCGGGGCGCATCACGCCAAAGCCCATGCGCCAGCCGGTCATCGCGTAGGTTTTCGACCAACCATCGAGGAGGATTACGCGATCGCGGATCTCAGGATCCACCAATGGAGTGAAATGCTCCTCTCCGTCATAGAGCATCCGGCTGTAGATCTCGTCGGACAGAATCCACACGTCTGGGTAATCCTTTAGTGCCTTGAGCACCTTCTCAAGCGACTCCTTGGGAGTGACGCCACCGGTCGGGTTGGCAGGCGAGTTTAGGATCACCATCTTGGTGCGCGGGCTGAGGCGCGAGATTACGTCGTCGGGATCCAGCGCAAAGGCGTTGGACTCGCGGATTGGACAGGCGACTGCCTTACCACCCGAAAAATTGATCATCGATTCGTAGATAGGGAATCCGGGGTTCGGATAGATGACCTCGTCGCCCTTCTCAACTAGCGCAAGCATGGCGTAGAACATGGTGGGCTTGCCACCAGGCACGATGGTCACCTCGTCGGGGTGTACTTCAATGCCGCGCGACTTGGCCACATAGTTAGCAACCACTTCCCGAGCTTCCGGTTGACCGTTGGCTGGGCCGTAGTGAGTCCAACCACCACGCAGCGCATCCACGCCGGCTTCGATGATATTCTTGGGGGTATCGAAATCCGGCTCACCGATCTCCAGGTGAATAATGCTCTTGCCTTCGGCCTCCAACGCCTTGGCTTTGGCGAGGACTTCAAAGGCGGTTTCAGTACCGAGCCGCCCCATGCGGGTGGCTAGCTTCAATTCGGGGAGAGTCGTAGGCATCTGTGACACGGGTCAAGGGGCAAGAAGATGTCACCATTCTAGACTTGCCAAGGCCGTCGCAAGTGGTTCCCAAGCGGGAACATCCGGCCACTTTCAGGGCCTTAATTACGACGGCACGGGGCTTGCTACATTCACGCCGATGCGAAACACCCTCGCCGCCCTCCTTCCCTGCCTGCTTGCCCTCTCCTGCAGCGACTCCACCACATCTTCTGGTGGCGCCGACTTAGTCGTCTATTGCTCCTTGGACCAGGACTTGTCCGAAGGCATCTTGGCAGACTTCGAAACGCGTACTGGCCTAAAGATCGAGACCCAGTTCGATGTGGAACGCAACAAGACTGTCGGGTTGGTCAACAGGATCATCGCCGAAGCCAAGAGCAATCCACGCGCCGACGTCTACTGGAACAACGAAATCGCCCATACGCTGCGGCTCAAAAATGAAGGCCTAACAGTTGCCTACCGCAGCCCGTCGGCCGACGGCATTCCGGCCTCCTTCGTCGACCGAGAAGGCCATTGGACAGGCTTTGCCGCGCGTGCGCGCGTGATCCTCTACCGCACTGACCGCAAGGGACCTGTTCCCAACAAGCTGGACGATTTCCTTGACCCGGCCTACGCCTCAGGTGGTGCGATGGCCCAACCGCTAACCGGCACCACCCTGACCAATGCCACGGCGTTGTCCTTGATTCGCGGCGATCAGGAAATGCTCGATTGGTTCGAGCAGGCCAAGGCCGCCGGCCTGTCCTTCGGCTCTGGCAACGCAGATGTGATGCGCCGCACCTGCAACGGGGACTTTTTGTGGTGCTTTACCGATACCGACGATGCCGCCAAGGCCATGGAAGCCGGCAATCCAGTCGCCATCCGTTATCTGGAGCAAGGCGATGGCGACCTAGGTGCCATGCTAATCCCCAACAGCATTAGTATCCTCGCCAGCGGCAAAAACCAAGGTGCCGCCCAACAGTTCGTCGATTACGTACTGTCGACCGAGGTCGAGCAGCGCCTCGCCTTCAGCGTGTCGCAGCAGATTCCCCTGCATGAAGGTGTCTCTATGCCGGAAGGCATCGCCGTGCCAGGTAAGGACTATCAAGTGATGGACGTGGATTGGGCTGCCGTAGCTGCAGCCATCTCCGATCGCGCCGACGCCTTCCAGGAGGCCTTCGTCAAGTGATTCCACTGCTGGGCTCACGCAGCGCCCGTCCCTGGTGGGGCCTGGCTATCCTCGTCACTTTGTTGGCGGCGTGGATTCCACTCTTACCGCTGCTGGAACCCCTAGTTCGCTTCGACCGCTTGAGCACCATGCTGGACACCCGCACCAGCGGCCTGCTGTGGCGTTCGGTCTGGATCTCTACTTTGTCGGCGCTGCTCGCCATCGCCATTGGCTGGCCTTATGCCTTGTTAAGTACACGCTGGAAGTTCCCTGGCGCTGGTCTGTTTCGCCTGTTGATGCCGCTGCCCCTGTTAATGCCACCTCTCATGATGGCTCAAGCGTGGTTCGGCCTGACTGGCATGACCGGCATCGGCGCCACCATCTTTACTTTTGGTCTTTGTTATGCCCCGCTTCCGGCCTTGCTGGTTGCACGAAGCTTAGGCAAGCAAGCGGCAGCTTCCTTCGAGAGTGCGCTGTTGGTGTCACCGAAACTCGGGTGGATGTCGATGCTTCGCATCTCATTGCTGCCGGCGTTAATCGGTGGTGGCTTTGCCTTTCTGTTCGCCGCGGGTGACTTCGCGGTCCCCGATTACTTCGCTACCGTTGGCAACCTCTTCCATGTTTATGCCGCCGAGGTTTTCGGCCACTCACGAAACGCCGATTTCACCGCCGGCGCCACCGCCAGCTTGCCCTTGGTTCTGTTGGGCCTGCTGGTCCTCTTGGGCAACGCGCGCTTACTGAAGAGCCAACTCGGTTTTGAATCGGGAGTCGGTCGCCATGCTCAGCCGACCAGCGCACGAGGTGCTGCCAAGCTTTGGATACCACTGCTGTTGCTGGCTTTAATCGTCGTCCTATTGATAGCACCCCTTGCCCAAATCTATTTTGAGACCGGCAAACAAGGTCCACTCAGTGAACGTGGCTGGTCCGAAGTCAGCCGTACCGCCTTCCAGGAAGGTATCACCCGCGGACGTAGCAGTCTGGTCCGCACCATGCAGTACGCGGGCTTGGCTGGCTTGCTTTGCTTGCTGTTGGCGCCTTTGTGGGCACACTTGATTCTGCATTGCCGCAACCGCTGGCGTTCGGCCTTGCTCGTCCTGCTCTGCCTGCCCTTGCTGGTGCCATCGGTGGCTCTTGGTTTCGGCTCGATCCTGATGTTCAACCAACCTTGGCTGGACTCCTTCTACTCCAGCCTGTTTCTACCCGCCCTGCTGATTGCCGGGCGCTTCCTGCCAATCTCGGTATTCATCCTGCTCGACATCATGAGCCGCGTACCCGACGCCCAAGAGGAGACCGCCGAACTGGCCGGCTGCAGTTACCTGCAGCGCCTGTTTCGCTACCGCTTAGGTGGACATGTTTCGGCGCTCTGGCTGGCCGCAGGACTGGTCATCGCCTTCGGCGCCCGCGAACTGGACTTCGCCATCCTGTTGCCAGCCGCCAACTCCTCCGCCGCAGTGCGCTACTACAACGCGCTGCACTTCGCGCGCGACAACTTCGTCGCTGCCTACGGCATCATCCTTGTCGCCTTGCTGTTTCTGCCGGTGATGCTTCATGCTTGGTGGCATAGCCTGCGCAAAAAATCCTAATGACTTCCCCGCAACTAGACGTCTCTCAGATTCACAAGTCCTTCGCCACAAGCAAGGTATTGAATCACGTCAGCTTGGAGCTCCAAGCCGGTGAACGCATGTCAATCCAAGGTCCAAGCGGCACCGGGAAAACCACCTTGCTGCGCATCATCGCTGGCCTCGAACAGCCCGACTCCGGCACGATCACCATTGGCGGCAAGCTCGCCAGCGACGGCAACCATCGCCTGTTG
>JASMKM010000031.1 GCA_030749235.1 Planctomycetota bacterium | reverse complement strand
TTCACACGGTACTTCAGGTCGGGTTGGCGCGCCGAGAAAAAGTCCGGCTCTAGGTAAGGCTTGACGAACTGCCGAATCTCCTGCTCCATACCTTTGTTGATTAGGTATTTACATTCGAATCGTGAACGCAGGGTCCGGTCGAGTGCCCAGGGCGCTGCCATCAGGGCTACAGTTCCTCCGCGCTAGACAAGTTGCAGCTGGTCACGTCCAGTGCCTGCAAGACCACGCTGCCGGAATAACTCTCCTGACCGTCGATGACCATGCTGGCTTGGCCGTTGGCGTCGGCGGTGACCTGGCCGACGATGGTCGCGGAGCCAGAATCAAGACCGAGCATCGAACCCGCACATGGATAGCCGCTCGGGATCGGGAAGCTGCCGCCGCCAATCGAACCAACGAAGACAACCGTACCACCAGGTGTAGCGCCACCGGCATGGAAGGTGAGCTCACCAGGGCAGTTTCCAGTCACGCGCAGGGCGAAGCCTCCGCTCGCGTTGGTCGCCTCGGGAGTCGCACTGGTGAAGGTCTCGACCGCGACGGTGCCGTCAGGGAAACGCCCGAAGGACTCGTCATTGCCCAAGCCTGGGAACAGCAACGAGTCTGCCTGGATGTGACCAAAGCTATCCGGCAACCACAGGTAAACACCCTCGCCATCGGAAGTCAGCTTAAAGGTGGTGTGCAAGGGTCCCTGCAGGGGATCGTTGTCGCACCACACAATGACGTAGCCCTTGGCCGGAACGATGGTCCCAGCTGGGAAGGTCCACTCGCGCGGGTTGCCGGCGTCGTCGCTCAAGTACCAACCGCTGATGTCCATCGGCACATCCTCATCGTTATAGATCTCGACCCAATCATCGAACTCTCCAGCCTCGTCAGCCAGTGTGGTCTCGTTGTCAGCCATGACCTCATTGATAAACACCTGCGGGGATGCAGGTGGGGTCGGATAGTTATTCGCAACGTATTCGCGACGCTTGGTGATGAAGGGCTTCAGTCCCCAAGTGGCAGGCGTGTTGAAGAGGGAATAGCTCCCCGGCGAGGTGAAGGAATTGTTGAAGCTGTTGTTGGTGTAGCCGTTGTCCATCGACGAGCCGGAGAAGGCGCCAGTGAAGGCGATCGGCGACAGCATGGTCTTCAGCTGATCCAAGCGACCGAAGACGTTGTTCGGGTGGAATGGCCCCGCAGCTGCCTCACGACAGTAAGCCTTCAGTGCAGAGTCGTAATTGGCGATATCCAGCATGCGCTCAATCAATGGTGGCGGCTCGTTGCCGGACATGGCGAAGCCGCGGTTACCCCAACCCTGATAAGGCTTGGTCGCGAAGTCGGTTCCGAAGTTGCCGATAATCGGAAAGAACAGGTAATCCATACCGATGGAATGATCGAGATCCCAAGGGATGTACTCCAGGCGACCGGTGTCGGTGTTCTCGTATAGGTAATAGTTGTTGGCGCCAATCCAGAGACCGTCCCACTGGCCGGAGATTACATCCACCGCCTGGGCGCGAAGGAAACCGTCGGTGTTTAACCACTCGCCGATGTCAGTCGCAAAGGCGGTGCTGGCGGAGTTGTTGATGAAGTCGATGAAGTCAGCAAGCAGCTGGAAGTCGCCGCCATTTTCCTCCTCATAATCCAGCAGTGCCTCGTAGTCGGACGGCAGACCAGTGCCGCGGTAGGTCAGGTTTGCGCCGGTGCCCTTGTTGCGGCACTTATAAAGGCGGCCACCATTGTTACCGAACCAAGCTTTCAGGAAGATCTCGTCGACCTGTTCGAAGTTCACGAAAACGCCCTCGACGTCGGCACCATCGTTGATCGTCAACCAAACATGGTGTGTGCGCGGCGCCGGCACGCCCATCGCGCGGAAGAAATCGAAGGTGGTGCTGGATCGACTGATTGAAGGATCGGGTGCATCACCACCGAGGTTGAACTTCTTCAGTCCATGACAGGTGCGGCCGGGGACGAACTCGTTGAAGCTCAACTTCCATGCATTCTTCTTGGCGTCGCGCGCGGTGTTGCCGCGTGGCCGAATGCCAACGTTGGCGTAGGTCTCGTCGATTTGCGAGTTGATGATCCTCACCGTGCAATCGGCGTAGACGTCGGTGTCGCGGTTGTCGAGGAGAAACTGCAGGTCGCCCGGGTCCATGGTGACGATGACCTGCGTCACTTCATCACGGAGATAGATGTTGTCTTGGGCATCCGCGTAAGCCGCATTGTCAAGAGGTTGCGGATATTGGGCCGCGAGAGGGGCTGCGAAGCCGATGGCTATGAGGGCGAGGAGGGAACGCATGATTGTGTGGGGAAATGCCGAACACTTCGAAGCCGCGCGGCATCTTCATTTTATTATCACCCAACAATGCTATCTGCGCCCAAAAAGTTTGACGTTTTTCGGCAAAAAGCCGCCTTAAGAGCCAAAAATGAGTGTAAATCCTCGAGGTGTTTGGCCCAAATTGACCCTGCCAGCAACTCCTGGTACGGCAACGTAAAGTTGGTGGCCTGGGAATTCGACACATCCTCGATACCTTTTTGCCTAGACTGGAATTATGCCTTCGGTCCTTGCCTCCGTGTTGCTGGCGGCACAAGCCACGCCAGCTGCCCCTTTGCCTGAAGCCGACCGCGTCGTGCATCACGCCGCGATTTACACCGTGGATGGCCTGCAGCCATGGGCGTCGGCCATGGCGATGAAGAATGGCGAGATTCTGTACGTGGGAAGCAACGCAGGTGCGTCGGCCTATCAGGGTGCACAGACCGAGATGGTTCATATGCAAGGGCGCATGTTGATGCCAGGTATCGGGGATAGCCACGTGCACCTGTTGGAAGCGCATCATCCGGCGACTGGCACCGTCATCCTCGAATCTGGGCATTCGCTCGAGAGTTATATCCCCACCATCCAAGCGCAGGCGCCGAATCAGATCGGCACTGATTGGGTGATCGGCTGGGGTTTCTCGATGATCGATGTCTTAATCGACCAGTTCTTCTTCGCCCGACGCCCGGTCGACATTCTCGACGATGCGGTGCCTAACGATCCGGCCATCATCATGGAGGAGACGTCGCATGCGATGTGGGTCAACAGCAAGGCGTTGCAGGCGGCCGGCATCGATCGATTCACGCCCAATCCACCCGGTGGCGTAATCATGAAGGATTGGTGGGGCAGGCCAAATGGCATCTTGCTCGACGGTGCCGGCGAATACGTGATGGACTTGGCAATGGCGCGTAGTGCCGCTCTCGACCGCCTGAACAAGATCGCACTGCGTGTCGGTTACAAGCATGCAGCGCGCAATGGCATCACCGCGATCGCTGACGCCCGCGCCTTCTGGAAGCGCGGTTACATCGACGCCTACAAGCATGCCGAACAAAACGATGTCATGACCGCACGTACGGTGCTCGGCCTGTGGGCTTATCCCTATCTCGACGACACCGCACAGATTGCCCAACTTAGTGGAATGTACGAACGCGATCCGCAATCGCTGTTGCACATTTCACAGATAAAGATCTATTCCGACGGCATCCTTAACATGACTACTGCTGCGGTCCTCGACCCCTACCGCCGCCTGCAGCTTGCTGCTCCATTGGGTTTGAACTACTTCGAGGCACCCCGCCTCAACCGCTACCTCAACGAACTCGAACAGGTCGGTTTCGATTTCCATATCCACGCCATCGGCGATCGCGGCGCCCGCGAGGGCCTCAATGCGGTGGAAGCCGCGCAATGGGCCAACCCCCATCTGCCGCCACGTCGGCATAGGATCACGCACCTGGAATTGGTGGCGCCGACCGACATACCGCGTTTCCACCAATTGGGAGTGATCGCGGATCTACAGATGTCGTCGCATTTCGTCCTGCCTGGACACAACAACGAACTGAAAATCGTGCTCGGCGCACACCGCGTGGCCGAACGCTCCTTGCCGCTGAAAGACTTGTGGGAAAGCGACGCCCACTTGGTTTTGAGCAGCGACTATGACGTCGGCAGCTTTTCCCCTTTCGTAGGTATGGAGAACGCTCTCAATCGTGGGCCGCAGAGCCTGCCGAATGTCGCGGCAGCGGTGCGTGCCTACACCATCGAGCCCGCCTACCTGATGAGGCTTGAACATGTGACCGGTTCGCTGGAGGCCGGTAAGTCGGCGGATTACATTGTTTTGGACCGTAATATCTTCCAGATTGCACCCTCGACCCTTGGCCAGACCAAAGTTCTGCAGACGGTTTTTCGGGGTGCTGAGGTCTGGAGGGCGCCCGGTTATTAAGCGAATTTAGAGGATATTCGAGGGGACCTCCGGGGGCGTGTTTGCGACACTGGCGAAAAGCGCCGAAAAACGCCCTTAAAGCAGCTTTTTTGAGGACAAACTCCTGGGTTTTACATTCCCGACATCGGAGTACGCATTGCTATCATTTGCCCCGCAATGAGCCTCGGCACCACCATGAAGTCCTCCATTGGGGCAAAGGCGCTGATGGCGATCACCGGAATCATTCTGGTCCTGTTCGTCATCGGTCACATGATCGGCAATCTCCAGGTCTTCTTGGGACCGGATGCGCTGAACCAATATGCCCACACCCTCCAGTCGCTCGGACCAATCTTGTGGGTCATCCGCCTGGCCCTTCTCACGACTCTAATCGCACATATCTGGTCCGCCGCGGTGGTCGTACGCATGAGCGTCGCCGCCCGTCCCGTGGATTATCGACATCGCAAAGACTTGGCTACTGGGTTCGCGGCGCGCACCATGCTCGTCAGCGGCATCGTGGTCGCCCTCTTCATCGTGTATCACGTCCTGCACTTCACGACTGGCACCATCGACATGGCTCAGAGTTATGGACACCTGCTCCCAGACGGCGGTCATGATGTCTACAAGATGGTCGTGGAAGGATTCCAGCACCCGTTCACCACAATCGTTTACTGCCTAGCGACCGTGGTTCTGTGCTTGCACTTGAGTCACGGCATCAGTTCGCTGATGCAAACCTTGGGTGTGCGTAAAGATTCGAACGCTGCGTGCATCGACAAAGTCGGTCCCGTACTGGCAGCCATCATTCTCATCGGCAACCTGTCGATCCCACTCGCAGCCCTTACCGGCCTCATTAAGTAAGGGGGTAAAGACATGGCATTCCACTTAGATTCCAAAGTCCCTGAAGGTCCACTCGCCGAGAAGTGGACCAACCATCGCTTCAATCTGAAACTGGTGAACCCAGCCAACAAGCGTAAGTTCAGGATCATTGTGGTGGGCTCCGGCCTGGCCGGTGCGTCGGCCGCTTCCTCGCTCGGCGAGATGGGTTACAACGTCGATTGCTTCTGCTACCAGGACTCGTCGCGTCGCGCCCACTCGATTGCCGCACAAGGCGGTATCAACGCCGCCAAGAACTATCCGAACGACGGCGACTCAATCCGCCGCCTGTTCTACGACACCATCAAGGGCGGTGACTACCGCGCCCGCGAGGCCAACGTCTATCGCCTGGCCGAGGTCGCGAACGACATCATCGACCAATGCGTCGCGCAGGGTGTTCCCTTCGCACGCGATTACGGCGGACTGCTCGACAACCGTTCCTTCGGTGGCGCGCAGGTCAGCCGTACCTTCTACGCACGCGGCCAGACCGGCCAGCAACTCCTGATTGGCGCTTACCAGTCCCTGAGTCGCCAGATCGCCAAAGGCACGGTGAAGATGCACGTGCGCTCGGAGATGCTGGACCTGGTCATGGTCAACGGCCATGCACGCGGCATCATC